>DASSRW010000179.1:0-24891 GCA_035701545.1 Pseudolabrys sp.
TGGCTGGCGCTCGTCGTGTTCATCACGGCGGCCATCACCGACATCCTGGACGGCTATCTCGCGCGCATGTGGGAACAGCAATCCTCGCTCGGCCGCATGCTCGATCCGATCGCGGACAAGCTTCTGGTGTCCTCCTGCTTGTTGATGCTGGCCGCGGACGGCACCATCCGTGGCTGGTCGCTCTGGGCGGCGATCATCATCTTGTGCCGCGAAATTCTTGTCTCGGGCCTGCGCGAATTCCTGGCCGAGTTGCGCGTCAGCGTGCCGGTGACGCGGCTCGCCAAATGGAAGACGACCGGGCAGATGATCGCGGTGGGCTTTCTGCTCGCCGGGCGCGCCGGCGATCTCGTCATTCCCTATGTGACGCTGATTGGCCTGACGCTGTTGTGGCTGTCGGCCCTGCTGACGCTTTACACCGGCTGGGATTATCTGCGCGCGGGCTTGCGTTACCTGATCGAGGATTGAGCCACATGAAATTGCGTTATTTTGCCTGGGTGCGCGAGCGCGTCGGAGTTCCCGAGGAAGAAATCGATGTTCCCGCCGAGGTGAAGACGGTTGCGGACCTGATCGGCTGGCTGTCGGGACGCGGCGAGGAATACGCCTATGCCTTCGAAAATCCGAAGGTGATCCGGGCAGCGATCGACCGCAACCATGTGCAGCCACAGGCCCGCATCGAGAACGCGGGCGAGATCGCCTTCTTTCCGCCGATGACGGGCGGCTAGCTCTCCCGCATCGCCTCCGGCGGGAGTACATTGGCGGCATGACCGCGACCATTCGCCTCCAGCGCGAGCCCTTCGACGCCGCCGCCGAAGCGGCGAAGCTGACGCGCGGACGCCCCGATATCGGCGCGGTCGTCACCTTCACGGGCATCTGCCGCGGCGACGAAGGCGGCGCGCCGATCGGCGCGCTCAATCTCGAGCACTATCCGGAGATGGCCGAAGCGGAAATCGCGCGGCACGTGGCCGAGGCGCAGAAGCGCTGGCCCTTGCTTGGCGTGACGGTCATTCATCGTCATGGCCGCATTGCGCCCGGGGAAAATATCGTGCTCGTGGTCACCGCGTCCTCGCATCGCGAGGCTGCTTTCGCCGCGGCCGAATTTCTGATGGACTACCTCAAGACGCGCGCCCCGTTCTGGAAGCAGGTGGAAGCGCGGGACGGCGCGTCCTGGGTGGCCGCCAAGGAAAGCGACGACCGCGCCGGCGAGCGCTGGACCGCGCCGGCGCGCGGCAAGAGTGAAACGGTTCGTTGAGGTTACTCGTCTATTAACGTGAGCGTCGGCACGGCTCGATTCGAGGAGGACGCTATGCGGAGCTTGCTTATCGCAATGACGGCATTGCTTGCCGCGACATCCGTTAGCCTCGCGCAGGACAACAAGCTTGGCGGATCGAGCACGACGAAGAAGCTGGGCGACCTTGAATACAGCACCAGCGCGGTTAAAACGCCGAACACCGAGACGCGCCAATATCAGCTTGACGTCACCAAGAAAAAGGACGTTTTCCTTTATGGTGAGACGACGGAAATCGATCCCAGCTACCGGCAACCCGGCAAGGCGGGCCTGGCCGGCAACGGAACAGGCGAACCGGAGACGCGCTATGGCGTCGGCTTCGGGTTCCGGTTTTAACGTTGAGTGTAACTGCCATCATCCGCCGCGCAGGATTGGCTTGCGTTAGCTCGCGCCTGCGGCAGGATAGCCGCGAGGGAGAGAGCAGGTGCACCGGCTTCCCGTTGTCCTCGCATTGCTTGTCGCGCTGCTCGGCATGAACGCCGCCGCGGACGCGGCGAAGGTTCTCTATTTCAATGTCAACGAAGGCGCCGGCCCGCACGACGTTGCGCCGGCGCCCGACGGCGCGGTCTGGTACACCGCGCAACTGCAAGGGGCGCTTGGCCGGCTTGATCCGAAAACCGGCAAGTCGGAGCAGATTCCGCTCGGCGCTGAATCGGCGCCACATGGCGTCATCGTCGGGCCGGACCGTGCCGCGTGGGTCACCGACGGCGGGCAGAATGCGATTGTGCGATACGACCCGTCCGCAAAGAAGCTGAAAGTCTTTCCGCTACCGAAGGATTTTCCGAACGCGAATCTCAATACGGCAACCTTCGACCGCAAAGGCATTCTCTGGTTTACCGGACAGGGCGGCGTCTATGGCCGCGTCGATCCGGCGACGGGCAAGGTCGAAGCCTGGAAGGCGCCGAAAGGGACGGGGCCTTACGGCATCACGACGACGCCGAAAGGCGAAGTCTGGTACGCCTCGCTGGCCGGCGACCACATCGCCAAGATCGATACCGTCAGCGGCGATGCCATGATGGTGGCGCCGCCGAGGCCCGGCGTCGGCCCGCGCCGCATCTGGTCGGACTCCAAGGGTCAGCTCTGGGTGAGTTTCTGGAACAGCGGCGAGGTTGGCCGCTTCGACCCGATTGCGAAGAGCTGGAAAGTGTGGAGCTTGCCGAACAGCAAGACCGGCTGCTACGCCGTCTACGTCGACGAGAAGGACATCGTCTGGCTTTCGGATTTTGCGGCGAACGCGATCGTGCGATTCGATCCGAAAACCGAAAAATTTCAAAGTTTCCCGAGCAACCGCCGCGGCGCGGCCGTGCGCCAGCTGAACGGACGCCCCGGCGAAGTCTGGGGCGCGGAATCCGGCACCGACCGGCTGGTCGTTATACGCGACTAGCGCAAAATTCGTTGAAACGCACTGATGCGCAAACGTTCTCTCGCCTGTCATCGCCCGCGAAAGCCGGCGATCCAGTAAACACCACAGTTTCAGCAGCTTACTGGATCCCCCGCTTGCGCGGGGCATGACAACCGAGCGGTTCGGCAATCGTATCGTTTGGTTCTGTCTGCGCGAGCGCTACGCGACTGCGGCTTCGGCCTTGGCGTTCACCAGCGCGGTGTAGTCGTCCATCAGCGTTTTGGTGACGCCGCCCGGATTGAAATTCCAGCGCGCGATCTCGGAGACGGCCGTCACCTCGGCGGCCGAGCCGGTGATGAAGCATTCGGAAAAGCCGGTGAGCTCGTCCGGCAGGATGCGCCGCTCGATCACTTCGATGCCGCGCTTGCGGGCGAGCCGGATGGCGGTCTGCCGCGTGATGCCGTCGAGGAAGCAGTCGGCGATCGGCGTATGAATCTTGCCGTCCTTGACGAAGAAGATGTTGGCGCCGGTGCATTCCGCGACGCGGCCTTCCCAGTCCAGCATCATGGCGTCGGCGTAGCCTTTGCGCTCGGCCTTGTGCTTGGAGATGGTGCAGACCATGTACAGGCCCGCAGCTTTCGCGCGGCAGGGCGCTGTGCGCGGATCGGGACGGCGGTATTCGGCGAGGTCGAGCCTTATGCCTTTGAGGCGCTGCTCGGGATCAAAATAGCTCGGCCATTGCCAGCTGGCGATCGCCAGATGGATCGTGTTGTTTTGCGCGGAGACGCCCATCATTTCCGAGCCGCGCCACGCCACCGGCCGCACATAGGCTTCCGGCTTGCCGTTCTTCTCGACCACCAGTTTCTTGGCGGCATCGATCTCGGCGACCGAGTAGGGGATCTCAAAATCGAGAATATTGGCGGACCGCTTCAGCCGTTCCGAATGCCTGGTGCATTCGAAAATTTTTCCGCCATAGGCGCGTTCGCCCTCGAACACGCAACTCGCGTAATGCAGCCCGTGGCTGAGCACGTGCAGGTTCGCGCTTTCCCAGGGCACCAGCTTGCCGTCGTACCAGATGACGCCCTCGAGGCGGTCGTAAGACTGTGCAGCCATGGGATTCCTCCTCAACTCTTCGCGGTGCGCCGGCAAAGCCTTTGTTTTGTGGCCTTAATGACGCTTTTTTCGCGCGCGATCCAACACTTTGCTTCGCACGGCAAGCCCGGTAATACTCGGCCAACCCATGAGCACGCTGCTGCGAACAGGCAACGCGATCAGTCCAGCGGTCCGGGTACGATCCTTTCGTTTGTACGCTCGTTTTTGTAACAATACATCGAGAATATGTCAATATGGCTGACATAAATTTGAAGGTCAGGGCGGCGGGGTTCGCCGATCGGCCGGGCGCAGGTCAAGGCGCCGCGGCCGAGCCCGTCTGGGACATTATCGAGCTTCTCTTTTTTGCCTACCGCGACTTCGTCGGCGATCCGGACGTGGTGCTGAGCAAGCTCGGCTTCGGACGCGCGCACCACCGCGTGCTGCATTTCGTCAATCGCAATCCGGGCATGAAGGTTGCCGATCTGCTCGGCATTTTGAACATCACCAAGCAATCGCTTGGCCGCGTGCTCAAGCAGCTCATTGACGAAGGCTACGTGCTGCAAAAGGAGGGCGCGCAGGATCGCCGCCAGCGTCTGCTGTATGTCACGGCCAAGGGCGAGGCGCTGGCGCTGAAGCTCGCAGCGCTGCAAACCGAGCGGATCACGCGCGCGCTCGCCGAGCTCGGGCCGGGCGCGCACGAGGCAGCGCGGCGCTTTCTCATTGCCATGATCGATTCTGAAAATCGCGACGACGTCGTGCGCCTGATCGCGCGCGGCGATCACGCGCGCAAGCAACGCGCCTGAGGTGATCCGGAATCCATCGATGTCCGTGCCCGCTCTTCTTGCCGATGACGCGCCGCACCTCCTGATCGTCGACGACGATCGGCGCATTCGCGACCTGCTTTCGCGGTTCCTGCGCGGCGAAGGCTATCGTGTGACGACGGCGGAAACGGCGGCCGAGGCGCGGGCCAAGCTCACCGGGCTCAGCTTCGATCTGTTGATCCTCGACGTGATGATGCCGGGAGAAACCGGCTTCGATCTCGCCAAGGGAATCCGCACGTTTTCCGGCGTGCCGATCCTGATGCTCACGGCGCGCGACGGCGCGGAGAGCCGCATCCACGGCCTCGAGATGGGCGCCGACGACTATCTGGCGAAACCATTCGAGCCGCGCGAGCTATCGCTGCGCATCGCCAACATCCTGAAGCGGGCGCAGCCGGCGGCCATGCCGGCGCCCGAATCCGTGCGCTTCGGGGCGTTCATCTTTCATCTCGCGCGCGGCGAGTTGCGCCGCGGCGACGAAGTGATCCGCCTGACCGACCGCGAGCGCGAAATGTTGCGCGTGCTGGCGACCACCCCTGGTGAAACCGTGTCGCGGCTTGCGCTCGCCGGCGACGGCGGGCCGGTGAGCGAGCGCGCGGTCGACGTGCAGGTGAACCGGCTGCGGCGCAAGATCGAGATCAATCCCACCAATCCGCTCATCGTGCAGACGGTCCGTGGCATCGGCTACCGTCTGGTCGTGTCATGACAAGCCTCGACATCGGCGTTGCCACGATCCGCTCGATCCGGACGGCGGCGGGCCGTTTCGGCGACGCATGGCGGCGGCTCAGCCGCTGGGTCGCCGGCATCATGCCGAAAGGCCTTTATGCGCGCGCGCTGCTCATCATCATCCTGCCGATGGTGATCCTCCAGTCGGTGGTGGCGTTCGTGTTCATGGAGCGCCACTGGAATCTGGTCACGCAGCGCCTGTCGGCGGCGGTGGTGCAGGACATCGCCGCGCTGATCGACGTCTACAACGGCTATCCGCAGGATGCCGACCGCGCCCAGATCAAGCGCATCGCGCGCGAGCGCCTCGGGCTCGCGGTCGATTTCCTGCCCATCTCGGAAATGCCGCCGCCCGGCCCCAAGCCGTTCTTCTCGCTGCTGGATCAATCGCTGTCGGATGAAATCCGCAAGAAGATCGGACGCCCGTTCTGGCTCGACACCGTGGGCAAGTCCGCGCTGATCGAAATCCGCATCCAGCTCGGCAACGCGGTGATGCGCGTGTTCGCGCGCCGCAGTGCGGCCTATGCCTCCAATTCCGAAATCTTCCTGCTCTGGATGGTCGGCACGTCGGTGGTGCTGCTCACCGTGGCGATCATCTTCCTGCGCAACCAGATCAAGCCGATCCTGCGGCTTGCGGATGCCGCCGAGAGCTTCGGCAAGGGCCGCGACGTGGCGAATTTTCGCCCGCGCGGCGCGCGCGAGGTGCGCCGCGCAGCGCAGGCCTTCATCGAGATGAAGGCGCGCGTCGAGCGCACGATCGAGCAGCGCACCGCGATGCTTGCGGGCGTGTCGCACGACCTGCGCACCGTGCTCACGCGCTTCAAGCTCGAGCTGGCATTGATCGGCGACAGCCAGGAAGCCGAGGCGATGAAGAAGGACGTCGACGAGATGGCGCGCATGCTGGAGGCCTATCTTGCCTTCGCGCGCGGCGATTTCGGCGAGCAATCCGCGCCAACCGACATGGAAGCCTTTCTCAAGGAGCTCAAGGACGACGCCGAGCGGCACGGCCACAAGGCGAGCGTGGTCTTTCATGGCCCGCCGGTCGTCACCGTCCGGCCGGCGGCGCTCAAGCGTTGCCTCGCCAATCTGGTGTCGAACGCCGCGCGCTTTGCGCGCTCGATCGCGATCACCGGTCATCGCGACCACCGCTGGCTCACGGTCACCATCGACGACGACGGCCCCGGCATTCCGGCGCACATGCGCGAAGAAGTATTCAAGCCGTTTCTGCGGCTGGACGATGCGCGCAATCAGGACGAGGGCGGCACCGGCCTCGGTCTCGCAATCGCGCGCGACATCGCGCGATCGCATGGCGGCGACATCACGCTTGGCGATTGCCCGATGGGCGGATTGCGCGCGACCGTCAGGGTGCCGGTGTAGTCACGCCGCCTCGGCCTCTTCCTCATCGCGGCGCCGGCGCCGCCGGCGCGGGCCGCGCACGATGCAGCGCGGAATGGCGCAGAGGTCGTTCAGGAATCCCGCCCAGCGCTCGCCGCTGGCAAGCCCGCGATCGAGCGCCGCCATCGTGCGGCTCAGGCCAGGCTCGTCGTCGTCGAGCCACACGTCGAGCACGCGCGCATACATCAGCGCGGCGCCTTGCGCGCGCAGCGCGCCCATTGGGCCGGACGCGCCGATGTCGGCGGCGGTCAGCATCCATCGCTGCGAGCGCACGGCCATCGTGTTGAGCGCGAGCGCGAGGCTCGGGTGGCGCCGCGCCGAGCGCATGAGCGAGGCGATGGCATCCTTGTATGGCGCGAGCGCCTCGATGCGCCGCATCAGCACGTCGAGCAGGCGCTCACGCGGCGGCTCCTCCGCCATGTCGGCATCGGTGCCGGCCAGCACGGCGCGATCGATCTCCTTGATGTGCGCGGCGAGAATGGCGAGCGTCGAGCCGAATTCGCCGCGCAACTGCGCGAGCGACAGGCCGGCGCGGCCGGCAATTTCGGCAAGGCCGATCCGCTCGAAAGGCTGCTCGGCGAGCAGGGACATAAAGGCGGCGATTGCTTTTTCGCGATCGGTGCCGCCGGCGGGAGCGGCGGGTGGACTGGCGGGCGCGGATCGCGCCGCGCGCTGACGTCTGGTTTTGCGGGCCATGGCGGCCTCCGTCGGACTGTTCCTCTTTGCTTAATCTAGGTCTGCGAGGAGGGCGCTTCTAGCCCGCCAGTTCGCGCCCGCGCCGGGTTGCGGCAGCGACCGCCTGCACCAGCAGCCCTTCGAATGCGCCCGGTCCCATCAGCACTTCCAGCGCGGCCGCGGTCGTTCCGCCGGGCGAGGTGACGTTCTGGCGCAACGTCGCGGCATCGAGCGGGGAGCGGTGCAGCAATTCGCCCGAACCGGCGACGGTCTCGCGCGCCAGGGTTGCCGCAAGCTCGGCGGGCAGGCCGGCGGCGACGCCCGCCTTGGCGAGACACTCGGCCAGCAGGAACACGTAAGCGGGACCGGAGCCGGATACCGCGGTGACGGCGTCCATCAGGGCTTCGTCCGTGATCCATTCGACCTTGCCGATCGCGGCCAGAAGATCGGTCGCCAGCTTGCGGTGGCGCGCGCCCGCCTTGCCGTTGGCGACGGCGACGGTGATGCCGCGCGCGACGGCGGCCGGCGTGTTCGGCATCGCGCGCACGATCGCCGCGTTCGCCGTGAACATCTGCTCCAGGAAGGCGACGGTGCGCCCGGCCATGATCGACAGCACCAGCGTCGATCGTCCGGCAAACGGCGCAACCGGCGGCAGCGCTTCCGGCGCCGTTTGCGGCTTGACTGCCACCACGACGGCCGATGCATTTTCGATCCTGCCTTTCGGGTTGAGGCGCGCGCCGCGCCGCGCCAGCGCCTTGATGGCCTTCGCCGGCTGCGGCTCGACGATGACGATTTGCTTCGGCTTGAGTCCGCGCGCAATCCAGCCGTCCAGCATCGCGCCGCCCATCTTGCCGGCGCCGATCAGCACGAGGCTGCCGCGGAACTTGCCGAGCGTGCGCGCTTGTTGCAGGCGGCGGGCCATGTCTCTTCGCTGCTATTGCTTGATGTCGGGCTCGACCAGACGGGCGAGGTTTCGCAACGACTCCTGCCAGCCGAGATAGCATGCTTCCGCCGGAATGGCGTCGGGAATGCCTTCCTGCACGATCTCGATCTCGGTGCCGACGGACACCTTTTTGAGCCTCACCGTCACCTGCATTTCACCGGGCAAATTGGGATCGTCGAATTTGTCCGTGTAGCGCAGGCGCTCGCCGGGCTTCAGCTCCAGGTATTGCCCGCCGAACGAATGGCTCTGGCCCGTGGTGAAATTGCGAAACGAAGCCCGGTGGACGCCGCCGGCCTTCGCGTCGAGCTGATGCACGGTGCAGGTAAAGCCATTGGGCGGCAGCCACTTCGCCATGGCGTCCGCCTCGGTGAAGGCGCGATAGACCTTGTCGGGCGTGGTCGCCAGAACGCGGTGCAATCGAACGGTGTTGGGCATGGCTGTTTCTCCCGGGCAGGCGTCCCGACCCTATATGATCAGTCTGGCACAACCATGAGCAAGGCGACAAAACCATGAAGCAGCGGAGCGCCTCCAAAGAGGCAGACTCCCCCTCCCGGCTGATCGATGCGCGGATCGAGGCGCTGGGCGACTGGCGGGGCGAGACGCTCGCGCGGGTCCGCAGGATCATCAGGGAGGCCGATCCCGGCGTCGTCGAGGCCGTGAAATGGCGGAAGCCGTCGAACGCGATGCTGGGCGTCCCGGTCTGGGAGCACGCCGGGATCATCTGCACCGGCGAGACGTACAAGAACGTCGTGAAGCTGACCTTCGCCAAAGGCGCGTCGCTGGCGGATCCTTCCGGCCTGTTTAACGCCAGCCTCGAAGGCAACGTGAGGCGCGCCGTCGATATCCGCGAGGGCGACAGAATCGATGAAAAGGCGTTGAAGGCGCTCGTCCGCGCCGCCGTCGCGCAGAACACGCCGGCGCGCGCTCCTGCCCACCGGCTGCGCTCCCGCGCAAAACCAAAACGCGCTTGAAAGTCGCGGGACAAGGCCCGCGTGCAGCGCGAGACGCTCGCCTCTACGCCTCGCCCGAGGTCTCGAATATCGCGGCGTCGAGCGCCTCGCGCGCGCCTTTGCCCGCCCAGATGACGAATTGAAAGGCGCTGAAGTAGCGCTCGCATGCGTCGAGCGCGGCGCCGAGCAGCGACTCGCATTGCGAGCCGGATGCGGTCACGCCGCCGGACAGGACCAGCGCGTGCCGAAACATCACCAGGCCTTCCTGCGGCCAGAGATCGAAGTGGCCGATCCACATCTGCTCGTTGATGAGCGAGATGAGCTGCTGCACTTCGGCGCGGCGGCGGTGCGGCGCTTTCAGATCGAAAGCGCACGCAAGGTGCAGCGCCTCGATGCCGCTCATCCAAGTGTAGGACACCTGGTAGTCGGTCCACTTGCCGGTCACGAGGATGGTGATCTCGTCGTCGCTTGCGCGCTCGAACGACCAGTCGTTCACCGCGGCCAAGCGCTCGACCACGTCGAGCGGGTTGAGTCGCTGCGCATCCGGGTAGCCGGTGAGGGACATGACGTCTCCGCCTTGCCAAGTTGAGCCAGAGGAAACGCACGCCACCGCACGCAGCGGAGCCGCCGGCTCCGCGGGTCTATTGACGCAAGGGTACTGGAGACCTTGACGCGCGACGCGAATCAGCGAGCCGAATGACTATACCCCGCTCGATTCCGGCCGCCAAAGCCGTCGTGAGCGCGCTATGAGCCGTGATTTGCGATTCACGCGCAACCGCACGGGCGTGACTCTCCACAGCCAAAGGTGCGGCGGCTTGACTCAGTTGTGGACAATTTCGGTCAGTCGAACAGGCTGGAGACCGATTCCTCGGCGGCCGTCCGGCCGATCGCTTCGCCGATCAGCGGCGCGATCGGCAATGTGCGGATGTTGCCGGCGGCGAGAATTTCCTTGGTCGGCTGGATCGAGTCGGTGATGACGAGCTCCTTCAGCCGTGACTTTGCCACGCGCGCGACGGCGCCGCCGGACAGCACGCCGTGGCTGATATAGGCGTAAACCGCCTTCGCCTTCTGCCCGAGCAGGGCTTCGGCCGCGTTGATCAGCGTTCCGCCTGAATCGACGATGTCGTCCACCAGGATGCAGGTGTAGCCGGCGACCTCGCCGATGACGTTCATTACTTCGGATTCGCCGGCGCGCTCACGCCGCTTGTCGATGATGGCGAGCGGCGCGCTGATGCGCTTGGCAAGGCCGCGCGCGCGCACAACGCCGCCCACGTCCGGCGACACCACCATGATGTTGTCGAGCTTGAAGCGCTCCTTGATGTCGCGCACCATCACCGGCGAGGCGTAAAGGTTGTCGGTCGGGATGTCGAAGAAGCCCTGAATCTGTCCGGCGTGCAGATCGAGCGTCATGACTCGGTCGGCGCCGGCGCGCGTGATGAGGTTGGCGACGAGCTTTGCCGAGATTGGCGTGCGCGGCCCCGGTTTGCGGTCCTGCCGCGCGTAGCCGTAGTAGGGGATCACCGCGGTGATGCGGCGCGCGGAAGAACGGCGCAGCGCATCGATGATGATGAGCAGCTCCATCAGGTGGTCGTTTGCCGGAAACGATGTCGACTGGATGACGAAGCAATCGGCGCCGCGCACGTTCTCCTGAATCTCGACAAAGATCTCCATGTCGGCGAAGCGCCGCACCACTGCCTTGGCGAGGGGCGTCTTCAGGTACTCGGCGATGGCCTGCGCCAGGGCGGGGTTGGAGTTGCCGGCGACGAGCTTGATCGCGCCGTTCTTGCCCGACATCGTCAAATCCCCGCCTCATGCTGCGTTGGAAGGCGGGGTCGTCATAACAAGGCGGGCAGGGGCGGGCAACACGATTCCCCGCGGCTCTCCCCGCGCCATTGCCGAAGCGTAAATGCGGCTTTGCCTCAGTGGCGTGCAGCCGCCAAGCCCAGCGTGTCACCGGCAAAGACAGCGGCCGCGACGACCTGCGGCCGCCGCGGCGGGAGGGGCACCGTTTCCGGGTCCACCGGCGCACTGTCCGCCTGCGCGGCGGCGCCCCCGTTGGCGACAGGATCGGCCTTGACTTGCGACATGCGGAAAATGCCGGCCGATTCCGGCGTCGTTTCGTTGCTGAAGCTGGCGAGCGTGATCGCCGGCTCCGGCGGCGTCGCAGCAGGAGCATTTTCCGGTTCGTTCAGGAAGGTGGCGAGTTGCTGCATGCTGGCGCGCGCAATGCTGCGCAGCATGGCATCGTCGGCCGCGGCCCAGGTCCGCTGCTTGCCGTCCGCCCGCTCGACGCCGCTGATGCGGAGCGCCCGGCGCTGCTCCTGGTCGTAGACATCCCACACCCAGGCGATCGCGGTGCGGTCTGGCAGGACATGCGCGGAAAGATAGCCGCGCACCCGGTAAACCGACGGGCTCTCGCGCGAGACGACGGCCATGCGACGCGTCTGCGCTTCATCATTCAAGTCTTCCACCAGCTTGTGAAAGACAGCCGGCGGCGGTCCATCGATTGATTCGAACGCGACGGTCGCGCCACGCGGCGTAGCAACCGACGCAGTGGGTTGCCCGTCCGTATTGCAGCCCGCGAGTGCGAACGCGCAGGCAGCCGTGAATATGCATGAGAGTCGCTGAACGCCTTGCGCCGCCGCCCGCCGGCGACGAACTCGACTCCACTCCATGAGCGCACCCTGCGGCGTTGTTGTTATGGTCGCGCCGACGACAAGTGAAATCGTAACCGGCCAAAATGGCGAGGTCCAGCGTCGATTCACGCGCGTGGAAAAGCGCTCAATCGGCAAGGACGATCGCGTTGATATGACGGCCGTAATCCGGTTCGCCGCGATGGGTGGTGCGCCGATAGCTGAAGAAGCAATCCGGCTCTGCGTAAGTGCAGCGGCCGAGGTCGTCGAATTGGCCGATGCCTGCGCCTTCGAGCCGCGCGCCGATGAAGCCGGCGAGGTCGAACAGCGCGTGGCCTGCGCGTGCTGCCGGCGCGAAGAAGCGCGCGTTCTTCGCATCCGCGGCTTCGAAGCGCTGGACGAATTCGGGGCCGACCTCGTAATTCGGCTGGCGGATCATCGGGCCGAGAGCCGCGGCGATGCGCGGACGTTGCGCGCCCAGCGTTTCCATTGCCGCAATCGTCGCTTCCAGCACGCCGGTGAGCGCGCCCTTCCAGCCCGCATGCGCTGCGCCGATCACGCGCGCGTGTCTGTCGGCAAACAAGACCGGGCCGCAGTCGGCGGTCGAGATGCCGATCGCCAGCGAGGCCACGCGTGTGACCATCGCGTCGGCGCGCGGGCGATCGTTTGCCGGCCACGGCTTGTCGGCGACGACGACGGCCGGCGAATGAATCTGATAGGCGGAGAGCAGGCGATCGGGCGTCACGTCGAGCGCCGACGCCATGCGCGCGCGGTTCTCGCGCACCCGATCGGGAGAATCGTTCGAACCGACGCCGCCGTTGAGCGTCGCGTAGATGCCCTCCGACACGCCGCCGTCGCGCGTGAAGAAAGCGTGACGGATTCCGTCGAGCGCTCCCAGCGAACGGGACTGCAAGCGCGCCGCTTCGGCTTTTTCCGGCGGCATCATGAATCGAATCCGGGCAGCGTTCCGAGCTTCGGATGGGCGGCGCCGAGCGCCTTGAACAAATCGCCCATGGCGCTGCGGCCGAAGCCGATGAGCCGCGCCAGGGCGCCGTCGATTGCCGCGGCGCCCTCGGGTCCGGCATTCGCCTTGAGCGTGGCCGCGCGCGTCTGAATGCCGAGCCGCCGCAGCAACTGCGATTGCATGATCGGCCCGTGCGTGCGCGCACCGGTGCTCTCGATCGCCTGCGCGAGCGCCTGAAAATCCACATGCGCGGTCAAGTCGATCGCGCCGGGCGCGCTCAGCGGATCGGCGAAGGCGTGGCTGCCGACCGCCTGCAGGGTCTCGCCGACCGAGCTTTCCTCGTGGCCGTAGTCGATGATCAGCGCCGCGCCGCCGCCGTCCATCACGCGCCGTCCGATCTCGACGGCGGGCGAATCGGCGCGCCATTCCAGGATGGCGCCGTCTGCGGCCGCGCGTATGTGCGGCGGCAACAGTTTCTCAAAATGCGGAAGCGGATCGGCAGCGATCGCAAAGACGAATTTCCCGTCGCGGTCGATCGCCACCTGCCGTTCGTGCCAGTGGTTGCCTTTCTTGACGACCTGCGCCACCGGCAGCGCGTCGAAGAACTCGTTGGCGACGATGATCGCCGGGCCCGGCGGTACGTCGTCGAGCGCGGTATGCCAGAAGAGCGGCATCGACGCCCCCGCGAGAGTACGTTGCTGCTCGGCGCGCAACGTCGGGCTCACGTCGACCAGATCGACCACGGCGGCGGCGCGGAACGCCGGCATGACTTTCACCGCGCGCAGCGCGTCGCTCATCATGGTGCCGCGGCCCGGTCCAAGCTCGATGATGCGGATGCGCTCCGGCGAGCCCATCTGCCGCCACGTCGCCGCCATCCAGATGCCGATCAGTTCGCCGAACATCTGGCTGATTTCCGGCGACGTTGTGAAGTCGCCGGCCGCGCCGAGCGGGTTGCGTGTCGTGTAGTAGCCGTGCTGCGGATCGAGCAGGCACAGCCTCATGTATTGCGACACGGGCATCGGCCCCGCGGCCTCGATGCGCCGGCGGATATCGAGCTCGAGCGGCGATAGAGTCTCGTCCATCAGGAAGGCCGTGTTCGCGGATGCCGTAGCGAATAAGCGATGAAGCAGAGGCCGGCAAGCAGCAGCGGCGCCGACAGGATTTGCCCCATGGTGAGGCCGCCCCACAAAAATCCGAGCTGGATGTCCGGCTCGCGGAAAAGCTCGCAGGTGATGCGCGCGATCGAATAGCCGACGGCGAACGCGCCGATGATGAAGCCCGGCCGCTTCAGCGCGCCGAGGCGGATGAGCAGCGCGAGCACGCCGAGCAGCACGAGCCCTTCGAGCGTCGCCTCATAGAGCTGACTGGGGTGGCGCGGAATCGGGCCGCCGCCGGGAAAAACCATCGCCCAGGGCACGTCGGTTGGCCGTCCCCACAATTCACCGTTGATGAAATTCGCGATGCGTCCGAGTAAAAGACCGATCGGCCCGACCGCGCATGTCACGTCGCCGAGCGAGAGAATTGAAATCTTTCGCGTCCAGGCAAAAAGAACGACCGCGACCACGCAGCCGGTGAAGCCGCCGTGGAATGACATACCGCCGTTCCACAGCTGGAAGATTTCCAGCGGATGCGCGGCGTAATGCGGGAAATTGTAAAACAGCACATAACCGATGCGGCCGCCGAGAATGATGCCGAGCGTGACCCACAGGACGAAGTCGTCGAAATCCGTGAGCGTCATCGGCGCCTTGCCGCCCCACACCCGTTCGGACCGAATGAGCGCGCGCGCGTAAACCCAGCCGATCAGGATGCCGCAGATGTAGGCGAGCGCGTACCAGCGGATCGCGAGCGGCCCGAGATGGACCAGCACGGGATCGATGGCCGGAAACGGGATGACGAAAAGAGGCATGCGCGTTCTGCTGGCAAGGTGATGCTGCCGGCCGGTTGCCGCTGTCAAGCATAGCAAGAGTGCGGCTCTTGCGGGGCGCGAGCACGATGGTCATTGTAACGGCCATGCGTGGAGGCGAGCGATGACCCAGACCACGAACAGGCTTTTTGACGAAATGGCCCGGCTGATGAATGACGCCGCCGGCGTCGCGCAAGGCGTGCGCCGCGAGTTCGATACGGTGTTCCGTCATCAGGCCGAGCGCATTTTGCGCGATCTCGATGTCGTGCAGCGCGAGGAGTTCGAGGCCGTCAAGGAGATGGCGCGGCTCGCGCGCGAGGAAAACGAGGCTCTAAAGGCGCGGATCGCGGCGCTGGAAGGAAAGATCGCAGGCACATAGGCCGCGGTGCGCGAATCCCTCCCCCGAAAGGGGAGGGTGGCTCCGAGTGAGCGAATCTCACGAGGAGTCGGATGGGGTCACGCTTTGTCGCCCCCACCCTGGCTCGCTTCGCTCGCCGACCCTCCCCCCGCGAGCGGCCGAGGGATACGCCCCAATTCCTTGCCCTTTCCAACTCCCCCCGCTATAACGCCGCCCAATCGCGGCCCCCGGCACCCCTGGAGGCTTGCCGCGATGGTAGGCGGCGGAAAGCGCCGCCTTTTCAGCTAGATAGAGGTATCTACTATGGCGACCGTCAAGGAAATGAAAGCGACGGCGCGCCCGAAGAGCGGCAAGGGGGCCGCCCGGGCGGAGCGTCGCGCCGGCCGTGTGCCGGGCGTGATCTATGGTGACAACAAGCCCCCGATGACGGTCTCACTCGACCACGCGGAACTGCGCCAGCGCATCTATGGCGGGCGCTTTCTCACCACGCTCTACAGCCTCGACGTGGACGGCACCAAGCATCGCGTCATCCCGCGCGACTTCCAGCTCGACCCGGTGAAGGATTTTCCGGTTCACGTCGACTTCCTGCGCGTCGCGGAAGGCGCCACCATCCGCGTCAACATTCCGATCCACGTGCTCAACACCGATCAGTCGCCTGGCGTGAAGCGCGGCGGCGCGGTCAATATCGTGACGCACACTATCGAGGTGATGTGCCCTGCGGATGCCATTCCGGAATCGATCGACGTCGATATCTCGGGGCTGGAGATCAACTATTCGAAGCACTTGAGCGACGTGCAGTTGCCGCCGAACGTGCGCGTGATCGCGCAAGGCGACATCACGCTGGTCACCGTCGTGCCACCGTCCGGCTACGCCGAAGAAATGAAGGCTGCCGCCGAAGCGGCTGCTGCCGCCGCCGCTGCTGCGGCGACTGCGGCCGCGGCTGGTGTGGCGCCCGGTGCGGAAGGTGCGCCTGCTGCAGGCGCTGCAGGTGCTGCACCTGGTGCCGCACCCGCTGCTGGCGCCGCCGCGCCTGCGGGCGGCGCACCGGCGAAGAAGTGAGACGGCGCGCGGCGCGTGTCGCGATCCTGTCTTTCGGCGACGCGCCGCGCAGCGGTTGACCCATGCTGCTCTTCGTCGGCCTCGGCAATCCGGGCGAGCGCCACGTCGGCAACCGCCACAACATCGGCTTCATGGCCGTGCAGGCGATCGCGCGCGCGCATCACATCGCGCCGTGGCGCCGGCGCTTCCAGGGCGTGGCGGTGGAAGGCGAGATCGGCGGCGAGCGCGTCCTGCTGCTCTTGCCCGGCACTTACATGAACGAGTCGGGACGCGCGGTCGCGGAGGCTGCGCATTTCTACAAGCTCGAGGTTGGACAGATCGTCGTGTTTCACGACGAACTCGACCTTCCGCCCGGCAAGTTGCGCGTCAAGACCGGCGGCGGCAACGCCGGCCACAACGGCTTGCGCTCGATTTCGGCGCACATCGGCAACGATTATCGCCGCGTGCGCTTCGGCATCGGGCATCCCGGCGACAAGGACCTGGTGCAGCCTTACGTGCTGCACGATTTCGACAAGAGCGACAAGCCGTGGGTGGAGGCGCTGTGCGAGATCACCGCCGAAAACGCGGCGCTGCTCGCCCAGGGCCGTGATTCGGCCTTTCAGAACAAGGTTCACCTCGCGATGGTGGCGAAAGGCTTTGGCCAGCCGGACGAACAGCCACAGCCGGACGACTGAGCGAACGCGGAAATTTTCATGGGATTCAAGTGCGGCATCGTCGGATTGCCGAATGTCGGCAAGTCCACTCTCTTTAACGCGCTGACGCAAACCGCGGCGGCGCAGGCGGCCAACTATCCCTTTTGCACGATCGAGCCAAATGTCGGCGAGATTGCCGTGCCTGATGCGCGGCTTGAGAAGCTGGCGGCGCTGGCCAAGTCGGCCGAGATCATTCCGACCCGCATTTCCTTCGTCGACATTGCGGGGCTGGTGAAAGGTGCCTCGAAAGGCGAAGGGCTCGGCAACCAGTTTCTTGCGACCATCCGCGAGGTCGATGCCATCGTGCACGTCGTCCGCTGCTTCGAGGACGACGACGTCACGCATGTCGAAGGCAAGATCGATCCGATCGCCGACATCGACACGATCGAGACTGAATTGATGCTGGCCGATCTCGACAGCCTGGAAAAGCGCGTGGATGGACTCGAGAAAAAAGCCAAGAGCAACGACAAGGAAGCGAAGGAAACGCTCGATCTCATCAAGCGCTCGCTGGTGCTGCTGCGCGAGGGAAATCCCGCGCGGCTGGTCGAGCGCAAGCGGGAAGAGGAGAAGCTGTTTCATTCGCTCGGGCTGCTCACCTCCGCGCCGGTCCTCTACGCCTGCAATGTCGATGAAGCGTCCGCCGCGACCGGCAACGAGTTCTCGCGCAAGGTCGAAGAGCGCGCGAAAGCGGAAGGCGCCGTCTCGGTTGTGATCTCCGCCAAGATCGAATCGGAAATCGCGATGCTGCCGGCGGAGGAGCGGGCGGATTATCTCGAAGCGGTGGGCTTGAAGGAGACGGGTCTCGATCGGCTGATCCGCGCCGGCTACGCGCTGCTGCATCTCGTCACTTATTTCACCGCCGGCCCGAAGGAAACGCGCGCCTGGACCATCACGAAAGGCACGAGGGCGCCGCAGGCGGCGGGCGTCATCCATTCCGATTTCGAGCGCGGCTTCATCCGCGCGGAAACCATTGCGTACGACGATTACGTCTCGCTCGGCGGCGAGGCGCAGGCGCGTGACGCAGGCAAGCTGCGGCTCGAAGGCAAGGACTACGTGGTTGCCGACGGCGACGTCATGCATTTCAGGTTTGCGACCTGAGCCTGCCGATCGTGTTTACTCGGCCTTCCGTTTCGCCGAAGATGCTTCTCGAGCGCAGCCTGGACCGGCATGAGCAGTTCGACCGAAGCCGTTATCGCAACGAACGCGCAGCGTGACGAACGCCGCGCGCTGGGCGTCGCTTGCGGCGCGCATGCGCTGCACGACGGCTACACAGATCTCATCTACGTCATGCTGCCGGTCTGGCAGCACGAATTCGCGCTGAGCTATGCCGCGCTCGGACTGATGAAGACGGTCTTCTCCGGCACGCTTGCCGGATTTCAGATTCCGGCAGGCTTTGTCGCGGAGCGATTCGGCGCCGCGCTTGTGCTGGCGCTGGGCACTGCGGTTGCTGGACTTGGCTATTGCTTCGCGGGCGTGAGCACGGGCGTCGGCTTGCTGGTCGCCGCCTTGTTTGTCGGCGGGCTCGGCGCCAGCACGCAGCATCCGCTGGCGTCATCCCTGGTGGCGCATGCCTTTGCCGGCGCGCGGTCGCGCCAGGCGCTCGGCACGTATAATTTCGCCGGCGACATCGGCAAGATGGTGGTGCCCGCCGCGGCGTCGCTGCTGCTGGTGATCCTGCCGTGGCGCCACGCGCTTGCCTTGCTGGGTGCGCTTGGCCTGCTGGCGGCAATCGTGATTTTCGTCGTCACGCCGCGGCAATCGAATGCGCCCGCGCCGGCGCGCAAGGAAGACCGCGGCCACGGCGCCGCGCGCATTTCCAGCGTCGCCTTTCCGCTTCTGTTGTCCGTCGGCGTGCTCGACAGCGCCACGCGCATGGCCTTTCTCACTTTCCTGCCCTTTGTGCTCACCGCGAAAGGGGCGAGCCTCCCGACCGTCGGATTGTCGCTGACGCTCGTCTTTGCGGGAGGCGCGGCGGGAAAACTCGTCTGCGCCTTCATCGGCGCGCGCATCGGTACCGTGCCGACCGTGTGGTTGACCGAGGCAGTGACCGCGATCGGCATTGCGGCGACGCTGCCGCTGCCGCTCGAAGCAACGCTCGTGCTGCTGCCGATCGTGGGCATCGCGCTGAACGGCACGTCGTCGGTGCTTTACGGCTCCGTGCCGGATCTAGTCGCGCCGGAACGGCGCACGCGCGCGTTCAGCATCTTCTATACGGGCACGATCGGCGCCGGAGCGGTATCGCCGGCGATCTACGGCCTCGTGGGCGACGCGGTCGGCGTGCCGGCCGCGCTCATCATCGTCGCCGGCGTGGTTCTGCTGACGCTGCCGATCACGCTTGCGCTGCGCCCCGCGCTCTCGCACGCGACGACCTCCTGAACCGCCGCAATTTGGAACCAAGTCCAGGCCGGCGCGTTTTGGTCGGGGCGCGCATACGCGCTCGTCCAGAGGAGGCATGAATGAGGAAGCTTGTCTTGGTCGCCGCGGCAGCGGGTTGTGTCATGGCCTTGCCGGCTCTTGCGCTTGCGGACAGCGTGACGGTCGGCCCCAATGGCGTGACGGTTCGCGATCGCGACTATCATCACCATCATCACCATCACGATTGCCGCACCATCACCGAGCGTCATCGCGGCCCGCACGGAGTTGTCGTGCGCAAGGTCCGCCGTTGCGACTGATCGGCGTCAATTGGCGCGAAAAATGGCTCCGTTCAGGAGCCATTTTTTTTTACGGTTAATCGCGCGGCCAGGTGCGCGGAACCAGCTTGCCGGTCATGAATTGCATCGGAATGAAAGCTCGATCCAGGTCACACGCCGGCACTACATCAACCACGCGCTCATCCGATGACCGGATGACTGCGGAGCAGGCCGCGCGTCTGAAGGCCCTTTCCATTCAAGCCTACGAGCCGGAAGCGTTCAGCGAGACGTTGAGCCGCGCGGAGGCCGAGCGGCGAATCGCCGTGCTCAGCGCCAAGCTGCCGTTGCTGGATGGACCGCCGCATACGTTGTGAGCCGCCGGGCCGTCGCGCGTTGCGGTTCCGGACAACGGCTGCACGGCTGGATTTTCGCGCCCTCAAGGCCCATATTAGCGGTTGAGGAGCCATCCGTTATGTCCCTGATCAACTACCGTGCTCCCTCGGAATTGTTTCCGAGCCGGAGCCGCAAGAGCCGGCGGCCGATAGGCTACAAGCGTTTTTCAACGGCCGCAGAGGCGATCCGCTTTGCCATTGAAGAATTGCCGCCCGAACTGCTGCTCGGGGCGTATCTCGAAGTCGAAGAAAAACGATTCGACGGCAACGGCATCCGGCAGCTTTACGAAAGCGAAGATTATCCGCTGCCGCGCCGGAAGGTGGCGAACTAGAGTCTCCGCCGGAAGATGGAAAAAGCCCCGCGCGAGCGGGGCTTTCGTTTTTCGGAAGTTTGCCGGGGAGGCTAGCCGGCGTCGGGAATGCGCGGCGGCGGGTTGCGCCATTTGGCGAGGCTGTCGGCGATCACCTTCATCGACGTCACCGCCGCGTGATTGAGGCTTGCAAAGCCCGCGACCTCGCGGGTGACGCGCTCGCCTTCGTTGCGCAGCATGTCGCGCACCGTGCGCAGTTCGAGAATGACGCGATCGATCTCTTCCAGCGAGCTGCCTGAGACGCGCCGAATCAGCGCGTTGACATTTTCCGCCTCCGATTCGCCGCCCGTCTGGCCGTCCGCCATGCGCCGGCGCAAAAAGGTGACGTCACGCCGGATGAACTCACGAATTTCGCCTTCGAACGCGGTCACTGCCTGATCCGTTTCGTTTGTCTTTTCCGAAGCAGGTTTTTCGGTCCCAATCGTCTCGGGTTTGGTGGCCGTCATGCTTTGCTCCTCGTGAGGTTGCGCCAATGCTCCCCCAATCCGCGGCGGATTGCGGCATGTGAGTTTGTCAGCTTGACGGCGGGATCGTGGCGCCTGTGGACGCCTCACCAATTCATCTTGAACCCGGCGGTGACGCTCTTGCTTGCCGTCGGCTCGCCAACATCGGTCACCGACGTCGTGACATGCAGCGAGCCGTAGAGTTTCTGGTCGGCGCTGAACGTGTTGTGGGTGACCGGATCGCCGGCGGCATTGCTCCATGCGGCGCCGAACGTGGTGCCGGTTGGCAGGACGTTCAGCTTCACCTCGCGATTGTTGCCCCAGGCTTGCGGCGGCGCGGCGCTGACGCGGGTCGTTGCGGGCGACATTGCGGGCGCGCCGAACGATTCGGTGACGGAGTAACTGTCCTGCGCGGTGACCGACAGACGCCTGCCGAGCAGAATCGAGCGCGCGATGGATGTACCGTATTTGCGCTGATCGGGATTCGAGTCGATGCGCGCATTGACCGAGCCGACCTCCGGCACGGCTACGTTCGCCCAGACGGCGCGCGATTGATCCGTGCTGCTTGCGCCCGGAAGCGGACGAGTCGGATCGTAATCGGGCGAGGGCGTGTCGCTGTAGCCGAGATCGCTGCCGACCCTGGCGCCCCACGGGGCGGCGAGCGATTTGTTGATCGAGACCGACGCGCTGCCGTCCGCATTTTCCGTCCGCGTCACGTCGACGTTCTTGTTTTCGAGCATGGAATGCGGCGCCTTCACCGGCTTTGTCGGCGCGTCGAGCTGGACCGGATCGAGATCGAGCCTGCTCCAGAATTCCGCGTCGTCCGCGGCAGGACCGGCCTGCGTCGGGGAGGTTGCCGCAGCGGGCGGCGCGCCTGCGTCTTGCGCGGCAGCCGCCGCCGGTGGCAGCGCCGTCGCGACGGTAAAAAGGCAGGCAATGGCGCAGCCGCGCATCCGATCCCCCATCCCCCAATACTGCCGGGCGCGCGCTGCCGACGCGCGTCCCGAAAAGAGGGCCGTCGTCTGCCATGGAACCTTGGCAAAGCTGTGGAATTGGCCTTCTATAACAGGCCGGTTTGCAGTCCCGGTCCTGTATAGTTCCGTGTCGCCGGGACCTTGCGACCGACTCGCCGGGTTGGACAATCCGGCATGGGAGCAACCCCATGATCCTGCATCTGCCGATCGCCCTGCTTGGTTCGCACCTCGTGCTGGCCGCGGAGGCCGTGCCGCATTTCAACGTCGAGCCCGGCTGCCGCGCCGCGGCGGTGGCCGCTGTCGCGCCGAACCGCACGCCGGATTCCTGCAAGCACGATGAGAATGAGGCCCGCTCGAAAGTCGAGCAGGAGTGGAGCCAGTTCAGCGCGGCCGACAAGAGCCATTGCGTGCAGCTTTCGCGCCTTGGCGGCGCGCCGAGCTATGTGGAGCTGCTGACCTGCCTGGAGCTGGCAAAAGCCGCAAAGACCCTGCCGGCTGGCGACAAGCTGCAAGACATGAAGTGACGGCGGGGCCGCTCAGGCCTTCTTGCCGGGCTGGACGCCGAGCGCGTGGTGGCCTGAGGCGCCCTGCTGCTGGGCGAGCTTGTAGGGGGAAAGCTGCTTCGGCTTCTCCTTGTCCGCCTTCGGTTTCTTCTTCTCCTTCATGCTTCGCATCTGGCCTTTTGCCATGACAACCTCCTGGAGATTCGGCGTGCCGATGGTGATACGGCCGTTTGCCGGGGGCAAGAGGCGTGCAGCCGGGCGCCGCGCGGCTTGCGTCCCTTGGCCGCGGCGCCGCTGCATGGCTTGGCGGGCGGTGCGATGCTAGCGCTGGGATTTGCGTAACAGGCGACAGGACGATGGGCGAACTCGTTAACTATTTCCAGCCGGAGTACTGGCTGCGCGTCTTCGAGATCATCTGGATCAACGTGCTGCTGTCGGGCGACAACGCGCTGGTGATTGCGCTGGCCTGCCGCAGCCTGCCGCCGAAGCAGCGGCTGTGGGGCATGATCCTCGGCGCCGCCGTCGCGGTCGGCATGCGCATCGCGTTTTCCGCGATCGTCTCGAACCTGATGGCGCTGCCCTACGTGAAGCTCGCCGGCGGCTGCGCGCTGCTCTGGATCGCGGTGTCGCTGCTCAGGCCGCAGACGGACACGCACAATCCGCAGATCGAAAGCCATGAGAGCCTGCTGCGCGCAATCAAGACCATTGCACTCGCGGACATCATCATGAGTCTCGACAACGTCATCGCGGTCGCCGGCGCGGCCGGCGGCGACACCATCCTGCTGGTGTTCGGTCTCGGGGTCAGCGTGCCGCTGATCGTGGCGGGCGCAAGCCTGACGATGCTGGTGCTGACGCGCCTGCCGGTTCTGGCCTGGGCGGGCGCGGCGCTGCTCGGCTGGATCGGCGGCGACATGATCGCGTCCGATCCGGTGGTCTCCGACATCGCCGACAATGCCGACGTGCTCGGCGAGCTCGAGCATCGCAAGGCCGATTTCGCCTCCGCCTTCGGCGCGACGGCGGTGGTCGCGATTGCCGCGATCAGGCGCCGCTACGCGCGGCTGACGAACAGCGCCTAGCGCCGCGGCAGCAGGCCGCTGCGCGCGAGGCGGGAGTTTGCCGGCAGGCTGCGCCACGCCGTGTAGAACACGCGGCCCGACCCGGCGACGCCGGCGGCGAGCAGCGGCAGCGCCAGCAGGTCCGACAATTCGACGAATTCCAGAATCTCCAGAATGTCGGAATAGTCGGCGAGCCCGCTCTGCTCGGCGTCGTCAAAGTATTTGAGAATCGAGCCGCCCCAGATGCCGATCAACGCGCAGAACACGTCGATGCGGTCCCGCAGTGACGGCCTTGCTTGTGCGCGCCGATTGGTCATGGCCTGAAAGCTAGCGCGCCCCGGCCCGCGGCGCACTCCCTGCGGCCTGAGGTCTATCGCCGCGGCGGCCTTGTCACGACTTCGGCGCGGCGCGCCCGCTCATCTTCTGGTCGATGCACTTGTCCACGACGTCCACGCGCTTGTCGAGATCCATGTCGCTGTGGCCGTGTTCGGTCGCCATCCAGCAGATCTCGGCGGCCTTGGTATGGGTCATCGGCGGCGGCGCCACCGTGGCGACGGGGCCGACGCCGGAACCGGTGGTTTCACAGCCGGCCAGCGCCGCAGCCGCAAGCACAACGGGGAGAAGACGGAAGAGCTTTGTCATGGTTCCAGCGGGATGGTCGGCGGAGGGAAAAGTTGGCGCGCCGACGTGGACCGTTCTAGCCATCTTGTTCCGCCGGCGGCAACAAGATTTGTGACAGTCTGTTGCAGAAGGCGCGCCGGCGTGCCGCAAAAGCCTCACCCTTTTGAACATCATTCACAATGCCGTGCGGCGTCTTGAACCGCGGCCGGCGTCGCGGCGTTGGCCGGATGAACCGATACGCAAAACAAGAATGCGGAGGCAATGACATGCGTGCGACAGTGGCGGCGGCTGCCGCCTTGCTCCTTATGGGCGCCGCCGCGCAGGCGGACACGAGCGATCAGCAACAGCAGCAGGCGAAGCAGCCGACCGTCGGCGTCGGCGTGATCTGCGACACGCAGCAGGAGGCGGAGAAGTTCATCAGCCTGCGCGCAAAGGGCGACGAGCCCGAGAGCGCGATGCAGTCCGTCAACGCCGATGCGAAGAAGACGCGCGCCTGCGGCGTCGCGGCGATCGTGTTCAAGCGCGACGCGATCGTCGCCAACGAGAAGCTGAACGGCAAGCTGGTGCAGGTGGTGCGCATCAACGTGATGGCCGGATACAACGGCTCGGGCTGGCAGCGCGTCAAAGAGATGACGCAATACGCGATCTTCGAAGGCGGCGGCGAGACGATCTAGGTTTCGGCGCGCTGCGCCTCTCCGGGACGCCACTTCTTTTCCCCGCAAGGGGGGCGTTCGCGCGGCGAGCTGGGGCCTCTCCGTTGTCATTGCCGGGCTTGACCCGGCAATCCATCAAGCACATCCGCATTTCGGTCGTAAGACTTTTCACGCGGCAGCTCATCATGGATGCGCGGATCAAGTCCGCGCATGACGCGAGGGTATTGCGGCGCTCATCCCAATCTCGCTCAGGCGCGATTCGTCCGATTCAATTGTCAAACAGCCCGTCGTCGCCGGCGCCTGGGCGCGCCAGGCCAAGCGCCATCGCCCGTATTCTTTGCGACGCCGGGTGCGTCGTCGTCTCTCTTCCCGCCCCCGGCGCGCGGCCGAGGGGATGGAGCGCCGGGCGGCGCCACA
>DASSRW010000180.1:0-3049 GCA_035701545.1 Pseudolabrys sp.
ATGATGCCGAGGCAAAGCGGCGCGCCGATATCTGGCTGCAGGACGTCTGGGCGGGACGCGAGGCGGCCGAGTTCGCCTTGCCGCCGAGCCGCCTGGCGCTGGCGCCGGGCGACGTCATCGGCCTGACGGTCAGCGGACGGCGAAAGCTCTACGAGACGCAGGAGATCACGGACACCGAGCGCCGCGGCATCAAGGCCCGCTCGATCGATCCGGAAGTTTTCGACTTGCCGCTCCCCGCGATCGAGCGCCGCACGTCTGCGCTGCCGGCCGCGCTCGGGCCCGCGCATGTCCTGACGCTCGACCTGCCCACGCTCGACGACCGGCAGCCGCCCGTGCTGATGCGCGTTGCGGTCTTTGCCGATCCCTGGCCGGGCCCGGTAGCCGTCTGGGCATCGACGGACGGGCTCAGTTTCCAGCGCGCGGCGCTCGCCGCGGCGCCGGCGACGGTCGGGCAGACGCTCGACGATCTTGCCGCGGGCCCGACCGCGCGCTGGCACAATGCCGGTTTTCGCGTCCAGCTCTATGGCGGCGCGCTTGCGTCGGCGGCCGACAGCGCCGTGCTTTCCGGCGCGAACGCGGCGGCCGTTCAGCGCGCCGACGGCGCCTGGGAAGTGATCCAGTTCGCCAACGCAGCACTCGTCGGCGACAATACATACATGCTGTCGCGGCTGCTGCGCGGACAGCTCGGCAGCGAATGGGCGATGGGCGCGCCGCTGCCGGCGGGAGCGCCCTTCGTCCTGCTCGATGCGAATATCGTGAGCGTCGCCAGCGGCGCCGACGCGCTCGAGCGCCCGCTGTCGCTGCGCATCGTCGCCGCCACGCGCGACATCGCCGATCCAAGCACCGTTGCGCTCGACGCGACGCCGCAGGCAACCGCCTTGCGTCCGCTGGCGCCGGTGCATCTGTCGGCGCGCAGAGGAGACGACGGCGTGACCTTCTGCTGGATCCGGCGCGCGCGCTTCGACGGCGACAGCTGGGTCGGCGAAGTGCCGCTGTGCGAGGACCGCGAGGAATACAGCGTCGACATTTTCTCGGGCCCGGAGATCGTGCGCACGCTCGACGCCTCGTCGCCGAGCGCGCTCTACGCGGCCGCCGACGAGATCGCCGATTTCGGCGCGCCTCAACCGGCCTTGACGGTCGGCGTCACGCAGCTCTCCGCCACCGTCGGCCGCGGCTTCGTCGCGCAGGCGACGTTGCCGCTGTAACCAGCCTCGAACCGTCATCCTGAGGCGGCCGCGCGGAAGCGCGGCCCTCGAAGGATGATCGGCCGTCATCCTTCGAGGCTCACGCGCTGCGCTCGCTCGCGCCTCAGGATAACGGCGGAAAGGACGGACCATGACGAACACGACCAATCTTGCCCTGCCGAACATCGAAGGCGCGCAGGCGCAAAAGCACGTCACCCACAACGACGCGCTGCGCACGCTCGACGCGCTGGTGCAGCTCGCGGTGCTCGACCGCGATCTCAGCGCGCCGCCCGGTTCGCCGGCGGAAGGTGCGCGCTGGATCGTGAAGCCCGCAGGCTCGGGCGCCTGGGCCGGTCACGACAACGCCATCGCCGCCTGGCAGGACGGCGCGTGGGAATTCTACGCGCCGCAAACGGGCTGGCGCGCCTTCGTCGCCGATGAGGGCGCGCTCGTCGTCTGGAACGGCTCGGCGTGGACCGCGGCCGGCGGCGGCATGACGCTCATTGCGAGCGGCACCGTCTCCAATGCCGCGACGCTCGACATCGATCTCACCGGGGCCGGCGCCTATCGCGCCGTGCAGATCGTGCTCGATGGGCTGTTGCCGGTGGCGGATGGGGTTTCTCTGTTGATGCGCGTTTCGACAAACGGAGGGACAGTGTTTGACTCAGGAGTCTCGGACTACAAATACGCAAACAATTCCGAAAACTCGGCGTCAACATCCGTCAACGCCGGAACTTCGACTGCCGATTCTTCGATGAATATGGGCGGCGGCATCGGAAATGATATTGATGGCGGCGTAGACGGAATTATTTGGCTGCAGGGTTTCGCAAATCCCGCTGCAAAGCCAAAGGCGCGGTGGCAAATGCAAATCCGCAGGTCAGATGATGAACTTGGCAATCAGACAGGCGCCGGGATGCGCAATGCCGCGCAGCATACGGATGCCATTCGTATTCTTTTTAGCTCAGGAAATATCGCTTCGGGAAACTATGCAATTTATGGGGTAAATTGATTCACTGCCGCCTTGTAGCTGAAGAACGAATAATCAGCTTCAAAAATGCGTTCGATCTCGCTCCGGATTGCCCGATCGGCCAATGCGAGGCTGCGCCAACGCTCGGCGGCGACCGATCTGTTGAGATGCGGAATCCGTGCAGTGCTCAAACCTAACTCTACTGCAACACGGCGGACGTCTTCAGCGTAGCGTTCGTATCGTACGACACAATCCGGTGCGATGATCTCCGCGCCGAGTCGAAGGAATGACACCATCGGGAGCAAACTGCCGGATTGAAGATAATCAATAAACGCCGCAGCGCTCCACTCGGCATCTTGCAGAAACCATGATCCATCGTCACGTTTTCGCATCCAGCGCGCCGGGGAAAAATAGGCCGACACCGCGCGATCAGCAGGTTCTCGAATGCTTATGACAATTTTATAGTCTCTTATTCTGCTCCCAAGCCGATCGTGATAATCGGCTAGCGCCGCATGTTTCGTGGGCGTCACCTCTCCTCGAATCTCGAATCGATCTTTTCCATCTTGATATGGAAGAACGACCATCTGGTCGCTCGAATAGGGCAGAAGCACCGCTTGCAATGAATTTCCGCCTGTCTTCGGCGGGTGCAAATAGATGAATTTGTGCGGGTCGGAAAGCATCCGCCATCATCACCCGTCAGGCTTGAGCGGTGCAAGTCTCGGCGATCTGCATCGGACACCCACCATGGCCGCATCGTCTTACGATGCCGCGCTTGCGCGCGTGCTCGCGCACGAGGGCGGCTACAGCAATCATCCCGCCGACCCGGGCGGGCCGACCAATTTCGGCATCACCATCGCGGACTACCGCCGATACGTGAAGCCGGGCGCGACCGCCGCCG
>DASSRW010000181.1:0-3230 GCA_035701545.1 Pseudolabrys sp.
ATACGAAGAACACGCACGGCACCGGCTGCACGCTCTCATCCGCCGCCGCGGCTCACCTTGCGCGCGGGCTCGATGTCGCTGCCGCCGCGCGCGAAGCCAAAGCCTACGTCACGGGGGCCATCGCCGCTGCCGATCGCCTCAAGGTCGGTTCCGGCCACGGGCCGCTGCATCATTTCCACGCGCACTGGAAAACGCCATGAGCTGAAAAGGACCATGCGCGTGACACCGTTTGCATTTCCGGGAGGACACACATGACCACACGCCGCACTTTCATCGCGACCGTTGCCGCCGGCGCGCTCGCCGCGCCGGCTATCGCGCGCGCCGACACCAAGAAATGGCGCATGGTCACCTCCTGGCCGAAGCGTCTGCCAGGTCCCGGCATGTCGGCCGAGCGCGTGGCAAGCCGCATCCGTGCGCTCTCCGGCGGGCGGCTCGATATCAGCGTGCACGCGGCGGGCGAGCTGGTGCCGGCCTTCGGCGTGCTCGACGCGGTCGGCAACGGCGTTGCCGAGATCGGC
Source organism: Pseudolabrys sp. (assembly GCA_035701545.1). Taxonomy (GTDB): domain Bacteria; phylum Pseudomonadota; class Alphaproteobacteria; order Rhizobiales; family Xanthobacteraceae; genus Pseudolabrys. The sequence continues at coordinate 519 of DASSRW010000181.1, forward strand.
CACACGGCCTCGTTCTACTGGCAGGGCAAGATGCCGGCGGCAGCGTTCTTCACCACCGTGCCGTTCGGTCTCACGCCGAACGAGCACGTCTCATGGGTCGACGTCGGCGGCGGGCAGGCGCTGTGGGACGCGCTTTACAAGCCGTTCGGCGTGAAGCCGTTCATGGGCGGCAACACCGGCGTGTGCATGGGTGGCTGGTTTCGGCACGAGATCAGGAGCCTCGCCGACCTGCGTGGCCTGAAACTGCGCTCGCTCGGCCTCGGCGGCGAAATCTATCGGCGGCTCGGCGCCACACCACAAACCATGGCCCCTTCGCAAATTTTGCCGAGCCTGCAATCCGGCGTGATCGAGGCGGCCGAATTCGTCGGCCCCGGCTCCGACATCGCGCTCGGGCTCTACCGCGTCGCGCCGTTCTACTACTACCCCGGCTTCAACAAGCCGAACGGCACCGGCGAATGCATCGTCGCGCTGAAGGAATGGAACGCGCTCGACGCCGAGCTGAAGGCCGTCGTCGCGCACGCCTGCGCGGCGGAAGCCTCCTACGCGCTCGCCGAGATGGAGCGGCTCGACGCCGAGGCGCTCGCCGCGCTCACGGGCGAACATCACGTACGCTTGCGCGCCTTTCCCGCCGACATGATCGCCGCCGCGCGCAGGCAGTCGGTCGACGTGCTCGGCGAAGTGGCCGCGCGCGACGCGGCGAGCAGGAAGATACACGATTCCTACATCGCCTTCCGCGACCGCACGGCCAACTGGTCGCGCGTCTCGATCGAGGCGGTGCTGGGCGCGCGGGGGGCGTAGGGCTTATTCGTCTCCTGAAAGGGACGAGCCTGTCCCCGGCTTGATCGGCGCTGGCGCGCGTCGGCGCGCCCGCGTCCGCTCAGCCAAAATCGCCGTGCTTCTCGCGCCATTTCGGGCCGGGGCCGCGCATGTAGTGCCGCTCGGGCCGATAGCGCCGCTCGTGCTCCGGCCAGCAGGAGAAGATCGCGCTGCGCAGCGCCCGAACCAGGCTCCACCAGCGAACCCTGTGCGACAGATGCGACGTTCCGGTCTGTGAGCGCATGCGATACTCCTGACGTTAGCGGACGACTGGCCCGGCCTCGGCGGCCCTTGCGATTTCGCGCGGACGAAGATCCGGCGCAAACGCCGCGTGCTCGCGGCGGATGCGGTCGGGAATCGTTTGCGCCTGCTCGCCGAAGGGGTCGATCGCCGTTTCAATCGGCGGGGACGGCGGCGGCGCGGCGGGCGGCGCGGTCAGCCGGTCGAACGCCTTCAGCAGCAGCACGGCGGCGGCCAGCGCCACCAGCAGATAGGGCAGCCGCTCCAGCACGAAGCGGGAGGTCAGGTTCAGCACGCAAGACCCTGCAAAATCGGCGGCCGGCTTCATGTGCAAACGCCCATTTCAAACGTTCCATCGTAATTCAAACGACCGTTTGAGGCGGAATGATGACCGGCAGAAAAGTTTGCTGTGCAGGAACCCTTTGCGGTTTGCGCCGAAACCGGCTAGGAATCCGGGTTCAAACGCCTGTTTGAATTGGAAAACCCCGCATGACGCGCCCCGCCGAGCACACGCGCAACCTGATCATCAAGGCCGCGGTGGCGCTGTTTGCCGAAAAGGGCTTCGAGCGCACGAGCGTGCGCGACATCGTCACCAAGGCGCGGGTCAACCAGGCGGCGATCAATTATCATTTCAAGGGCAAGGATGGTTTATACGCCGAAGTTCTCAAGCTGGCCTTCGACGGGCTGACCAAGAACGCGGGCGTCGATGCGGCAGAGCTGAAGTCGCTGTCGCGCGAGCAGGCCTTGCGGCACTTCGTGCGCCACCAGCTGCGGCCGCTGCTGTTCAAGGACGAGATGAGCCGCTACATCCACATGTTCGCCTGGGAAAGCGCGCATCCCTCGAAAGTGTTCCGCAAGTTCGTGGCGACCAGCACGACGTCCTATCTTTCGGCCGCGGTCGACATCGTGCGCCGCTTCCTGCCGCCGGACACGGAGGAGCGCGCCGCGCTCTGCGCGGCCATCGCCCTGATGGGGCAATGCAACGTGTTCGTGCGCAACCGCGACCTGTTTGCGCAGGATCCGTTCCGCATGCCGATCGACGAGCGGTTCGTCGACGATCTCGCCGATCTCATCGCCAAGGTTGCGATCGGCGGCTTGCCGCACGTCAACGGCGCGGGGGTGGAGACGGCGTAGCAGACTGTTGAAAAGCTGTTCGTCATTCCGGGGCGCGCTCAACGGGTCCGGCCCGCTTGGGCCGGCCGATGGCAAGCTCAGGCGCGATCAAGCGGCTTTGAAGGAACGCACCTTGATCGCGCGTGCCCGCGGGCGCGCCTGCGCAAGATCATAAGCGGTTTGCAGCCCGAGCCAGGTTTCGGCGCTTGAGCCGAAGGCCTTGGAAAGGCGGATCGCCATGTCGACGGAGACGCCTGCTTTTCCGTTCAACAGGTCCGACAGCGCCTGCCGCGTGATGCCCAAGCCTTCGGCGGCCTCGGTCACCGAAAGGTCGTGAGGCTCCAGGCACTGGCGGCGAATGATTTCGCCGGGATGGGGTAGGTTGGCCATCGGCATGTCTACTCCTTTAGTGGTCGAAGCAATCCAGGTCAAAAGCCCAGCGTGGAGTCTCAGCGGCAGGCTGCGCGACCGCACAGCCGACGGGTCGTGCGTGTCGATCAAGGCGGCGCTGGGTGCGGGGGAGTGCGGGGACTTATCCCTCCC
>DASSRW010000182.1:0-5725 GCA_035701545.1 Pseudolabrys sp.
GTTGGCCTTCATCCAGGCGAGAAACGAGTCCCGTTCCCGGGAAATTGCATCCCATTCCTTGTAGAAGTTGTTGTTGCGCGGGTAATAGCCCTGCGCATAGGACGGGAACGCGCCGCCCGGCACTTCGGCGATATAGCCAACAGTCCAGTGCGGCAGGATGGTTGCGTTCAGGCTGCGCTCGCCGAAATCGTCGACGACTTCTTCCACGGTCACGACCGAGCGCTTCGAGGCGAGCACCGCTTCCTTCTGCACGCCGAGCACGCCCTCGATCATCACATTGCCGGCCTTGTCGGCGCGCTGCGCGTGGATGACCGCGACGTCGGGCCGATGCGCCGGAACGGCAACGAGCTCTTCGCCGGTGAATGGGCACTTCACGCGCTTGATGTTCGGGTTCACCTTCGGCAGATCGCTGCCGATATAGCCGCGGAAGATCGCGCAGGGCAGACCGGCCGCGCCGGCCTCATAGGCGTTCGCCATCGCCGCGTGCGAATGTTCCACGATCTCGAGTTTGCGCGGCCAGCCGTTCTCGATGGCGTCGCGCAAACGATGCAGCGAGCCGACGCCGGGATTGCCTCCCCATGAAAAGACAAGCTTGTCGGCGGCCCCCATGCCGATGAGCTGGTCGTAAACGAGATCCGGCGTCATGCGGATCAGCGTCAAGTGCTTGCGGCCCTGCCGGATCACCTCATGACACGCCGCGTGCGGGATGAGGTGGGTGAAGCCTTCCATCGCGACGACATCCCCGTCACGGACGGCGGCTTTGACGGCTTCGGCAAGAGACGTGACACGCGCCATCGCTGCTGCTTCCCGGTTAGGCTGCCGTATTTACGGCTGGCCACCGGCACGGTCAAATATAGATAAGTTGGGGGCCCGACGATCTGACGACGGTCACGGACGAGCAAAATGGCGCCGCCCGATCTCGATGTTCACGCCAGCGACGTGCTGCTCGTTGTCGACGTGCAGAACGACTTCTGTCCCGGTGGTGCACTGGCTGTTCCCGCGGGCGATCGGGTCGTGCCGATCGTGAACCGGCTTGCCCAACGCTTTCCCCACGTCATCCTGACGCAGGACTGGCACCCGCCCGGGCATGGCTCGTTTGCCTCGACGCATGCGGGCCGGCAGCCGTTTGAAACCGTTACCGCGTCGTATGGGCCGCAGATCCTTTGGCCCGACCACTGCGTTCAGGCGACGCATGGCGCGGAATTTCACCGCGACCTGCACATCCCGCACGCCGAGTTGATCCTGCGCAAAGGCTTCCGCCGCGAGATCGATTCCTATTCCGCGTTTTACGAAAACGACCACAAGACCGCGACCGGGCTCGCCGGCTATCTGCGCGAGCGCGGACTCAAGCGTGTTTTCATCGCCGGCCTGGCGCTCGATTTCTGCGTGCGCTACTCGTCCGAGGACGCGCGGCGAGAGGGCTTCGAGGTGGTCGTGATCGAAGACGCTTGCCGCGGCATCGATCTCAATGGTTCAGTAGCGGAAACGCACGCGAGCTTCGCGCGCGAGGGAGTGCGTGTCGTAACGAGCGGGAGCGGCTGATGGAAATCAAAGGGCAGGCGGCGATCGTTACCGGCGGCGCATCCGGCCTCGGCGCCGCGACCGCGCGGGCTTTGGCGGCGGCCGGCGCCAAGGTCGCGGTCCTTGATGTCAACGAAAAGGCCGCTGCCGAGGTCGCGATCGACATCAAGGGGATCGCCCTGACCTGCGATGTGGCGGACGGCGCGAGCGCCGAAGCCGCGATCAGGAAGGCCGCCGCCGATCACGGCCCGGCGCGCATTCTCATCAATTGCGCCGGCGTCGGGCCCGCCAAGCGCATCGTCGGCCGCGACGGTCCTCACCCACTTGCCGACTACGAGCGCGTCATCCGCATCAACCTCGTCGGCACGTTCAACATGCTGCGGCTTGCTGCCGCCGCCATGCAGGCGCTGCAACCGTTCCCCGACGGCGAGCGCGGCGTGATCGTCAATACCGCGTCCGTCGCCGCGTTCGAGGGGCAGATCGGCCAAGCCGCCTATTCCTCGTCGAAAGGCGGTGTCGCCGCGCTCACGCTCCCGGCCGCGCGCGAGTTCGCCCAGTTCGGCATTCGCGTGCTGGCAATCGCGCCCGGCATTTTCGGCACGCCGATGCTGCGCGCGTTGCCGAAGGAGGCACAGGACTCGCTCGGCGCCGCGGTGCCGTTTCCAAAACGGCTGGGCGAGCCGCGCGAATACGCCGCGCTGGTGATGCACTGCATCCGCAACGGCTATCTCAACGGCGAGGTGATCCGCCTCGACGGCGCGCTGCGGCTGGCGGCGCGGTGAATTCGTGGACTCCCTCCCCTTGAAAGGGGGAGGTAAAGCATGGGCATAAAATGACCATACTCACCAACACCCGCGTCGTGCGCATCGAATGGGGCGACTGCGACCCCGCCGGCATCATCTATTATCCGCGCTATTTTGAAATCTTCGACGCCTCAACGGCGGCGCTGTTCGAACGCGCGCTCGGCATGACCAAGTTTCAATATCTCGCAGCCTACAAGTTCGCCGGCTTTCCGGTGCTCAACACGCGCGGACGCTTCATGAAGCCGACGCGCTTCGGCGACGACGTGACGGTGGAGTCAAGCATCGCGTTCGGCACATCGAGCTTCGAGGTCACGCATCGCCTCAGCCTGAACGGCGAAGTCGTCGTCGAAGGCGAAGAGAAACGCGTATGGGTCGTGCGCGACGCAAGCGGCGCGTTGAAGTCGCAGGCGATACCGGCGGAAGTGATCGCGAAGTTCCGAATCTAATCCGTCATTTTGAGAGTCTGGCCGAAGAAATTCGGCGCATTATCCCTCCGCGCTTGCGGGAAGGTCGGCGAGCGAAGCGAGCCGGGATGGGGCGACAAAGATGTGATCCCACCCGACTCCTCGTTCGCTTCGCTCATTCGGAGCCACCCTCCCCTTTCAGGGGAGGCATTCGGCACGCTGCAGTGACCAGCTCAGGGTGACAGAGACTATCCGATCTCCGCCGCGATCTTTTTCAGGATTTCCAGAAATTTCCTGCGATCGCGCATGCCGATGATTCGGTCGAGATTGCGTTCATGCCGCTTGGCGCATTTGTTGAGGCGCGCAAGCGCCTGTTTCCCGTCCGCCGTCAGACTCAGCCGATAGGTGCGCCGGTCGTGGTCCGTGCGCTTGCGCGCCACCAGCCTGCGCCGCACGAGATCCTCCAGCACCGGCGTGAGGCTGGACTTGTCGCGCCCGCTCGCGCGGCTCACCGCGGTCTGGCTGATGCCGGGGTTGCGCCCGATCAGCGTCAGCGTGGCAAAGCGGCCGGGCGTCTCGCCGATCTCCTTTGACAGGTGCGAAAAGGCCTGAAAGGTCGACTCCTGAGCCATGCGCAAATTGAAGCCGATCCACTGCGCAAGCGGGCCGTAATTCACGCGCTCCGCGCCGCCCCGTGCCCTTTTTTTCTTACGCACCATAGCCGTTTCGTTGCCCGCCGCCGCGGTGTCCTGCCTAGCAGAAATCCCGCTCCGTCCGAATACGCTTTTGTCCGCCCGGCAGGTTACGGGTACCCGGCGATTTTCCGGCACCGCCTCTCTCGCCTCCGGCCGAGTGCAGCGGTACAATTGTTGGATATCAAACGATCGAACGGCGGCAGGATGGAACGTTCGTTCAAGAAGGAAGTGCAGGCGCTGAGGCTCGGAGATGGAGACATCTTCCGCGGCGAAGGCATTCTCGCCGTGACAAAGGCGCTGCTGCAATCGGGCGTGTCCTATGTCGGCGGCTATCAGGGCGCCCCGGTCTCCCACCTGCTCGACGTGCTGGTGGATGCCGAAGACATTCTGTCCGAGCTCGGCGTGCATCTCGAAACCTGCTCGAACGAAGCCTCGGCGGCGGCAATGCTCGGCGCTTCGATCAATTATCCGCTGCGCGGCGCCGTCACCTGGAAATCGATCGTCGGCACCAACGTCGCCGCCGACGCGCTCTCCAATCTCGCTTCGCCCGGCGTGATCGGCGGCGCGATGATCATTCTCGGAGAGGACTACGGCGAGGGTGCGAGCGTCATTCAGGAGCGCTCCTACGCCTACGCGCTGAAGTCCTCGATGTGGCTGCTCGATCCGCGGCCCGATCTGCCGACCATCGCGCGCATTGTCGAGAAAGGGTTTGAACTCTCCGAAGCAAGCCACGCGCCGGTGATGCTCGAATTGCGCATCCGCGCCTGCCACATGACCGGCGAGTTCGCTGCAAAAAATAACCGCAAGGGCATCGTGTCCGGTCTCGACAAGCTGCCCGGGCCGCCGCGCTTCGAATATGGCCGGCTGGCACACCCGCCGGTGACGTTCACGCAGGAGAAGCTGAAGGTCGAAGAACGCCTGCCCGCCGCGCGCGCATTCATCCGCGACCAGAGGCTCAACGAAGTCCTCGATGGCGACATCGACGACATCGGCATCATCGTCATGGGCGGACTGACCAACAGCGTGCTGCGCGCGCTCGAGCGGCTGGATCTGGCCGATGCGTTCGGCGCCTCACGTGTGCCGATGCTGGTGCTCAATGTGGTCTACCCCCTGGTGCCGGAGGAAATCACCGCATTCTGCGCGGGCAAGCGCGCCGTGCTCATCGTCGAGGAAGGCTATCCCGATTACATCGAGCAGGCGGTCAACGTCGAGCTGCGCCGCGTCGATATGCAGACGCGCGTGCTCGGCAAGGGATTGTTGCCGAAGGCGGGCGAATACGCGTCCGACGTTTTGCTCAAGGGCATCGTTGACTTCCTCGCGGAGACAAAGCCGAACGGCCTCGATGCCGATGCAGTTTCGGCCGAAGCTGATCAACTGCTGGCGCGTAAATCGGGAGCCGCGGCAGCGCTCGGTCAGTTGCCGGCGCGCCCGCCCTCGTTCTGCACCGGCTGCCCGGAGCGGCCTGTCTTCTCCGCCATCAAGCTGATGCAGCGCGAGCTCGGACCGACGCACATCAGCGGCGATATCGGCTGCCATGCGTTCGCAACCTTTGCGCCGTTCAGCATGGGCAATTCGATCCTCGGCTACGGCATGTCGCTCGCGAGCGCCGCCGCCGTCACGCCGAACATGGAGAAGCGGCCGATCGCGGTCATGGGCGACGGCGGCTTCTGGCACAACGGCATCATCACGGGCGTCGCCTCGAACCTGTTCAACAAGGGCGACGGCGTGCTCATCGTGATGCAGAACGGCTACGCCTCCGCCACCGGCCAGCAATACATCCCGTCGAGCGCGGCGAGCAAAGAAGGCTCGGCGCCCGGCATGGACATCGAGCAAACGCTGCGCGCGATGGGCGTGAAGTGGCTGCGCAAGGTGCGCACCTACGGCGTCGCCAATATGGTCAAGACGCTGAAGGAAGCGATGCGCACCGCCGAGCGCGGCCTCAAAGTGATCATCGCCGATGGCGAGTGCCAGCTCGCGCGCCAGCGCCGCGTGCGCGCGCAGGACGCCGAGAAACTCAAGCGCGGCGAGCGCGTCACGCGCGCACGTTATGGCGTGGACGACGAAATCTGCACCGGCGATCATTCCTGCATCCGGCTGTCCGGCTGCCCGTCGCTGACGATGAAGCCCTCGCCCGACCCGCTGCGCACCGATCCGGTGGTGACGGTGATCGAAAGCTGCGTCGGCTGCGGCCTGTGCGGCGAGGTCGCGCACGCCGCCGTGCTCTGTCCGTCGTTCTATCGCGCCGAACTGGTGCGCAATCCGACCTGGCGTGACCGTACGCTCCATGCGGTTCGCCGCACCG
>DASSRW010000183.1:0-8319 GCA_035701545.1 Pseudolabrys sp.
TGAGCGCGGCCGTGATGAAGATTGCGAGCGCCAGCCAGCGCAGCCACAATCCGCCGCCGAGCAGCGCCTGCCAGTAGAGGCAGGCAACGACCGCCGGCACCGCAATGATCCGGCCATAGGTGAGCAGATTCGGCAGCGCCAGCGGCCGCGAGCGGTAGGGTTGGCTGCTCACCGAATTCATGGGCAAAAGCAATACCCCTCCCGGAGAGTCGTCAACCGGGCGTTCCGTCGCGATCCCCCGCTCATCATTGGATGGGCGGACGCGGCAAACGGCTCTTTCCGGGCTCCATGACGAAGGTTTGATCGAGCGAGTACCACTCGCCTGTGACGTCGCCGGCCGGCGCCGGTCCGTCGTGCCGGATATAGTTGCCGACCAGCGCACGGGTAACGCCGAACTGCACGTCGGTTTCCAGCCGTTCGTCGTCGTTCACATAAATCTGCGAGATCAGGGTCTTGAAGCCCGGCTTGAAGATCAGGAAGTGCAGGTGCGCAGGCCGGTAATTGTGGCGCCTGGTCGCGCGCACCAGGTCGCCGACCGGCCCATCGATCGGTATCGGATAGCCGGCCGGCTTGACGCTGCGGAAGGCAAAGTGGCCCTGCCCATCCGTCATGAACTTGCCTCGCAGATTCATGGGGGCCTGCCTGGGATCCTGCTGTTCGTAGAAGCCTTCCGGCGAGGAATGCCAGATGTCGACCTCGGCGCCCTCGATCGGCTTGCCGTTCTGGTCCTTGACCCAGCAATTGACGAACAGCGCCGGTCCCGGAGTCGGGGACCGCACAATCGAGCCGCCGCTCTCGGTGGGCGGCGAGTTCATGCGCCAGAAGGGACCGAGCAGGTTGGCGGTCGTCTCCGTCTGGCCGTTGTTGCCGTTGTTGAGCAGGCAGATGAGCGTGGAGAATCCAAGCGAGCCCGACATCAGGACGACTTCGTTGTGATTGTCGGTCGTCTTCTGCCCAAGGGCCGTAATGTAAGCGACCGCCTTCTCGAATTCTTCCTCCGTCAGATGCACGTCGCGCGCGAAGGCATGCAGATGCCTGACCAGCGCAGCGAGAATTTCGCGCAGGCGCGCGTCTTCCACATTCTTGAAGGCGTCCAGCACGGCGTCGGTGACGTTTTCCTGCCGCTCGATGATCATTGCGTCGTCTCCGGTCCCTTCCTTGTCATGCGCGGGCCCGACCCGCGCATCCATCTTCGCAAGAACGATGGATTGCCGGGTCAAGCCCGGCAATGACTACCCCGCCCGCTCGTGGAAGAAATCATATATCTTTCGCGCGGTTTCCGCATTGATTCCCGGCACATTGGCGAGGTCGGGCAGCGACGCCCGCTCGATCGCTTTCAGCGTGCCGAAGTGGCGCAGCAGCGCGCGCTTGCGGGTGGGCCCGATCCCCGGAATTTCCTGCAAGCCGGCTTCGCGGATGTCCTTCTTGCGGCGCGCGCGGTGCGAGCCGATGGCGAAACGATGCGCCTCGTCGCGCAGCCGCTGGACGAAATAGAGCAAGGGATCGCGCGGGGGCAGCCTGAAGGAATCGCGGCCCGGCATGAAGAACGTTTCGCGTCCGGCGTCGCGATCCGGTCCCTTCGCGATTGCGATCAGCGGCACGTCGACAATGCCCATCGCAGCCAGAGTCTCTTCGGCCGCGCGCAGCTGCCCCTGCCCGCCGTCGATCAGCACCAGATCGGGCCAGGGTGACTCAATTTCGTCAACGTCGGGGCTGTCATCCTTCGAGGCTCGCTGCGCGAGCACCTCAGGATGACGGTCGATCGCATGGCCGGCCCCGTCATCCTGAGGTGCCGGCCGAAGGCCGGCCTCGAAGGATGCGGGCCCAGCCGCGCGCGGATTTTCATCCATCAGCCGCTTGAAGCGGCGTTGCAAAACTTCGCGCATCATCGCGTAGTCGTCGCCGGGCGTGAGCTCGGTCGAGCGGATGTTGAACTTGCGGTACTGATTTTTGCGGAAGCCTTCCGGCCCGGCGACGATCATCGCGCCGACCGGATTGGTGCCGGCGATATGGCTGTTGTCGTAGACCTCGATGCGACGCGGCGCCCGCGGCAGGGAAAACGTCTCGCTCAAGGCGTTGAGCAGGCGTTGCTGCGAGGAGGTGTCGGCGAGCTTGCGCGCCAGCGCTTCGCGAGCGTTGGCGAGCGCATGCGTCACCAGCTCCTTGCGCTCGCCGCGCTGCGGCACGGCAACGTCAACCTTGTGTCCGACCTTGGTGCCGAGCGCCTCGGCAAGCAACGCGCGCTCCTCGAATCCGTGCGAGACGAGAATGCAGCGCGGCGGCGGCTTGTCGTCATAGAATTGCGCAAGAAACGCGCCCAGGACTTCTCCCGGCCCGAGCGCGCGATCCGCCTTCGGGAAATAGGCGCGGTTGCCCCAGTTCTGCCCGGTGCGGAAAAAGAACACCTCGACGCAGCTGAAGCCGCCTTCCTGGTGCACGGCGAACACGTCGGCTTCCTCAACGCTGCGCGGATTGATGCCCTGATGCGACTGGATCGCCGAGAGCGCCGCGAGCCGGTCGCGATAGATCGCCGCACGCTCGAAATCGGTGGCGGCCGACGCCTTGTCCATTTCCGCCGCAAGCTCCTGCTGCACGACGCGGCTGCGGCCGGAGAGAAATTCGTTCGCCTCGCGCACCAGTTCGCTGTAGCCGGCAAAATCGATCTCGCGCGTGCACGGCGCCGAGCAGCGCTTGATCTGATAGAGCAGGCACGGCCGCGTGCGCGCCTCGAAAAACGAATCCGAGCACGAGCGCAGGAGGAACGCGCGCTGCAACGCATTGATGGTGCGGTTGACCGCGCCGGCATTGGCGAACGGCCCGTAGTAACGGCCCGGCCGCGAGCGCGCGCCGCGATGCTTCAGGATTTGCGGCGCCCAGTGGTCCGAGGTGATCAGAATGTACGGAAACGACTTGTCGTCGCGCAGCAGCACGTTGAAGCGCGGGCGCAGGCGCTTGATCAGATTGGCTTCGAGCAGCAGCGCCTCGGTTTCGGTCGCGGTGGTGACGAACTCGAGTGAGGCGGTCGCCGCGATCATGCGCGTGATGCGGCCGTCGTGGCCGGTCGGGCGCGTGTAGGACGCGATTCGCTTGCGGATGCTCTTCGCCTTGCCGACGTAGAGCACGTCGCCCTTGGCGTCGATCATGCGGTAGACGCCGGGCGACCTTGGCGCGTGCCTGGCATCGCGCGCGATGGCGGCAAGCCCCGCTGCCAGCGTGCCTGGCGGCTGCGGCGCCTCCCGCTCGGCCTCCGGCAGCGCCTGCTCCTCGTCTTCCTCGACGAGCTCGCTGGCGGGATCGATGTCTTTCTTCGCTCCGTTCATGGAACCGCTTAAATGGGACCGGCCGCGCGCTTTCGCAGTTGCGCTAGACGCGGCGGCGCTCTCGCGCACAGTCCCGCAAAATGGAGGCGTCGCGCATGGGTGTCGAACCGGCTCGGCTCATCGTAAATGCATCCTCACCGCGCATAGTAAACGGAATGGCGGCGGGGCGCGCGCGAATAACGTTTCTTTAGGGATAGCCGCCGGAAGCGGTTTCGCGATTCATATCCGCTTAACGTAAAGTACCCGATAAATCCTTCACATAATTGTCGATCTTTTGCCGATTGGTCGGCTCCATCTCGCGCAATCGTCTCGCCACGGCGGGCGTGCCGCAAAGACCGACAGGGGTGGATTCCCGCGCGTAAGGCGGCGAATCGAGTGAGTGTGGAGGGTTGGATGAAGAAGACGATCTGCGCGGCCGTCGCCGCGCTGGCCGCCGCGTCGGGCACAGCTGCTGCCGCCGATTTTCCCGGCGGCGCTCCCTATTACGCGCCCGCGCCGCGCTATTACAACTGGGCCGGCGCCTATGCCGGCGTCAATCTCGGCTATCAATGGGGTGACATCACCCACAATCCGACCAGCCCGAGCGGCATCGAGGGCGGCCTGCAGGCCGGCTACAACTGGCAAAGAGGACAGTTCGTGTTCGGCGCCGAAGCGGACGTGCAGGCCTCCGGCGCCGAGGACACGTTCGCGCCCTACAAGTTCTCCAATCCGTGGTTCGGAACTCTGCGTGGCCGCGCGGGCATCGCGTACAACAACATCCTGTTCTACGGCACGGTCGGCCTCGCCCTCGGCGAGCTCAAGGGACAGAATTTCGCGCTCGAAGAGACGAAAACGCATGGCGGCTGGGCCGGCGGCCTCGGCGTCGAAGTCGGCTTCAACCCGAACTGGTCGGCGCGCGTCGAATATCTCTACATGGATCTGAGCAGCCGCGCCTATTCCATCACCGGCGTCGACAACGGCCTGCAAACGAACATGATCCGCTTCGGACTCAACTATCACTTCTGATCCAACAAGGCTGGCGCAAAAAACCCGGGCCCGCGCGGCCCGGGTTTTTTGTATTCGCCAGTGCCCGACATTCGCCGAAGGTATTGCGTTGCCGGGCTTCGCCGATCCGGCCGTCAATTCTGGCGAGAGCGTGGCATCACTTCGGCGCAAATAAGAAAAAATCTTGCAGCAAGTCATTGCACGCGTGTGGCTTGCCTGCACTAGACAGAACGCGGGTTCCGAATACTTTGCCTCCATCGATCCCTGAGTGAGTAGGGCGTATTGGAGGGTTGTGGAATGAAGCGTTTGGTTTGTGCGGGCGTAGCAGCGTTCGCATCGTTTGCAACGGCGGCAACGGCGGCAGACCTCGGCCGCCCTGTCATGCCGACAAAGGCGCCGGAATACGTTGCGCCGTACACCTGGACCGGCTTCTACATCGGCATCAACGGCGGCGGCGGCTTCGGCCGTTCGTCGTTCTCGGATCCGTTCGCGAGCGACAGGTTCGACGTTTCGGGCGGCCTTGTCGGCGGCACCGTGGGCTACAACTGGCAGACCGGCCCGCTGGTGCTGGGCCTTGAAGGTGACATCGACTGGAGCGGCATTCGCGGCGACGGTCTGTGCGGCCCTGCCGCTCTGAGCTGCGAAACGCGCAACGACTGGCTCGGGACGGTGCGCGGCCGCATCGGCTATGCGGCCAACATGTTCATGCCCTACATCACCGGCGGTCTTGCCGTCGGCAACATCAAGACGAGCATCGCCGGCATCGGCAGCACCGATCAGACCAATGCGGGCTGGACGATCGGCGCCGGACTCGAAACCAAGATCGCCGGGCCGTGGTCGGCCAAGATCGAATATCTTTTCGTCGATCTCGGCAACGGCGACTCGATTGCCGGCTCCGACGCAGACTTCCGCACCAACCTTGTGCGCGCCGGCGTGAACTACCGCTTCTAGGCGAGCAGAAAATCCGCACGGGCAAAGTCCCGGAACAAAAGTTCCGGGACTTTTTGCTGCGGAACATGTTGCCGCAAAAGCACGGCGCCATTGTTCCTGCGCGATTGTCACGATTTCGGCACAAAATCAGGAACTCTTCCCGACCCAGCGAGTTGGGCGGCTATCGGGGGACGGTGCACTCGCAACCGTCCGGCTACAATCTAATGAGGTGCATCATGCAGAGGTATCTTCATGCCGGCATGCTGGTTGCGGTTGCAACGTTCATCGGCGTTACGACGGCATCGGCGGCGGACCTTGGACGGCGGCAGCCGCTGCCGGAGAAGGCTCCGCCTTATGTCGAGCCGGTTTACAACTGGACCGGCTTCTACATCGGTATCAACGGCGGCGGCGGCTTCGGCCACTCCTCGTTCACAGACCCGTTCTTCACCGATCACTTCAACGTCTCCGGCGGCCTCGTCGGCGGCACGCTGGGCTACAATTGGGAATCGGGGCCGATCGTGTGGGGCCTTGAAGGCGACATCGACTGGAGCAGCCTCCGTGGCAGCGCGGATTGCGGCGCGCCTGTGACGACCTGCCACCTGCGCAACGACTGGCTCGGCACCTTCCGCGGCCGCGTCGGCTACGCCATCACGCCGAGCCTGCTGCCCTACATCACGGGCGGTCTCGCGGTCGGCAACATCAAGCAAACCATCGACTTCGTCGGAAGCTCGGACGAGACGAAGGCGGGCTGGACGGTCGGCGCCGGACTTGAAGCGCGGATCAGCGGACCGTGGACGGCCAAGATCGAATATCTGTTCGTCGACCTCGGCCACGGCGATCCGATCCTCGGATCGGACGCGAAATTCCACGCCAACCTCGTGCGCGCGGGTGTGAACTACAAGTTCTGAGGACGCAAGTCTCAGGCGTGCTTCGAGAGATCAGTCTGAGTGGTGTGCGTGAAACTGAAAAGCCCCGGCTCGCGCCGGGGCTTTTTGTTTTCACGCCGCCACTTTCGTTTCCGCGAACGCCGGCACGCGCGCGGCGAATTGATCGTGCCACGCAAGCAGCCGCGGATGATCCTTGCGCCAGCTCCCGTTGAAGCGCAGATCGCGATAGCCGAGCACGCAGGCAAGCGCGATCTGCCCTACATTCGGCATCGCGTTCAGCCTTGGCGGCGCGGCCTCCAGCGAAGCAAGGCCGCGCGCGACCTTTCCTTCCTGCCGCTCGACCCACGACTGCACGCGCATGTTGTCGGGGCGGTAGCGGCTTTCGTAGACCAGCAGGACGGAGGCATCGAGGATACCGTCGCACAGCGACTGCAAGCGCAGCGCCGCGAAACGCGCGTCCGGGTCGCGCGGAATGATGCGACCACCGCCGGCGCGATGGTCGAGGTACTCAAGAATGACGCGCGAATCGAAATAGACAGTGCCGTCCTCGACAACCAGCGCCGGAATTTTGCCGAGCGGATTTTCCTTGCGGATGATATCGGTCGCGTCGTTGAGATCGGTGTCGCGCACGTCGATGTCGCCATCGAGTTCGAGCAGGCTCGCGCCAATACGCACCTTGCGCACGAACGGCGAGCTTGGAGACGAACGCAGGATCATCATGGAAAAAATAACGCCTTCGCGCCAAAGCGGGATTCACCCGCGGCTGTGAAATGAGAAGTCGTGAGCGGGCGCCGCGGCCGGCGCCCGGGACCGCGTTCAGCCGGTGACCACCAGGTTCACCGCTTTCGGGCCCTTGCCTTTTTTGTCGGGCTCGACATCGAAGCTGATGCGCTGTCCCTCGTTGAGGCCCTTGAGCCCGGCTTGCTCGACCGCGGTGATGTGCACGAACACATCGCGCCCGCCGTCGTCCGGCTTCACGAAGCCATAGCCCCTCTCGCTGTTGAAGAACTTTACGATACCCGTCTGCGCCATCTGGAAAACTCCTCTCCCCGCGCTGCTCTGCCGCCACGCCCCCACGGCGCGGCGGCTCGGCCGGA
This sequence comes from Pseudolabrys sp., assembly GCA_035701545.1. Taxonomy (GTDB): domain Bacteria; phylum Pseudomonadota; class Alphaproteobacteria; order Rhizobiales; family Xanthobacteraceae; genus Pseudolabrys. Next base: position 7,219 of record DASSRW010000183.1, read on the forward strand.
CATTCACATTCGGGGAAAGCGTCGGCCGCTCCCAACGGCCTCAGTCACTCCGCCGGCCCCCACAGGAGGCGGAACGTCACTGCCAAGTCAGGGAACTAGACACCAAGCCGGGGCCTGTGGAAAGAGCCTCCATCAGGCCGCCGCCTCGCCGGCCAGCCAGTCGAGCCGGAAGTTACCTTTGTCGTTGCGCCCCAAGGCCTTGGCGAGTACCGGCAAAACGGCCGCGAGCTCCCCCTCAAGGGTCCAGGGCGGGTTGACCAGGATCAATCCGCACCCGTTCAGGCGGCTGGGGTCGGACAAGGGGGCGACCGTGAGCTCGGCGCGCAAAATCTTCGCGATGCCGAGACGACGGATGCTTTTGGCAAGCGCATCGGGCTCCGGCCGGCCCTTGATCGGATACCAGAGCGCGAAAATGCCGGTCGACCACTTGCGATGCGCAGTCGCCAGGCCGCGCGGGAGACGAATGAAATCGCTCTCCTGCTCGAACGAGGGGTCGACCAGCACGAGCCCGCGCCGTTCCCCGGGTGGCACGTAGGCGCCGAGCGCGGTCCAGCCGTCGATTTGCAAGGTCTTGATGCGGCTGTCGCCGCGCAAATTGCTGGCAAGCGCGCGCGCCGCCTTCGGCTCGAGCTCGCAGGCGGTGAGCCGATCCTGCGGGCGCAGCCACGCGCGCACAAGCGCGGGCGAACCGGGATAGTGCTTGAGCTCGCCGCGCGCGTTGAGCGCAGCGACGACGTCGAGATACGGTTTCAGCAGCGCGGCGACTTTTTCAGGCAGCCGCGCTGCAAGCAGCCGTTCGATGCCCTGGTGCCATTCGGCGCCGCGCGTCGCTTCGTCGCCGGAAAGATCGTAGATACCGGCGCCGGCATGCGTGTCGATGACGCGGAAAGCCGCCGGCTTGCCGCGCAGATAATCGAGGATGCGGCAGAGCACGGCGTGCTTGAAAACGTCGGCGAAGCCGCCGGCGTGAAAGGCGTGGCGGTAGTTCAAGGCGCAAGACCTGCGTTGCGCCGCATGCGTACCGCGCAATTCGCGCCGGCGCCAGAGCGGCGCGACGACTTCGCAATCAGGCGGGCAGCAATCAAAGCGTGCGCCGCGCGA
>DASSRW010000184.1:0-2762 GCA_035701545.1 Pseudolabrys sp.
AAGGCGCGCGGTCTCGACGTCGATCACTTGCAGGAGACGTACACCCGGACGATCAACAAGGCGCTTGAGGCGAAACCCGCCGACATGACAATCACGACGCATGTCTGCCGCGGCAATTTCCGCTCGACCTGGATTGCGTCGGGCGGCTACGAGCCGGTGGCCGAGAGCCTGCTCGCCAAGTGCAACTACGACGGTTACTTCCTCGAATACGACACCGACCGCGCCGGCGGCTTCGAGCCGCTGCGCTTCCTGCCAAAAGGCAACAAGATCGTCGTGCTCGGCGTCGTCACGTCGAAATCCGGCCGGCTCGAGCCGCGCGACGACATCAAGCGGCGCATCGAGGAGGCGACGAAATACGTCGCGCTCGACCAGCTTTGCCTGTCGCCGCAGTGCGGCTTTGCCTCGACCGAGGAAGGCAATGTGCTCGCCGAAGACGAGCAGTGGGCCAAGCTGCGCATGATCGTCGAATTGGCGAACGAGATGTGGGGGAAGTGACGTTTGTGGCAACGGCGCATGCAATCTGTCATCACCGGGCTTGGCCCGGTGATCCCGTTTAGGGAGGCATCGCGTCCCTAGAGATGGTCGGAACAAGTCCGGCCATGACAGCGGAAAACGTGTCATGACCCGTCGCACCACACCTCCCTTCCGCGCCGACCACGTCGGCAGCCTGCTGCGTCCTGCCGCGCTGAAACAGGCGCGCGAGCAGTGCGCCAAAGGCGAAATTTCCATGGCAGCCTTGCGCGAGACCGAAGACCGCGAGATCGCGCGCGTCATCAGGAAGCAGGAAGAGGTCGGACTGCAATCGATTACCGACGGCGAATTCCGCCGCTCGTGGTGGCATCTCGATTTTCTCTGGGGACTCGATGGTGTCGAAAAATACGTGATGGATTCAGGCGTGGCCTTTGCCGGTGTGAATACGCGCAATGAAGGCGTTAGGATTGCGGGCAAGATCGGATTCTCCGGTCATCCGATGATCGACCACTTCAAGTTTGTCGCCGCGCACACGAGCCACACGCCGAAGATCACGATTCCGGCGCCGTCGGCGATCTATGGCCGGCCGGCGAAGCCGCCCATCGACAGCAAGACTTATCCGCGGCTCGATGCGATGTTCGAGGATCTTGGGAACGCCTACCGGAAGGCCGTGCGCGCCTTTGCCGATGCCGGCTGCCGCTATCTCCAGCTCGACGAAGTGTTCATCGCCATGCTGTGCGACGCGAAATATCGCCAGCAGATGAAAGATCGCGGCGACGACCCGGAGAAGCTCGGGCCGCTCTACGGCGATCTCATCAATGCCGCGATGGCGGATATCCCGTCCGGCATGACGATCACCATGCATCTGTGCCGCGGCAACTACCGGTCCACCTTCATGGGCACCGGAGGCTATGAAGCCGAGCAGGAAATCCTGTTCGACCGCATCAAGGTGCACGGCTATTTCATGGAGTACGACACCGAGCGCGCCGGCGGCTTCGAGCCGCTGAGGCTGGTGCCGAAGGATCGGCAGGTCGTGCTCGGCCTCGTCACCACCAAGACCGGCCGCCTCGAAAGCAGGGACGCCATCAAGCGGCGCATCGACGAAGCCGCGAAATATATTTCGCTCGATCAGCTTTGCCTCTCGCCGCAATGCGGCTTTGCATCGACCGAGGAAGGCAACACCTTGGCGGAAGACGAGCAGTGGGCGAAACTGCGGATGATCGTCGAGATCGCCGAGGAGGTGTGGGGGTGATCGCTGAACAAAGGCTGTCATCGCCCGCGCAAGCGGGCGATCCAGTACTCTCGGCTTTCGGTGTTTGCTGATAGACCGGGGTTACTGGATGCCCCGCTTTCGCGGGGCATGACAGTTGGAGTGAGTCGTGTCAGGGATCGTGGAGGTCGCCGAGGAGGTTTGGGGATAATAATTGTCGTCACCGGGCTTGTCCCGGTGACCCCGCTTAGGGACGCAGTGCCTTCCTAAGCGGGATGGCCGGGTCAAGCCCGGCCATGACGCCACTGGGGGTTGCATGCCAGGCATCGTCCAAAACAAAGTCGCCATCGTCACGGGGGCGGGGCGGGGCATCGGTCGCGGCATCGCGCTGCTGCTCGCTGCGGAAGGCGCTAGCGTCCTGGTCAACGATGTCGGGGCAAGCCTCGACGGCTCCGGCGCCGACAGCGGGCCCGCGCAGCAGGTGGTCGATGAAATCAGGAAGAGCGGCGGCGAGGCGGTCGCCTCGACGCTTTCAATCGCCGAGCCGCAGAACGCCGACAAGATCGTCGAGGCCGCAATAGAGGCGTTCGGCCGCATCGATATTCTCGTCAACAATGCCGGCATTCTGCGCGACCGCATCTTCCACAAGATGGGCTGGTCGGACTGGTCGGATGTGATCGCGGTGCATCTCAACGGCTCGTTCAACATGAGCCGGGCAGTCGCGGGCCATTTCCGCGCGCAGAATTCCGGCGCCTTTGTGCACATGACCTCGACCTCAGGCCTGATCGGCAATTACGGCCAGGCCAACTACATGGCGGCGAAGCTCGGCATCGTCGGTCTGTCGCGCGGCATCGCGCTTGACATGGCGCGTTTTAACGTGCGCTCGAATTGCATCGCGCCGTTCGCCTGGAGTCGCATGATCGGCTCGATCCCGGCCGAAACGGAAGCGGAAAAGACGCGCGTCGAACGCATGCAGCAGATGACGCCGGAGAAGATCGCGCCGCTCGCGGTCTACCTCGCTTCCGACCGCGCGGAAGGAATTTCCGGACAGATCTTTTCCGTCCGCAACAATGAGATCTTC
>DASSRW010000185.1:0-4316 GCA_035701545.1 Pseudolabrys sp.
CCAAGTCGGATGCGGGCTTTTTCTTCATGGCCGCCAAGCGCGGGTTTGATCAGAAGGAAGGCATCAAGATCGAGATCAAGCAGGTGAAGGACGACCAGATCGGCCTCAAGGCTTTGATCGCCGGCGAACTCGACAGCTTCGAAGGCGGCCCGCAGGGCGCGATCTCGGCCGATGCCAAAGGCGCGGATGCCCGGATTCTCGGCTGCCACTGGGTTGTGGTGCCGCACGGCATCTACGTGCGCGGCAATATTCACAGCGTGAAAGACCTCAAAGGCAAGTCGATCGCGGTGTCGGCGCCCAACTCGATGCCCGACATGCTCGCGCGCGCGGCGCTGGAAAAATATGGCGTCGACCCAAGCCAAGTGAAGCTCGCCGCAGTCGGCGGCGATCGCGAGCGCTATCAGGCGCTGGTAGGCGGAGTCGTGCAGGCCGCGGTCGTTTCGAACGAATACGAGCCGGTTGCGCCGAAGGACGTTCACCTGCTGGTCGCCGGGCGCGACGCGCTGCCCAAGCTCCTGCGCGTCTGCATCATGTCCTCGGCCAAGGTGCTCGCCGCGCGCAGCGATGACGCCGTCCACTTCCTCACGGCGGAAATGAAGGCGCTGCGCTATGCCGTATCGAACAAGGATGCGACGGTTGCGCTCACGCGCGAGATGACCCACGCCAAGCCGGACGATCCGCGTCCGGGCTTCGTCTGGGACGATGCGGTTAAGCATCACGCCGTCGATCCGACTCTCCCGATTCCGATGGACAAGCTCGAGTGGCTCCAGCAGCAGCTCGTGAAGGTCGGCAAGCTGTCGAAAACGATCGACCTGAAGACGGTGGTCGCGCCCGAATACCGCGAGAAAGCGCTGGCCGCTGCGGGCAAATAGCGAGCGCGCGTCGCCGGAGACCGATATGGGCGAGGTCCGTTTCGCTGAAGTATCCAAGCAGTTCACACTGCGTGTTGCCGACGAGGTCCAGCACGTGCAGGCGCTTGACCGCGTCAGCTTCAGCGTGCGCGACGGCGAGATCGTCGCGCTGATCGGCCCGAGTGGCTGCGGCAAGACCACCGCGCTGCGCGTCGCGATGGGCCTCGATGTCGCGAGCGGCGGGCGCGTCACGGTCGACGGCAACGAGGTGCGCGGCTGCGGCCATGACCGCGGCATGGTTTTTCAGCACGCCGAGTTGCTGCCGTGGCTCAATGCATTGCAGAACGTGATGTTCGGGCTTGAGATGAAAGGCGTGCGCGGCGCCGAACTGACCGACACCGCCATGAAATATCTTGAGCTCGTCGGGCTTGCGGACTCGCGCAACCGGCGGCCGCATCAATTGTCGGGCGGCATGAAGCAGCGCGTCGGCATCGCCCGTGCGCTGGCGATCGATCCCAAGGTGCTGCTGATGGACGAGCCGTTCGGTGCACTTGACGCGCAGACGCGCGAAGCCATGCAGTCCGAACTTCTGGAAATCCACGCGCGCACCAAAAAGACGATCCTGTTCGTCACCCACGATCTCGACGAGGCGGTTCTGATCGCTGACAGGATCGTGGTGATGCGCGAAGGCCGCGTGCGCGAGGTGATGGACGTCCCGCTGGCGCGCCCGCGGGCGGACTTGAGCATCGTGCGCGGCCTGCCCGAATTTTCCGAAACCCGCTATCGGGTGTGGCGTTTGCTGCACGACGCGCCAACGATGCACTGACGGCATGCGCATGGCCGAACTTGCCGCCGATCGAAAGTCCAGCGCGCAGACGATAGCGCCACCTGAACGTCGTCCGTGGCCGCGATGGACGATTACGGTCACGTCGATTATCTGCGCGGTTGTCTTATGGGAAATCTTCGGCCGCAACATCAATCCGGTGTTCGGCTCTTATCCGAGCGCGATCGCCGTTGCATTCTGGGAATTGGCTCGCAGCGGCGAACTGGGCAGCGCGCTCTATGACAGCCTGCGGCCATTCGTCATCGGCTATGCGCTCGCGATCGTGCTTGGCGTGCCGCTCGGCCTGATCATCGGCGGCTCGCGCGCCGCGGGCGCCGCCCTCGGCATCTATGTAACCGCGGGTTACGCCATGCCGCTCGTGGCGCTGGTGCCGCTGCTGATCCTGTGGCTCGGCCTCGGCTTTGCAGTGAAGGTTGCCGTCATCTTCCTGATGTCGGTCTTCCCGATCTGCATCAACACCTGGGCCGGCGTGATGTCGGTGCCGAAAACGCTGATCGAGGTCGGCAAGTCGTTCGTCGCGCCCAACAGCGTGATCCTGCGCCGCATCGTGCTGCCGGCGACGCTTCCTTACATCATGGCCGGCATCCGCCTCGCCGTCGGCCGCGCGGTCGTCGGCATGGTGATCGCGGAGTTTTTCACGACGATTTCCGGGCTCGGCGCCGTCATCATCAACTCCGCGAACAACTTCGATACCGCCACCATGTTCGTGCCGATCATCATCCTGATGGTGATGGCGATCGGGCTCAACTGGCTGATCGGCTGGGTCGAGCGCCGGATCGCGCCGTGGCAGGCGGAGATCGCCGGCCGGGATCGGGAGTGACCCGTCATCCTTTGAGGGTCGCTTCGCTCGCACCTCGGGATGACGGAGATAGCGCCTCCACCGCCGCCAGCAGCCCCCGTACCTGCTGCTCCGCGATGCTCCGTGTGATGAACACAAGCCGGCTGGTTCTGTCCCCGTCCGGCCATGCCTCCAGCTCCACCGGCGGATGCAGCAGATGCTGCACCATCTGCACCACCACCGGCCCGCGGCACCCTTCCACATTGAGAATGCCCTTGGCGCGCAGCAGGTCCGGCCCGCGCAGCGCTTGCAGCGTATCCATCGCGCGCGCGAACGCCGGCCATTTGACCGGCGTGCTTTCGGTTATGACGAAGCTTCCGATGCCGTCGCTATGGCTTGCTTCGGCGACAAAGGTATTGCGGGGTTCACCGGCTGGATCGATCAGTCGGCGCGGATCGAGCGCGCCATTGATTGCCCTGTCGATCGAAGCGCGGGGGTTGAGCGCGCGCAATTTCGCGGTGACCGCAGTTGCTGCCGATTCCGAGGCGATATCGGTTTTCGTGACGACAAAACGATCGGCCAGGATTGCCTGCTTGCGCGCTTCCGCGGACCATTCCAGCGTGGCCTCGCCGGTTGCCGCATCGGTTACGGTCACGACCGCCTCGATATGAAATTCACTGCCGAGCGCCCGGTCGGTCGCGAAGGTTTGCAAAATCGGCGACGGGTCGGCGAGGCCGCTGGTCTCGATCACGATGCGGCGGAAATCCGGAATCTCGCCGCGCTCGCGGTCGGAGACCAGCTTGCGTAGCGCGATCTGCAGGTCCGAGCGCACCGTGCAGCACAGGCAGCCATTGCCGAGCAGTACGGTATCGTCCGCGCTCGAACGCAGCAGCGCTTCGTCGATGCCGGCGGCGCCGAATTCGTTGACCACGATCGCCGTGCCGCGGCCTTCCTCGGTTTGCAGGAAGCTGCGCACCAGCGTGGTTTTGCCGGCGCCGAGAAAACCGGTCACGATCGTCACCGGAATGCGCGCGCCGCGCTCGCGCCTGAGCCGACGGCCGAATGGGCCGGCAGCCGGTGACTGGAAGATCTGGTTCATCTCATAGTGTCATCGCCCGCAAAAGCGGGCGATCCAGTAAACACCGCAGATCAAATAACGCCAAGTGCCGCCCCAACGCGGACTGGGCTTACTGGATGCCCCGCTTTCGCGGGGCATGACAGCCGGTGCGCTAGAAATCCTTCTCCAGGACATACAGGCCGCCGGTATGCCGGTCGACGGTGTAGACGATCTCGCGCTCGTCCACGAACACGTCATTGAGCTGCACCGCACCGGCCGGCGTGCCGTTCGGCGCCGGCGGTACGAAGGCGGCGATTTCCTTGGGCTGATAGGGATTGGAGATGTCGTAGGCGCGCAGGCCACCGTTGAAGAACGTGCCGATGACGATGTCCTCCGAATTCCATGCCGTCGGCAGCGGCACGTTTTCGTGCACGTTGTGCGCGCCGAAGCGCCCGCCGCGGTTGCGGAAGGCGTCGACCGGCGGCAGCGGGCAGGTGGCGATGGAAATCGGATTTTTCTCGTCGCGCGCGTCGAGAATCCAGATCAGCTTTGGCCAATCCTTGCCGGCCATCTCCGTCGACTCGTCGGTAACGATCAGCAGATCGCGGCTGAACATCGGCACAACCGTGTGCATGAAGCCGGTGTAGGGCGGCGAATTGGTCCAGTGGCTGATGACCTGCGGCTTCGACTTGTCGGCGATGTCCATGATGAACATGCCGCCGTCGATATAGGCCAGATAGAGCCGGTCGGGCTTCTGCGGATAAACGTTCGTGTTGTGCGCCCGGA
>DASSRW010000186.1:0-3447 GCA_035701545.1 Pseudolabrys sp.
GTGCCTATCCTCGAGCGGGATTGGGCCGAGGGCATCAAGACCAACGTCTTCGGCTCGGTGAACGTCGCCGATGCCGCCGCGACGGCTGGCGCGGCGGCCATGGTGATGATCTCGACCGACAAGGCGATCGAGCCGGTGTCGGTGCTCGGCGCGACCAAGCGCCTTGCCGAGATGTATTGCCAGGCGCTCGACAGCGAATTCGCACATCGCGGCAACGGCAAGCAGCCGATGCGCCTGATCTCCGTCCGCTTCGGCAACGTGCTCGCGTCGAACGGCTCCGTCATTCCGAAATTCAAGGCGCAGATCGAAGCGGGCGGGCCGATCACCGTGACGCATCCCGAGATGGTGCGCTACTTCATGACCATCCGCGAGGCCTGCGATCTGGTGATCACGTCGGCGACCCACGCGCTCGCGCCGCAAAACACCGATGTCTCGGTCTATGTGCTGAACATGGGCCAGCCGGTGAAGATCGTCGATCTGGCCGAGCGCATGATCCGGCTCAGCGGTCTCGAGCCGGGCCGCGACATCGACATCGTGTTCAGCGGAATTCGCCCCGGCGAGCGCCTGCACGAAATTCTGTTCGCGCGCGAGGAAGAAACCGCCGAAATCGGAATCGCCGGTGTTGTCGCCGCCAAAGCGGTGCGGCCTTCGCCCGATGCCATTCGCGCGTGGCTTTCGACGATCGAGCAGGGCGTCGAGGCCGACGACCGCGCCTCCATCTATCGGGTGCTGCGCGAGGCCATGCCTGAGTTTGGCGGCGAACCGATCGGGCAGGGCGCGCCGGAAAGCGAAATCCAGGTTGCGGAAAAGACGGTGGGCGGATCGTAAGGGGGCGGGCGTGGACGTTGCGGGGCTGTTCAAGGCGGAATTTGCGGAGCACTACGACGTCGCGCGGCGCACGGAGGCGGCGCTGGCCGGCGCGTTCGCGGGCCTGGTCGCCGCGTGCGCCACATCGATCCGCGCCGGCGGCAAGCTGATGCTCTTCGGCAATGGCGGAAGCGCTGCCGACGCGCAGCACATCGCGACCGAATTGACGATCCGCTACAAGAAAAACCGCAAGGCAATTGCGGCACTCGCGCTGACGACCGACAGCTCCGCGCTGACGGCGGCCAGCAACGACCTCGGCTTCGAGCATGTCTTTGCGCGGCAACTCGAGGCGCTCGGCAAGCGCGGCGACGTGGCGCTCGCAATCTCGACATCCGGCAAGAGTGCCAACGTGCTCTCGGCGCTGCGGCAGGCCAAAAGCATGGGGCTGGTCACCGCCGCGCTGAGCGGGAAGGGCGGCGGCGATCTTGCCGGGCTGGCCGACCATCTTCTCGTCGTGCCCTCGGACACAACCGCCCGCATTCAGGAGATGCATATCGCGCTGGGGCACATGCTTTGCGGCGCTTTGGAAATTGAATTGGGCCTGCTTTAGCGGCCCCTTGCGTCGATGGCCTGAATTTCATATTGCGAAAGCCATATTCGCTAGTCCGAAAAAGAGTATTGACTTGCCGCTCGTGGCCGCCTTCCCTGATCGAAAAAAGGCGAGGCAAACCAATGAGCGCAACAGTTCTCCCAGGCCCAGGAAACGAAGCTCGTCCGCCGGTCGCGCGCGGCGGTGCGGAGCGCAACAGCATTCAGTCCGTCGACCGGGCGCTGCTTCTGGTCGACACCATTGCGGAGCTCGGCGGCGAGGCGACGCTGACCGAGCTTGCCAACCGGACCAGCCTGAACATCTCGACGTGCCATCACCTTCTGGCCACGCTGATCAAGCGCGGCTTTGTGATGAAGGTGCCGGGCAAGCGGCTCTACGCGCTCGGCGGCCGTATCCTGCACCTGAGCCATGCCTGCCTGCAGGTCGACTTGCCGCGCCGCGCGCAGCCTTACCTTGAATCCATCAACCGCGTCACCGGCGAAACCGTGCACCTCGCGGCCTTGCAGGGCGATACCGTCGTGACGCTGGCGGTGCGCGACTCGCGGCATGCCGTCCGCGTCGACACCGGCAAGCTCGGCAAGATCGAAGCTCCGCACGCGACCGCGCACGGCAAGGCCATGCTCGCGTGGCTGCCGGAAGACGAGATGCGCCGCATTCTGGCGCACGGCATGAAACGCTTCACCGAGAACACGATCACGGACTTTTCCGAGCTCGTCGAAGCCTTGCGCATCGTGCGCCGCAAGGGTTACGCCATCGACCGCGAAGAATTTCTTCCCGGCGTCGTCTGTGTCGGCTCCGCCATCCGCGATCAGGCCGGCACGGTGATCGGCTCGATCAGTGCGTCGACGCCGAGGATGCGGGCCACCGACGAGCATATCGCGCTGATGCGCGATGAGATCACGGCCGCCACGCGTGCCCTTTCCGCCGAGTTTGGCGGTCCGGGCGTGCAATCGGCCGACCGGCAGCGCGCCGTCGCGGTTTGACGGCCCGACCTTGGCCGATTGAGGGGGAAACATGTACGCACCGGCCGGCGTGAAGATCAGCAAGGACTTTCCGGTTCCGGAGAAACAGAAGGCCTGGGTGCTCGGCGATCCCGGCGAGATTAAGCTCATCAAGAAGGCGGTGCCCGCGCCGAAGAAGGCAGAAGTGCTGGTGCGCATCGACGCGGTCGCGATTTGCGCCACCGATCTCGAGATCATCTATCACGGGCCGCCGGCGCTGATCGAAGGCGCCTTGCCGTTCAACAAGAACTTCACGCCGGGCCACGAATACATGGGCACGGTGGTGGCGCTCGGCCCCGGTGTCGACGAATACCGCATCGGCCAGCGCGTCACGGTCGAAATCCACGCCGGCTGCGGCCAGTGCAAGCGCTGCCGCGAAGGCATGTACACGTCGTGCCTCAACTACGGCCTCAACTACGGCGAGGTTGACAAGGGGCACCGCGCCAACGGCTTCACCACCGACGGCGGCTTTTGCGAATATCAGGTCAACAACATCAACACGCTGATCGCCATCGAAGACGACATGTCGGATGAGGAGGCGACGCTGGTCGTCACCGCCGGCACGGCCATGTACGGCCTGACCGAGCTGGGCGGCCTTGTCGCCGGCGAGAGCGTCGTGGTCACCGGCCCCGGCCCGATCGGCTTGCTCGGCGTCGCGGTGGCGAAAGCGCTCGGCGCGCAGCCCGTGATCCTCACCGGCACCCGCGACAATCGCCTGAAGATCGGCCTCGAGCTCGGCGCCGATCACGTCGTCAACATCCGCAAGGAGCCGGACGTGGTGGCGGCGGTCAAGAAGCTCAACGGCGGCAAGGGCGTCGACTACGTGGTCGAATGCTCCGCCGCGACGAGTGCCGTGAACGACGCGGTGCACATGGTCAACCGCGGCGGCAAGGTGTGCCTTGCGGCATTTGCCCATGAGCAGGTGCCGGTCGATGTCGCGCACATCGCGCGCAACAACATTTACCTCTACGGCATTCGCGGCGAGGGCAAGAGCGCGACGCATCGCGCCGAGGCCTTCATGCAGCAGAA
>DASSRW010000187.1:0-34451 GCA_035701545.1 Pseudolabrys sp.
GCCGAGCAAAGTGGTCGCGCTCTGTACCGGCAGCCAGGGCGAGCCGCGCGCAGCGCTGGCCCGCATCGCAGAAGATCAGCATCCGGAGGTGACGCTCTCGCCGGGCGACCGGGTCATCTTTTCCGCGCGTGCCATTCCGGGCAACGAGAAGGCCATCGGGCGCGTGCTCAACGGCCTTATCGAACAAGGCATCGAGGTTATCACCGACCGCACGCATCTGGTCCACGTGTCGGGTCATCCGCGGCGCGCCGAGCTCGAGCAGCTGATTGGCTGGGTGAAGCCGAACGTTCTTATTCCCGTGCACGGCGAAGCCTTGCATTTGGCCGAGCATGCCGCACTGGCGCGTCGATGCGGTGTTCCCAACGTGATCGTGTGCCGCAACGGCGATCTGGTGCGGCTCTCGCCATCGCCTGGGGTGATCGACGAAGTCCCCGCGGGTCGTATCTACAAAGATGGATCGATCCTGGTTGACGCGACCGCGAGAACGGTCGCCGATCGAAGGCGCTTGAGCTTTGCAGGCGGGCTTTCCATCGCGGTGGCGATTACCGACAAAGGAGAGCTGGCCGCGGATCCCGAGCTGGACCTGATTGGCATTCCGGAACGTGATCGGGACGGTGGGCTGATCGAGGAGGCGGTCTACGATGCCGTCGTCTCGACGTTCGAGTCGCTGCCGCGCGGACGCAAGCGCGACGCCGATTCCGTTGCGGAGGCAATTCGTCGCGCGGCGCGGGCGGCCGTCGCCGAGCGCTGGGGCAAAAAGCCGATGTGCTACGTGCACGTGTTGACGGTATAGTGCGGCTTGTACCTGAACCAGGATTGGACATGATCGGCCGGCTCAACCATGTCGCCATCGCCGTGCGGGACATCGCGAGGGCCACGCACGTCTATCGTGACACGCTGGGCGCCGAAGTTTCGGCTGTGGTGCCGCAGCCCGAGCACGGCGTGAACACGGTGTTCATTACGCTGCCGAACACGAAAATCGAATTGATCGAGCCGCTCGGCGACAATTCCCCCATTGCAAAATTCCTGGAGCGAAATCCCGACGGCGGCATCCATCACCTTTGCTACGAGGTTGACGACATCCGTTCCGCGCGCGACGCCCTAGAAAAGCAAGGTGCCCGGGTGCTCGGTGACGGCGACCCGAAGATCGGGGCACACGGCAAGCCGGTGCTGTTTCTGCATCCGAAGGATTTTTGCGGAACGCTCGTCGAGCTGGAGCAGGCCTGATGGCGACAAGCACCCTGATCGCGATTTTTTTCATCATCTGGTGGGTCGTGCTGTTTGCGGTCCTGCCGTGGGGCGTGCACAGCCAGCAGGAGGGCGAGGAAATGCAGGCTGGCACCGATCCCGGCGCGCCGATAAAGGCTCTGATGTTCCGCAAATTCGTTTGGACGACGCTGGTCGCCGGCGTGATTTTCACCGCATTTTATATCTTGCAGGCGAACGACGTGATCTCGCTCGAGAAAGTCATCGCGTTCACCCACCCGCCGCACATGTGAGCAAAAAAAGAGCAGGGCGCGAACTCGCCCTGCTGCTGTCACATCAAGTGTCTGTCCCAATCCTCGCCTATAAGGCTATTTTATGCGAGGGGCGGCGACCAATCGCGCCGGGACTTGCTTCTCTCCCAAGACTTGGACCGCACGTCAGAGCCGGTCTTTAGGTGCCGGCTTCTCACGCGGCCGTCGGAGCGTAGCCTAACGAAAACGGCCTGTCATCGGAATTCGTCCCGGCTACCGTCCGATGACAATCGGGGCATCGAGCTCAAGACGGCCGGCGGGCGAGAGCTGCGCGTCGACCTTAACCGTCCAGTTACCCCGTTCCGACAATTGGATCGCATCGGCCTCCCAGCTTCCGTCGGCAAGCTGGCGAGCCACGCGGGCGAGAGCCGTCTTTTGGGCACCAGGCGGTGTCAGGGACAATGTCACCGTCCTGGCGGGCAGTTCCGTCAGGTCCTCATGCCAAAGGCGAATTGTCGCACGTGACGTGCCCGTCCGGCCTGGTGTGATGGTCACGTCCGCCATCCCGTCCTCGGAGTGGATGTGGACGAACGCTGCGTCGGCTGCGACGGGTCCATACTGCGCATGTGCGTGGCCGTGGCTGGCCGGCGGCATGGTTCCAAGAAATCCGACGACCAGCAACACGACGGCGCCGAGGGCAAGCTCGACGAGGCTGTTGCGCTGGAGCGCGCGGGCGGCGCCTGCGCCTGCGAGCCGCGGCGTCAGATAAAGCTTGTTGAAGGTCGCGACGCAGACCATGACCGCGAACAGCGCAATCTTCGCCAGCACCAGCCGGCCATAGTCGGTATCGACAAGATTGGCCGGCGTGACCACAAGATAAAGCGCGTTGACAATCCCGCTCAGTAGCAAGGTGCCGACACACGCAACGCCGAGCACGGAGAAGCGCCTTACCGCGCCCGGTACGGCTTTCCAGATCCGCTCATCGCTGTGCGCGCGCGCAAGCAGCATTGCGAGCGGCAGCAAGCCGCCGACCCAGGCGCCGGCAGCGAGCAGATGCAGGCAGTCGGATATGAGGTGGATGTCGCCGTTGATACCCGGCGTTGCGCCGGCGTGACCGACCCATGCAAGGCTTATCAGCAGGCCGGCGGCGAGAAGCAGCAAAACGACGTTCAACGGAGCGCGGGAGACCGAGGATCGCGGCACAAGCACGGCGATTGCCATCGCCGCTACGAAGCGCAGGCACCAGATATGGCCGAAACGGGTGTTGCCAGCGACCGTGAAGACCCCGCCTTGCGCGCAGACGTCGTAGATCGTCGCGCCATAAATATTCGCCGCCAGCAGAACGAGCCACGCGGCACCCGACAGCACGGCGAGCGCGAGCGCAATCCAGACGATGCGTGCCGAAGAGGCCCGGAAGGCCTCGCCGGCCCCGGCGTCGAGCGTGCCGATGGCGGGGTCAGCTATAAAAACGCGGAAGAAGAGCGGGCCCGTTGCAAGCACCGTCGCCGCGAAATGAAAAAACCGCGCGATGACCAGGAGCTCGGTCACGACCCGCTCCCGGTCATGCGCAATATCATCTCAGGCGGCGCACTAGCGGGCGACACGAAAGCTGAAGCTTCCTTCGGTGGTGTGGGTGTCAACCGAAAGCACATGCCAAAAGACCTTGTAGGTGCCCGCGGGCAGCGGCTTTACCGCGATCCGCAGTTCCACCGGATTGGCTTTGTCGACGAGAGCTTTGCCGGTATCGACGCGCTTGCCGGATGCGTCGCGTACCTCGATCCGGCTGAAGGCCGGCTCGAGTTTCTCGGTGAACCACAAGGTTATCTCGCGCGGCGCTGATTGAACGGTGCTGCCGACACGCGGATTTGCGCGATCCAGATGCGCGTGTGCTTCGGCCCAGGTTGTCGCCATCATCAGCATGGCGAGCGCAGAAACATAGGTCAGTATGCGATGCATGGTCATCTGCCGAACGTCGGCCTCCCCGCGAGGGTGGAACTGGCAAGCAGCGGGCGCCCGATTGAGTTGGGAAAGATGTCGTCGAGGTAAAAGTGCAGTTGTCCGATCACGCCGACGCTCCTCCCGCTTTCGCGGCTGACCGGAATGACGGCTTCAATCCCAATTTGATATTTGTCGCCAACCCAGATCACGCCGGGGTTGATCGTGCCGGTGGTGAGCGTTCCAGAGTCGATCGTATGACCGACGGGTGTCTCCATCGCAAACTCCACGATCGGGATGAGGTGGTTGAAAAAGTCCGGCAGACCGAGATCCTTCACCGCCGATTTCAAATACGGCATGCTATATTGCAGCGATCCGCCCCACACGAGCACATCCGGATTGGTTTCGATCTCGATTGATCCGTGGTCGGGGTCGATGCTCGACGTCGTGCGCGAGTTTGGAAACGCGTAGCCGATCTGTCCGGTAATCGCGAATGGCCGCGCCCATCCCACGCTGTCGGGCAGGTCCCCGAACCCTTTGCCGAAGAAAATTGTCGGCGTGTAGGAGGTGACGGATTCGGCGCCGATACCCTCGGCGCCGCTGTGCCCCCATTCGATGTTGAATCCGAGCGAGGCGACGAATTCGTGCTCCGCATTCTTGAAAACGCGATACTTCAAGGCGGTTTCCAGATTTTGAAAGCCGCTTGCGCCGTTCATCGCCGGTCCACCCGGACGGCTTATGTGCGTCCAGGTTGGCTCGAAGGAAACCGCGAAATCATCGGTGATGCGTTTGGCGAACTCGCCCGAAACATCCAGCTCTTTGGCGGATGGATCGTCACCCGTCTTGAACGTCGAGATGGTCGGAAACGCAAGTTCGTCACTCACACCGGGATCATCGACCGCCAGTGTCGCCGGGAAAAAACGATTACCGGCAATCTCGTGCGCGCGTGCATGGTCGAGGGATATGAATCCGACCGCAAGCCCACACAGGGCTACACGCCAGGTAGAGGTAGACATGAATTGCTCCGCATTGAACGTGACAGTGATCAGGTGAGGCCGCGCGCGCGGCAATCCCATCACACGTTCAGCGGGGGACCTCGTGCCAGTCTTAGGTCGGCGACGGTCGACGTCTGCACCGTTGCCGAGATCGGACGGAGGACATCCAGAATTCGCGTCGGCGCAAGCCTGGCGGCCTGCACATCCGGTGGGGCCATCGGTGGGGCGTAAGCCGCGCAAAGATTGCAATGCTCACAGGCATGGCCGGGCACGAAATCGGGATTGTCCGAGCCCTCCTGGGTTTGGCCGGCCGGCTGGCTGTGGCAAATTGAGGAGAGTGGATCGAAACCAGCCCCTTGACCAGCGGTGACTGGCGGAATGAGGCCGAGCAAAACGACATGCAGCGCGACCGCGTAGATCGCGATCCAGGTCAGAACCCGGCTGCCGCCCGCCCGTTTCAAGCCAATCCGCAAGGTCCACCTCTCGTCACCAGCATATAGATGCCCCGGCACGCGATAAATTCCCGAAATCGCTCCGCTCTTGTGTTTTCCCGCCCGATCCGCTTTCACTCCGGCTCGTTCCGTCCGCCGCGATTCACCATAAAAGCACCATGCGCCTCTCCCGCTATTTCCTGCCGATTCTGCGCGAAACACCGAAAGAGGCCGAAATCGTCTCGCATCGGCTGATGCTGCGGGCCGGCATGATGCGTCAGGAAGCCGCGGGGATTTACGCTTTCTTGCCGCTTGGCTTTCGCGTGCTGCAAAAAATCTGCCGCATCGTGCGGGAGGAGCAGGACCGTTCGGGAGCCCTTGAGCTGCTGATGCCGACGATGCAGTCGGCCGAACTGTGGCGCGAAAGCGGCCGCTACGAGGCCTACGGCAAGGAGATGCTGCGCATCTCCGACCGGCACGAGCGCGAAATGCTCTTTGGCCCGACCAATGAGGAGATGATTACGGAAATCTTCCGCGCCTACGTGCGCTCGTACAAGGATTTGCCGCTCAACCTCTATCACATCCAGTGGAAATTCCGCGACGAGGTGCGCCCACGTTTCGGGCTGATGCGAGGCCGCGAATTCCTGATGAAAGACGCCTACTCCTTCGACGTTGATCAGGTTGGCGCGCGAAACTCCTACAACAAGATGTTTGTCGCCTATCTGCGCACGTTCGCCCGGCTCGGCCTGAAATCGATTCCGATGCGTGCGGAGTCCGGGCCGATCGGCGGCGACATGAGTCACGAGTTCATCATTCTCGCTTCAACCGGCGAGAGCGAGGTTTATTGCCACAGGGACTATCTGGATTTTGCGGTGCCTCCGGCCGATATCGATTTCGACGACGCCGCACTGCTGCAAGCGACGGTCGACAAGTGGACATCGCTTTACGCCGCGACATCGGAGAAGCACGATCCTGCCGCGTTCGCGAAAATGCCAACCGAAAAGCAGGTGTCAGCGCGCGGCATCGAGGTGGGTCACATCTTTTACTTTGGCACGAAATATTCCGAGCCGATGAAGGCACTGGTCGCGACGGGTGACGGAAAGGAAGTGCCCGTGCACATGGGTTCCTATGGCATCGGGCCTTCGCGGCTTGTCGCCGCGATCATTGAAGCTTCCCATGACGGTGCCGGCATCATCTGGCCGGAGACGGTCGCGCCCTTCAAGGTGGCGGTCCTCAATCTCAAGCAAGGCGACGCGGCAACTGACGGCGCCTGCGAGCGGCTTTACGCAGAGTTGGGTTCAAAGGGCGTCGAGGTGCTTTACAACGACCTCGACGAGCGGCCTGGTGCGAAGTTCGCGGCCATGGACCTGATCGGGGTTCCTTATCAGGTTCTGGTCGGGCCGCGCGGACTGGCGGAAGGCAAAGTCGAACTAAAAAAACGGGCCGACGGCTCGCGTGACATGATGACGCCGGCGGCTGCCGTGGACCTGTTGGCGCGCTGACCGCCGCCATCAACGGTCTTCGATGTCGTCTTATCGGTGCCGGTAGCACGGTTTCGTCCGCCTGCAAGTTCCGAAGGCACCGAATCCTCCCTGTGCGGGTGGAAAAACCTGTGTGCTGACAAGGGCTTTGCGCAGCCGAGCGGCATGAAAGCGCCCGAATCGTGTGAAAATCGGAGGAAGCGGAACAGACATGCGATGACCGAGCCCAACGGGACGCGTCCCTTTTCCCCGTTTGAATGGATGTTGTCACTGCGCTACTTGCGGGCGCGGCGGAAGGAAGGATTCATCTCCGTCATTGCCGGATTCTCCTTTCTCGGCATCATGCTGGGCGTTGCGACGCTCATCATCGTGATGGCGGTGATGAACGGCTTTCGCCACGAATTGCTCGAAAAGATACTGGGCTTGAACGGCCATTTGCTGATCCAGCCGCTGGAAAAGCCGCTCACCGACTGGGAAGACGTGGCCTCCCGCATCGACAAGGTGCCGGGCATCCGCCTTGCCGCGCCGATCGTCGAAGGTCAGGCGCTGGCGTCCTCGCCTTTCAATGCGGGCGGCGTGCTCATCCGCGGCATCCGCCTGATGGATCTCGAAAAGCTTCCGTCGGTCGCGAAGAACATCAAGCAGGGGACGCTCAAGGGTTTTGATGACGGAGGCGGCGTGGCGATCGGCCGCCGTCTTGCTGATCAGCTCTCGCTGCGATCGGGCGACAACATCACACTGGTGGCGCCGCGCGGCGCCGTGACGCCGATGGGCACGATGCCGCGCATCAAGGTCTACAAGGTCGCGGCCGTGTTCGAAATCGGCATGTCGGAATACGACTCCGCCATGGTGTTCATGCCGCTCAAGGAGGCGCAGGCCTATTTCAACCGCGCGGGCGACGTGACCGCGATTGAGGTCTACACGGACGATCCCGACAACGTCGATAGTTTTCGCAAGGCGGTCAGCGCTGCCGCGCAGCGGCCGATCTACATGATCGACTGGCGCCAGCGTAACGCGACGTTCTTCAATGCGCTGCAGGTCGAGCGCAACGTCATGTTTCTCATCCTGACGCTGATCGTGCTTGTCGCGGCGCTCAATATCGTCTCCGGCCTCATCATGCTGGTGAAGGACAAGGGTCCCGACATTGCGATCCTGCGCACGATGGGCGCGACGCAGGGCGCCATCATGCGCGTCTTTCTCATCACCGGGGCGGCGATCGGCATTGTCGGGACGGTTGTCGGATTCCTGCTCGGCGTCGTGGTTTGCCTCAACATCGAGAGCATCCGGCAGTTCCTGTCGTGGGTCACCAGCACGGAAATATTTTCTCCCGAGATCTACTTCCTCTCGCACTTGCCGGCGGACATGGACACGGGGGAAACTGCGGCGGTCGTCGTGATGGCGCTTTCGCTCTCGCTGCTCGCGACGCTGTATCCGTCCTGGCGCGCTGCGCGCCTCGATCCGGTAGAGGCCCTGCGCTATGAGTGAAACGCTGGAAGCCGCCGCGCCGGTAACGCATGAGGACGCCGAGGCTCCCGTCATTTTCCTGCACGGTGTCGAACGGCACTACCGGCAAGGCGACGCCACTCTCAACATTCTCAACGATATCGAACTCGCGGTCTGGGCCGGTGAATCGGTGGCGCTGGTGGCACCGTCGGGGTCGGGAAAGTCGACACTCTTGCACATTGCCGGCCTGCTCGAGCATCCCGACCATGGCGATGTGTTCATCGACGGCCGGCCGACGGCGGCTCTGTCGGATGCCGAGCGCACGCGCATCCGCCGAAACGAGATCGGCTTTGTTTATCAGTCGCACCATCTGCTGCCGGAATTTTCGGCGCTGGAAAACGTCATGCTGCCGCAGATGATCCGCGGGCTTGGCCGGGTGGAGGCGAAGAAGCGCGCGGTCGAATTGCTTGAATATCTCGGCTTGGGGCAGCGGCTGCCGCACCGCCCCGCCGAGCTTTCAGGTGGCGAGCAGCAGCGGGTCGCCATCGCGCGGGCGGTCGCCAACGCGCCGCGCATCTTGCTGGCGGATGAGCCGACCGGGAATCTGGACGTGCACACGGCCGAGCACGTCTTTAAGGCGCTGACGCAGCTCGTACGGGCAACACGGCTGGCGACCATCGTTGCCACGCACAACATGGACCTCGCGGGGCGCATGGACCGGCGCGTAACCCTGCGCGAAGGCCGCATTATTGAAATGGACTAAGCCTTTGCTTGATATGCCGTTTTTCTTCCCGTTATTCTCCGCTTGACGAAGAACATATAGAGAACTATGTTCCCTATTCGTTCTTGGGAGAGACACATGTTGCTTCGTTCCGTCGTCCGGGAAGCCGCCGCGCTGACCTCGTTGTCGCTCTTTCTGAGCATGATCCTGATCTGGTCGCAGGTGCTGGGAAATCTCTAAAGGCGGCCTAATCCGCTTCTGAGGCGGGTCCTTTGAGCCGTCAAAAGCGACAGGCAATCCCCGAGCCCTCGCTCTTTGCGACCGCGCTTGGGACCCGCCTCAGGATGACGGGGATAGGTAGCGGGGCCGCCCGCGCCGCCGGTGGACTTGCGTGGACTTGAGCCGCACCATTGCGGTCAAGGAATCACCCGCAACTTGAACGGAAATGGCAGACCTCGATTTCGTGCATGTGCACGTGCACTCGTCCTATTCGCTGCTCGAAGGCGCGCTGACCATCGCGCGCCTCGCCGAACTTGCCAAAGCCGACAAGCAGCCGGCGCTCGCCTTGACCGACACCGACAACATGTTCGGTGCCCTGGAGTTTTCCGAAAAGCTCGCCGGCGCCGGTATCCAGCCGATCGTCGGCTGCGCGCTTGGCGTCGATTTCGGCGATGCGGACCAGGGGGTCCGTGCAGTCAACGCGACGCACGACCGCCCGCGGATCGTCGTGCTGGCGGCAACCGACGCCGGCTACCGCAGTCTCGCGCGGCTCAACTCGCGCGCTTTCCTCGAGACTCCGCCTAACGAAAAGCCGCATCTCAAGCTCGATTGGCTCGCCGGCAAGACAGACGGCATCATCGCGTTGACCGGCGGGCCGGGCGGACCGCTCGATCGCGCCATCTTCGCCGGCCAAAGTCATCTCGCAACGTCGCGCCTCGACACGCTGCTGCAACTCTTTGGCAACCGGCTTTACCTCGAGTTGCAGCGACATGGCGACGAGCGACGGGCCGAATCCCTTCTTGTCGAGCTTGCCTACGCCAAAGGCATTCCGCTGGTCGCGACCAACGAGCCCTATTTTGCGACACGGCAGGACTACGAGGCACACGACGCGCTGATCTGCATCGCGGAAGGCCGCTTTCTCGCCGAAGGCGATCGCCGCCAGCTGACGCCGGACCATCGCTTCAAATCGCGTGCCGAGATGGTCAAGCTGTTTTCCGACATGCCGGAGGCGCTGCGCTCGACCGTCGAGATCGCCGAGCGGTGCTCATTCCGGCCGCGTACGCATCATCCGATCCTGCCGCGCTTCTCCGTCGGAGAAACCGGCGCGGAAACGGATGAGGCCTCGGAACTGCGCAGGCGCGCGCAGGCAGGCCTCGCGCGCCGGATCGCAACGCATGGGCCGGCGCCCGGGCATACGGATGACGAATACAACGAGCGGCTCGCCTTCGAGCTCGACGTCATCGAGCGCATGAAGTATCCCGGCTACTTTCTGATCGTTGCCGATTTTATCCAGTGGGCGAAGGCGCGCGGAATTCCGGTTGGGCCGGGCCGCGGTTCGGGGGCCGGCTCGCTGGTCGCTTACTCGCTCACGATCACCGATCTTGATCCGATCCGGTTCGGCCTTCTGTTCGAGCGCTTCCTCAATCCCGAGCGCGTGTCGATGCCGGATTTCGACGTCGACTTCTGCCAGGAGCGCCGCGACGAGGTGATCCGTTACGTGCAGGAGCGCTATGGCCGCGATCAGGTCGCGCAGATCATCACCTTCGGAACGTTGCAGGCGCGCGGCGTTTTGCGCGACGTCGGCCGCGTGCTGCAAATGTCGTACGGCCACGTCGACAAGCTCTGCAAGCTGGTGCCGCAGAACCCGGCCCATCCGGTGACGCTCGCCCGCGCCATTGACGACGAGCCGCGCCTGCAGGCGGAAGCCGAGCGCGATCCGGTGGTGAAACGCGCCTTCGACATCGCCAAGAAGCTTGAGGGCCTGACGCGCCACGCCTCGACGCATGCCGCCGGCATCGTGATCGGCGACCGGCCGCTGAGCGAGCTTGTGCCGCTTTATCGCGATCCGAAATCCGACATGCCGGTGACCCAGTTCAACATGAAATGGGTCGAGCAGGCCGGGCTGGTGAAATTCGACTTTCTCGGCCTGAAAACCCTGACGGTGCTGCAAAAGGCCGTCGAACTGCTGAAGCGGCGCGGAGTCGATATCGATCTGGCGGCAATTCCGCTCGACGACAAGAAAACCTACGACCTTCTGGCGCGCGCGGAAGCGGTCGGCATCTTCCAGCTGGAAAGTGCGGGCATGCGGCGCGCGCTGCTCGACATGCGCCCGGATCGCTTCGAGGACATTGTCGCGCTCAACGCGCTCTACCGTCCGGGCCCGATGGCGAACATCCCGACCTATTGTGCGCGCAAGCACGGGATGGAGCAGCCCGATTACATCCACCCGAAGCTCGAGCCGATCCTGCGCGAGACCTACGGCGTCATTGTCTACCAGGAACAGGTGATGCAGGCCGCGCAAATTCTCGCCGGCTATTCGCTCGGCGAAGCCGACCTCCTGCGCCGCGCCATGGGCAAGAAGATCAGGAAGGAGATGCAGGCGCAGCGCGAGCATTTCGTGAAAGGGGCGGTCGAGCGCGGCGTCGAAAAGCATCAGGCCGACGCGATCTTCGATCTGCTCGAACGCTTCGCCGAATACGGCTTCAACAAAAGCCATGCCGCGGCCTACGCGCTGGTCGCCTACCAGACCGCTTACCTGAAGGCGAACTACCCGGTCGAGTTTCTGGCGGCGACCATGACGCTCGACATGGGCAATACCGACAAGCTCGCCGAGTTCCGCGCCGAGGCCGACCGGCTCGGCATCAGAACCGATCCGCCGTCGATCAACCGCTCCAATGTCGAATTTGAAGTCGACGGCAACACGATCGTCTACGCGCTTGCCGCGCTGAAAGGGGTGGGCACGCAGGCGGTCGAATCGATCATCGCCGCCCGCAACGAGCGGAAGTTCGGCGACCTCACGGATTTTGCGACCCGCATCAATCCGCGCGCCGTGAACAAGCGCGTGCTGGAAAGTCTCGCCGCGGCCGGCGCGTTCGACGAATTCGAGCCGAACAGGGCGCGCGTGTTTGCGGCGGTCGACGTGATGCTCGCGCGGGCGCAGCGGTCGTACGAAACGGCCGCCATCGGCCAGAACGAATTGTTCGGCGGCGTCGGCGCGCGCGAAACGATCGCGCTCCCCGCGGTCGAGCCGTGGCTCCCGGCCGAGCGGCTCCAGCGCGAATACGATGCGATCGGCTTCTTCCTCTCCGGCCATCCGCTCGACGACTATGCCGCCGCGCTCAAGCGGCTGCGCGTGCAGCCCTGGGCGGAGTTTGCCAAGGCGGTGAAGAACGGCGCGACCGCCGGCCGTGTCGCCGGCACGGTTGTCTCGCGCGTCGAGCGCCGCACCAAGACCGGAAACAAGATGGGCATCATCGGCCTTTCGGATCCGACCGGCCATTTCGAAGCCGTCATCTTTTCCGAGGGACTCGTGGAGCATCGCGACACGCTTGAGCCCGGCACGGCCGTGCTGCTCTTTCTTTCGGCCGAAGTGCAGGGAGACGACGTGCGCGCGCGTATCCAGTCGGTCGAGCCGCTCGACGCAGCCGCCGCCAATTTGCACAAAGGCCTGCGCGTCTTCCTGCGCGATCAGGCGCCGCTCGAGGCGGTCGCCAAGCGGCTCGAGCCGACGACGGGGGGAGGGCCCGTTCAAAAGGGCAACGGCGACGGCGAAGTGAGCATGGTGCTGATGCTGGAGGAGGGCGCCGAAGTGGAGGTCAAGCTGCCGGGACGCTTCAAGGTTTCCCCGCAGATCGCCGGCGCAATCAAGGCCGTTCCCGGCGTGGTGCAGGTCGAGGCGCTATAGCGCGCCTCATCCGTCTGGCCCGGCGCAGGCGCCGTGCTAGTCTCCTGAAGTCGTCAGGAGATCGGATTCATGCCCAGGTTTTCACGCCGCAATGTTCTTGAAGGTGCTGCTGCGCTCACGCTTGGCTCGTTCGCCGGAAAGGTGCTCGCCGCCGCTCCCCCGCCGCAAGCCATAACGCCGGAGCTGATAGCCGCCGCCAAGAAAGAAGGTCAGGTCACCTGGTACACCTCGGCCGATTTGCAGCTTGCGAATCTGGTTGGCAAGGCGTTTGAAAAGAAATTCCCCGGCATAACCGCGCGCGTCGAACGCGCCGGCGGCGAGCGCATCTTCACCCGCGTCGCGCAGGAATATGCCTCCGGCATTCATGTGGCCGATGCGGTCAGCACCGGCGATGCCGCCGCTTTTCTCGTCTGGAAACGCGAAGGCAAGCTCGCGCCCTACGTCTGCGAAGACGTCGCCAGATACATTCCGGCCGAGCACCAGGATCCGGGCGGCTTCTACGCCACGGTGCGCTCCTCGCTCTGCGTCATCGCCTACAATACCGAACTTGTGAAAAAGGCGGATGCGCCGAAGAGCTTTGCCGATCTGCTCGATCCGAAATGGAAAGGCAAAATGGTCAAGGCGCACCCGAGCTACAGCGGCACCATCATCACGGCGACGTTTCAGTTGGTGCGTGAATTGGGCTGGGGCTATCTGGAAAAGCTCTCGCATCAGAACGTGTTGCAGGTGCAGTCGGCGACCGACACGCCGAAACGCGTGGTGCGTGGCGAGCGTGCCGTCATGGTCGACGGCAACGAGTCGAACGTGCTGCTGCTCAAGGAGGCCGGCAAGCCGATCGAGGTCGTCTACGCCACGGAGGGGACGCCGTCGATCGTGCAGCCGTCGGGCATTTTTGCCTCAGCGCCTCATCCGAACGCCGCGCGGCTGTTCCACAGCTACCTCTTCACGCCCGAAGGACAACGCTTTTTCGTGGACGTCGGCGGCTTGCGCTCGGTGCACGCGCTGGTGAAGGACAAAGCTGGCCGCACGCCGCTTTCGGCGATCAAGCGCTGGAAGGACGATCCGGCCGGCGTGATGGCGCATGGGGAAGAGATCAAGCGGCATTATTCGCAGCTTTTCCATGTCTGACGGCTGACAGGACGGCCTGCGGCGGCTTGCCTTGCATCCGGCCGGGAGCGCCTATATAAGCCCCGCAACTCTCACGCGGACCTTGGCTTTTGCCCCGACAACGGGTCGTAGAGCCTTCCGGTGCCCGGTTTCCGGGCTCACACGGTCCGCGGTGGAACAACCGGAGAAGACGAATGGCGCTTCCTGACTTCAGCATGCGTCAGCTTTTGGAAGCTGGCGTGCACTTCGGCCATCAGGCCCACCGCTGGAATCCGAAGATGGGCGAATACATCTTCGGCACCCGCAACAACATCCATATTGTCGACCTCGCACAGACAGTGCCGATGCTGCATCGGGCGCTGCAAGCGGTCAGCGACACCGTCGCCAAAGGCGGCCGCATCCTGTTCGTCGGCACCAAGCGGCAGGCGCAGGACGCAATCGCCGACGCCGCCAAGCGCTGCGCGCAGTATTACGTCAACTCGCGCTGGCTCGGCGGCACGCTGACGAACTGGAAGACGATCTCGGGATCGATCCAGCGCCTGCGCAAGCTGGACGAGATGCTCAATTCGGGCGAGGCCGCCGGCTACACCAAGAAAGAGCGGCTGACGATGCAGCGCGAGCGCGACAAGCTCGACCGCGCGCTCGGCGGCATCAAGGACATGGGCGGCGTGCCCGACCTGCTGTTTGTGATCGACACCAACAAGGAAGATATCGCCATCAAGGAAGCGCAGCGGCTGAATATCCCGGTTGCTGCGATTGTCGACACGAATTGCGACCCGGCCGGCATCAGCTATGTCGTGCCCGGAAACGACGACGCCGGCCGTGCGGTCTCGCTCTATTGCGATCTGGTCGCCAAGGCCGCGATCGACGGCATTTCGCGCGCGCAGGGCGAAATGGGGATCGACGTTGGCGCCGCCGAAAAGCCCGTGGCGGAGGAAGTGCCGGCCGCACCTGCCGCGGGCGACCTCGGCTTTGAGCAGCTGCCGGGTCCGCGTGGCGTCGCCGACGATCTGAAGAAGCTGCCGGGCATTTCTCCGGCGATTGAAAAGCAGCTCAATGACCTCGGCATCTTCCACTACCAGCAGATCGCCGAACTCAACGAGAAGGCCGCGCACAACGTCGGTGAGGAAGTGGGGCTGCCCGGCCGTGTGCCTGCCTGGATCGCAAAGGCCAAGGAACTGACGGCCGAATAGTCACTCTGTCGCCTGCGGCATCAGTGCATTACGTATGAGGGCGCAGCCGGCATTCGTCCGGTCGCGCGCGTAAAGGAAAGTCCGATGGCTGAAATTACCGCCCAACTGGTCAAGGAACTGCGGGAGACCAGCGGCGCCGGCATGATGGATTGCAAGGCGGCGCTTGTCGAAACAAAGGGCGACCTGCAAGCCGCGCAGGATTGGCTGCGCAAGAAAGGGCTCTCGAAGGCCGCAAAAAAAGCGGGCCGCGTGGCCGCGGAAGGGCTGATCGGCGCGTCCGTGAAAGCGACCAACGGTGTCCTGGTTGAAGTCAACTCGGAAACCGATTTCGTTGCGCGCAACGATCTGTTCCAGGGGCTGGTCAAGATGATCGCGGATGTTGCGCTTGCGGTCGGCCCCGACGTTGAAAAGATCAAGGCCGCGAAAGTCGGCGACCGTACGATAGCAGACGCGCTCTCCGACACGATCGCGAAGATCGGCGAGAACATGACGCTGCGGCGGGCAGCATCGCTCTCCGTCGGCAAAGGCGCCGTCGGCACCTACATGCACAATTCGGTGAGCGACGGGCTCGGCAAGATCGGTGTCCTCGTCGGTCTGGAATCGACCGGCAAGACCGATGAGCTCACGCGGCTTGGCCGCATGATTGCAATGCATGTCGCCGCCAGCAATCCGCAGGCGATCGACGCGGCGGGGTTGGATCCCTCAACCGTCGCGCGCGAGAAGGACGTGCTCGCCGAAAAGTTCAGGCAGCAGGGAAAGCCCGCCAACGTCATCGACAAAATCGTCGAATCCGGCTTGAAGACCTTCTACAAGGAGGCCTGCCTGCTGGAGCAGCCCTACGTACACGAGCCTTCAAAATCGGTGGCGCAGGCGCTCAAGGAGGCGGAAGGGGCGGTCGGCGGTCCTATCAAGGTCACCGGCTTCGTGCGCTACGCGCTTGGCGAAGGAATTGAGAAGCAGGAATCCGATTTTGCCGCCGAGGTTGCGGCTGTCGCCGGTCAGGGCTGACGAGATTCCGCCGGGCGTCTCGGCTCTCGTCGATCCGCAAGAAGGATCGCAAGAATGAGTGACCCGCTGTACCGACGCGTCATCATCAAACTTTCGGGCGAGGCGCTGACAGGGGCGCAGGGTTTCGGCATCGATCAGCCGACCGTCGATCGAATCGCCGGCGATCTGGTCGGAGCGGCCAGGCTCGGCACCGAGCTCGGCGTTGTGGTCGGCGGCGGCAACATCTTCCGTGGCGTGGAGGTTTCCGCGCGCGGCGTGCCGCGGCCTGTCGGCGACACCATGGGCATGCTGGCGACCGTCATGAATTGCCTGGTGCTCGAAGCCGCGATCGAACGGCTCGGCAAGGAAGCGCGCACGCTGTCGGCGCTCGCGATGCCGTCGGTCTGCGAAACGTATAACCGCAAGCGGGCCATGAAGAACCTCGGCAAAGGCCGTGTCGTGCTGCTGGCGGCGGGAACGGGAAATCCGTATTTCACCACCGATACCACGGCGGTGCTGAGGGCGGCGGAACTCGAGGCGCATGCCGTTCTCAAGGCGACGGATGTCGATGGCGTCTACACGGCCGATCCGAAAAAAGATCCGAAGGCGACGCGCTACGACAAGCTGACCCATCAGGAGGCGATCGAAAAGCACCTGCGCGTGATGGATTCGACGGCGTTCGCGCTTGCCCGTGAAAACCGGATGCCTATCATCGTATTCTCGATCCGCGAAAAGGGCGGAATCGAAGCTGTTTTGCGCGGCAAGGGCCGGGCGACGATCATCGCCTAGACTTGCGCGGCTTCGTTCGCTTCAGGCGCGGACGTTGCAAGTGCCTTGCGGCGTACCGGCCCGCGTTCGGGGAAATGCCATGGCAAACGAGACACATGACCTCAACGAAGTGAAGCGGCGGATGCAGGGCGCCATTGCCGTGCTGAAAACCGAGTTGTCCGGTCTGCGGACCGGCCGCGCATCGCCGCATATGCTCGATCCCGTTCAGGTCGACGCCTATGGATCGCACATGCCGCTCAACCAGGTGGCGACGGTCAGCATTCCGGAGCCGCGCCTCATTACGGTCAACGTGTGGGATCGCTCGCTCGTTCACGCGGTGGAGAAAGCGATCGTCAATTCCAACCTCGGATTGTCGCCGGCGACGGAAGGGCAGGTGCTTCGGCTGCGCATTCCCGAGCTCAATGAGGAGCGGCGCAAGGAGCTGGTGAAAGTCGCCCACAAGTACGCCGAAACGGCGCGCGTTGCCGTTCGGCATGTGCGGCGCGACGGTATGGAAGTGCTCAAGAAGCTCGAAAAGGACCACAAGATCAGCAAGGACGATCACGATCGCTTCTCCGCCGACGTGCAGAAGGCAACCGATCAGGCAATCCACGAGATCGACCAGCTGCTTGGCGCAAAGGAAAAGGAAATCCTCACGGTTTGAGGTCGCAATCGATGTCCGAGGTGCAGATGCCGATTTTGGCGATGGGTCCGGGTGAGATACCACGGCACGTTGCCATCATCATGGATGGCAACGGGCGGTGGGCTGCCGCGCGCGGCCTGCCGCGCGGCGAAGGGCACCGGCGCGGCGTTGAAGCCTTGCGGCGGACCGTGCGTGCCGCAGGTGAGCTGGGCATCGGCGTGTTGACGATCTTCTCATTCAGCACGGAGAACTGGTCGCGGCCGGCGGCCGAAATTCGTGAATTGATGGGGTTGCTGCGCCGCTTCATCCGGCACGATCTGGCCGATCTGCACCGCAACAACGTGCGTGTCCGCATCATCGGCGAGCGCGAGGGGCTCGAGCCGGACATCAGCCGCCTTTTGGTGGAGGCGGAAGATCTCACGCGAAGCAACGACGGACTTACGTTGGTCGTTGCCTTCAACTACGGCGCCCGCCAGGAAATGGCGCGCGCCGCGCGCCGGATGGCCGACGCGCTCGCGCAGGGTTCGCTGAAATCTGCCGACATCGATGTCGAAACGGTCGGTCGCTTTCTGGATGCGCCCGATTTGCCGGATCCCGATCTGATCATCCGCACCAGCGGCGAGCAGCGGCTTTCCAACTTTCTGCTTTGGCAGTCGGCCTACAGTGAACTGGTCTTTGTGCAGACTTATTGGCCCGATTTCGATCGGGCCGTGCTCGAGGGAGCTCTCCAGGAATACGGGCAGCGCGTGAGACGGTTCGGCGGCCTGGTTGCCCGCACCGGGTCTTGAGAAATGTCCGGCGCTGGTCCCATTTTGGACAGTTCAGGATTTCTCTCACAGCACAATCTTTTTGTCCGCATCGCGTCGGCCTTGATTCTCGCGCCGCTTGCGCTCGCCGCCGCCTATTTCGGCGGAATCGCGTTCCTCGTGTTCTGGTGTATCGCGGCGCTGGCGGTTCTGTGGGAGTGGCTCGCGCTGGTTACCGGGGCCGCCAATGTCCTGACGTTTCTGGTGGGGGCTGCCGCGATCGCGGTTTCCGCGTTGATGACGGCGCGCGAACATCCGGTCACAGCCATGCTGATCGTCGCGCTCGGCGCGCTCGCCGCGGCCATCTTTGCCCAGCAGGAACGGCGGACGGCCGTGGCCGGCGGCATCGCTTATGCCGGCGTCATGCTGCTTGCGCCTGTGCTGCTGCGCGCCGATGAACGGTCTGGATTCGATGCAATCATCTTCCTGTTTGCGGTGGTGTGGACGACCGACGTTTTCGGCTACTTCTTCGGCCGAACGGTCGGCGGCCCCAGGCTTGCGCCCGCCATCAGCCCCAAGAAGACCTGGTCCGGTGCCGTTGCCGGGCTAATCGGGGCGGCGCTGGCGGGGATCGCAATCGGGCGCTATGCGATCGGAACCAATTGGTTCCCGACCGGATTTACTGCCATACTGCTTTCGGTTGCCGCGCAGGCCGGCGATCTGCTCGAATCCGGGCTCAAACGGCGCTTCGGCGTCAAGGATACGAGCCAGCTTATTCCGGGGCATGGCGGGGTCATGGACCGGCTCGATGGATTTTGGGCCGCGGCATTGCTGAGTGTGATTATTGGGCTGCTGCGGGGCGGCTTCGCGGCCCCCGCACAGGGCCTGCTGGTATGGTGAGTGGATGACTTCAGGCGGCCTTGCGCGAGCGCAACCGGTGGCGGCGCCGGCGGAGCGCGGTATCACAATCCTCGGCGCGACCGGATCGATCGGCTCCAGCACGATCGACCTGGTTCGGCGCGGTCGCTTCCGTGTCGAAGCCGTTACGGCAGGGCGCAATGCGGGTGCGCTGGCGGGGCTCGCGCGTGAGCTCAATGCGCGGTTCGCGGCTGTCGCCGACGAAGCGGCCTACCGCGATTTGAAGAGTGCCCTGGCGGGCACCGGTATCGAAGCCGCCGCCGGCGAGGCGGCTTTGCTTGAGGCCGCCCAACGGCCTGCCGCCTGGGTGATGGCTGCCATCAGCGGCTCGGCGGGGCTCAAGGCTTCCCTGGCGGCGATCGAGCGTGGCGCTACGGTCGCGCTTGCCAACAAGGAATGTCTTGTTTGCGCTGGCGCGCTGTTCATGCGCCGCGCCGCGGCCGTCGGCGCAACGGTGCTGCCGGTCGATTCGGAGCACAATGCCATCTTTCAGGCGCTGAGCGCCGGCGCGCGCGAAGAAGTCCGGCGGATCATCCTGACGGCCTCGGGCGGCCCGTTTCGAACCTGGTCGCAGGAAGCAATCCGGGCCGCAACTCCCGCGCAGGCCTTGCGTCATCCCAACTGGTCGATGGGACCGAAAGTGACGGTCGATTCTGCCAGCATGATGAACAAGGGCCTGGAACTGATCGAAGCGCATCACCTGTTCTCGCTGCCCTCTGCGCAGATCGACGTCGTCGTGCATCCGCAGTCGGTGGTGCATGGGATGGTCGAGTATCGCGACGGCTCGGTCGTCGCGCAGTTGGGAACGACCGACATGCGCATTCCGATTTCCCATTGCCTCGGATGGCCGAAGCGGATGACCGACGCAGCGCCGCGGCTGAACCTGGCGCAGGTTGCCGAGCTGACATTCGAAGCCCCGGACACGGCGCGGTTTCCCGCGCTCGCTCTAGCGCGCGCCGCACTGGAGGCGGGGGGCGCAGCGCCGACCGTTTTGAACGCCGCCGACGAAATCGCCGTCGGCGAGTTCATCGCCGGCCGCATCGGCTTTACCGGCATTCCGGCATTGGTCGAGAGAACGCTTGAATCCGCAATCCGCCAAGGGCTTACGGCCGAGCCTTCAACCGTTGAGGACGCCATGGCCGTTGACCATGTTGCCAAATCTTTAGCCCGGGACCTCTTGCCCGAAATCGCCGTAAAGGCATTTTAAGAAAGTCTTTACCAGTGTAGCGCCGGCGGCGCCGACGAGGGTCTCATGAGTTTCAATGTGGTTGGGGGGCTGCACGCCCTCGGCGGTGGCTTTATCGGCTACGTGGTCCCCTTTCTCTTCGTCCTGACGATCGTCGTTTTTTTCCACGAATTCGGTCATTTCCTGATTGCGCGGCTGTGCGGCGTGCGCGTGCTGGCGTTCTCCATCGGATTCGGGCCGGAGCTTTTCGGCTTCTACGACCGGCATGGCACGCGCTGGAAAGTCGCGGCGGTGCCGCTCGGCGGCTATGTGAAATTCTTCGGCGACGACAACGCCGCCAGCGTTCCGGACCGGAATGCGATGGCGGAAATGAGCGAGAAGGAAAAGGGCGAAAGCTTCATCTACAAGCCGGTCGCTGCGCGCGCGGCCGTGGTCGCGGCGGGCCCGATCGCCAACTTCATTCTGGCCATTCTGATCTTTGCCGCGATCTTCACGCTCTACGGCAAGCAGAGCGCGACCGCGCGGGTCGACGCCGTCCAGCCCGAGAGCCCGGCCGCGACGGCGGGCTTCAAGCCCGGCGATCTCGTCGTCGCCATCGACGGCGACAAGATTTCAAGCTTCAGCGACATGCAGCGAATCGTCAGCACCAGCGCGGGCGAAACGCTGAAAATCGTGGTCGAGCGCGGCGGCAAGGACGTCACGCTCAGCGCGACGCCGGCGCTGAAGGAGATCAAGGACAATTTCGGCAACGTGCATCGCCTCGGCGTTCTCGGCATCAGCCGCTCCATGGCCCCCGGCGACGTGAAGACCGAGCGGGTCAATCCGCTTTACGCCGTCGGCCTCGGCGCAAAGGAAACCTGGTTCGTGATCGACCGCACGCTGTCCTACATCGGCGGCGTGTTCGCCGGACGCGAGGCGGCCGACCAACTTGGCGGCCCGATTCGGATCGCGCAGGTGTCGGGCGAGGTGGCCTCGGTCGGCTTTATCCCGCTGATTCATTTGGCGGCGGTCCTGTCCGTGTCCATCGGCCTCCTGAACCTGTTCCCGATTCCCCTTCTGGATGGCGGTCACCTTTTGTTCTATGGCATCGAAGCCGCCCGCGGGCGGCCGCTGTCGGAGCGCGCCCAGGAGGTCGGCTTCCGCATTGGGCTCGCGATCGTCGTGATGTTGATGATATTCGCGACGTTTAACGACATCCTCCACCTCGCCACGTCCTGATCGTTGCCGTTGAGCAACTTTTTGAGGGTAAAGGGGAAACCCAGCGCCACTTTCGTTTGCAGCACGGAGAAAACGCTGTACAAACGCTCGTGATCGCCCGATGCCGGTAAATCCGCAAACGGGCGGCCGCGAGGGACGAGAGGCGCGCAGCGCATGGGACTTGGAGTGCGGATGGCGCGAGGGCTGGCACTTTGCTTTGTCGTCCTCGGGGGCCTTCTTTTCGGGACGGTTGTCGTCGCCGTTACGTCCGCAGACGTTGCGGTCGCGCAGACGGTCAATTCCATCGTCGTCCAGGGCAACCGCCGGGTGGAGGCGGATACCGTCCGCTCGTATTTCAAGCCCGGTCCGGGCGGCAGGCTTGATGCCGCCGCGCTCGACGAGGGGCTGAAGGCGCTTTACGCCACCGGCCTGTTCTCGGATGTCCGCATCAGCCACGCCAATGGCCGCGTCGTCGTCACGGTGGTGGAAAATCCGGTCATCAACAAGGTCGCCTTCGAGGGCAACAAGAAGGCCAAAGACGAGCAGCTCGCGGCGGAAATCCAGTCCAAGCCGCGCGGAACGCTGTCGCGCGCAACCGTCCAGGCCGACGTTCAGCGCATCGTGGAAATCTACCACCGCAGCGGCCGTTACGACGTGACGGTGGTGCCGAAGGAAATCGAGCTGCCGAACAATCGCGTCAATCTCGTCTTCGAGATCAAGGAAGGCCCGAAAACGGGCGTCAAGAAAATCATCTTTGTCGGCAATCACGCCTATTCGTCGGGCCGCCTCAAGGACGTGATCAAGACCAGCCAGAGCAACTGGCTGAGCTTCCTGCAAACCACCGACATCTACGATCCCGACCGCATCGAGGCCGACCGCGACCTGCTGCGGAAATTTTACCTCAGCCACGGCTATGCCGACGTGCGCATCATCTCCGCGGTCGGCGAATACGATCCCGGGCTCAAGGGATTCGTCATCACCTACACGATCGACGAGGGACCGCTCTATCACGTCGGCACGGTCAACGTGATATCGAGCGTGCAGACCATCAATCCGAACGTGCTGCGCTCGCGGGTTCGGCTCAGCTCGGGCAATGTCTACAACGCCGATCTGGTCGAGAAGTCCGTCGAGGGAATGACGATCGAGGCTGCCAAGCGCGGCTATGCGTTCGCCACCGTCCATCCGCGCGGCGAGCGCAACACCGAGAAGCGGCTGATCAATCTCACCTTCGTCATCGAAGAGGGCGTGCGCGCCTACATCGAGCGCATCAACATCCGCGGCAACACGCGCACGCGCGATTACGTGATCAGGCGCGAGTTCGATATCGCGGAAGGCGACGCCTATAACCAGGCGCTGATCAACCGCGCCGAGCGGCGGCTCAAGAACCTCAACTTCTTCAAGACAGTCAAGATCACCACCGAACCGGGCTCGGCGCCGGACCGCGTGATCGTGAACGTCGCGGTGGAAGAAATGCCGACCGGCGAATTCTCGGTCGGCGGCGGCTATTCGACCTCCGACGGCTTCCTTGCCGAGGTCAGCGTCACCGACCGCAATCTGTTCGGCCGCGGGCAACTGGGCCGCGTGGCGGTGCAGTACGGCCAGTTCGCGCGCGGCGTGCAGCTCTCGTATGTCGAGCCGTATCTGTTCGGCTATCGCATGGCCGGCGGCGTCGATCTGTTCTGGAAGCAGACGCTGGCAAACGACTTCCTGTCGTACGATACGAACACGGTCGGGGCGACGTTCAAGCTCGGCCTTGCGCTCAGCGAGGAATTGTCGATCCAGCCGCGCTATTCGATCTATCGGCAGGAAATCAAGCTGCCGGATTTTCTGAACGACTGCGTACTATCACCTAATGCCCTCATAAACGGCGGTACGGGGGTGACACCTGGTCTCGAAGCTGCGCGCCCGGGTGGCGGCTGTTACGCCAACGGGGAGGCATCGCTACCGATTCGTATCGAGCTGTCGCAGGGCGCAACCATAACGTCGCTTGTCGGCTACACGCTGGCCTACAACACCCTCGACAACAACAAGAACCCGACCAACGGCCTCTATGCCGAGTTGAGCCAGGATTTCGCCGGCGTCGGCGGCGACGTGAACTTCATCCGCACCACCACCGACGTGCGCAACTACTACGAAGTGCTGCCCGACGTCGTCAGCCTGATCCATCTGCAGGGCGGCAATATCTCAAGCTGGGGCGGCAAGGACCTGCGTGCGCTCGATCACTTCCAGATGGGCCCGAATCTTGTGCGCGGCTTCGCGCCCGCCGGCATCGGCCCGCGCGACCTGGTCTCGCCGACCGGCGACGCGCTCGGCGGCTCGTTGTACTGGGGCGCGAGCGTCGAATTGCAGACGCCGCTCTACTTCCTGCCGAAGGAAGTCGGCATCAAGCTCGCGGCTTTCGCCGACGCCGGCTCCCTGTGGGACTATCAGGGCCCGACGTTCTGGAATGTCACGGGCGAGCACTTGAGTTTCGAGGATGAGGCCGCGGTCCGCTCGTCGGTCGGCGTCGGCCTGATCTGGGATTCGCCTCTGGGCCCATTGCGCTTCGATTTCGCCGTGCCGGTCACCAAGAAGAGCTACGACCGCACGCAGTGGTTCCGCTTCAGCGGAGGCACCAAGTTCTGATCCGGCTCGCGCATGTGCGTACGGCGCTGGTGACATGACAGAGCCGATCTTTCTGCGGCATACGCGCGGTCTCACCGTTGGCGAGATCGCCGCGCTGACCGGGGCCGAGGCGGTCTCAGGTGAAGCGGGCAACCGGCGGATCGGCAACGTCGCGCCGCTCGATCGGGCCGGGCCTGCCGACCTCAGCTTCTGCGACAGCCGCAATTACGCCGATCAGCTCGCGGCGACGCATGCGGGCGCGTGCTTCGTTACGCCGGCGCTTGCCGAGCGCGTGCCCAAACACGCCGTCGCTTTGCGCGTGCGCGAACCGTACAAGGCGTTTGTCGCCGCCGGCCGCGCGCTGTTTCCGCACGCGTTGCGCCCGAGTTCGCTGCACAATGCCGAAGGCATCGAAGGGGCCGCCGTGCATACCTCCGCGCGGCTCGAGAGCGGCGTGACCGTCGATCCGGGCGCCGTGATCGGCCCCGATGCGGAAATCGGCGCGGAGACGATTATCGCCGCGAATGCGGTCATCGGCCCCGGCGTGCGGATCGGGCGTGGCTGCTCGATCGGCGCAGGCGCGGTCGTCACGCATGCGCTGATCGGCGACCGGGTCATTGTCCATCCGGGTTGCAAGATCGGCCAGGACGGCTTCGGCTTCGCCATGGGCGCCAGCGGACATCTCAAAATCCCGCAGATCGGCCGTGTGATCATCCAGGACGATGTCGAGATCGGCGCCGGCACCACCATCGACCGCGGCGCCATCCGCGACACCGTGATCGGCGAGGGCACCAAAATCGACAATCTGGTGCAGATTGGCCACAATGTCAGCATCGGGCGGCATTGCATCATCGTGGCGCAATGCGGCATTTCGGGGAGTTCCACGCTGGAGGACTTTGTTGTGCTGGGCGCGCGGGTCGGCCTAAATAACAACGTGACCATCGGCGAAGGCGCGCAAATCGCGGCGATCAGCGTCGTGCACGGCGATGTGCCGCCCGGCGCGCGCTGGGGCGGAACGCCAGCGAAGCCGGTCAAGCAGTGGTTCCGCGAAATGATGACGCTCGAGCGCTTGGCGCGTGAAAAAACGGGGGGCGAGCCGGGCGGCACAGGCGCGCCGACAGAACGAGGCCCCACGGATGGATAACGCCGTCACCAATCTCGAGGCGGCGGACATCGCGCAGATCCTCACGATGCTGCCGCATCGGTATCCGTTTCTGATGGTCGACCGCGTGATCGACATCCGCGGCGACGAGCACGGTATCGGCATCAAGAACGTGACCGTGAACGAGCCGCATTTTCAGGGGCACTTTCCAGGCAATCCGGTGTTCCCCGGCGTGCTGATGATCGAGGGCATGGCGCAGACCGCCGGCGTGCTGTGCATCGTCGCCACCGCGCTGCTGCAGCCGAAGTCGGTTTTCTTCCTGACGATCGACAAGGCCAAGTTTCGCAAGCCGGTCTTGCCGGGCGACACCATCGAATATCACATGACACGCATCGCGCGCCGCAGGACCATGTGGTGGTTTCGCGGCGAGGCGAAGGTGCGGGGCCAGATCGTCGCCGAGGCGGAAGTCGGCGCCATGATCTCCGATCCATGAGCATGGCGATGACCACCATCGATCCAGCGGCGCGGATCGAGACGGGGGCAACGATCGGGCAGAATGTTTCGATTGGGCCTTATTGCACCGTCGGACCCGACGTCGTCATCGGCGACGGCTGCCGCCTGGTCGCGCATGTGCACGTCACCGGCCACACCACCATCGGGCCGCGCACGGTCATCTATCCGTTCGCCTCGCTCGGCTCGCCGCCGCAATCGGTGAAGTACCGCGGCGGCCCGACGCGTCTCGTGGTCGGCGCCGATTGCGACATTCGCGAAGGCGTGACGGTAAACATCGGAACGGAGGAAGATCGAGGCCTGACCGAAATCGGCGACCGCTGCTTTCTGATGGTCGGCTCGCACGTGGCGCACGATTGCAAGGTCGGCAACGATGTCACGTTCGCCAACAATGCCGTGCTCGGCGGCCATGTCACGGTCGGCGATTTTGCCGTGTTTGGCGGCAACGCGGCCGTCCGGCAGTTCGTGCGCATCGGCGAGGGCGCCATGATCGTCGGTCTCAGCGGCGTGCGCGCCGATGTCATCCCGTGGGGTACGGTGCAGGGCCCGCTTGCCGATCTGGTCGGCCTCAACGTGATCGGCATGGCCCGGCGCGGCTTTTCCAAAGCGCAGATTCACGCACTGCGCGGCGCCTATCAGGCGCTGTTCTTCGGCGAGGGCGAATTCCGCGCGCGGCTCGATCAACTTGCGAAAAATGGTGCGGCCGATCCGCTCGTCCGGCGGATGGTCGATTTTATTCGTGCCGGCAAGCGCCCCCTGACGATGGCCGCGCGCCGGGCCGAAAGCCGTGAGGATGCATGAGCGGCGCGGCAGCCGGCGTCGAAAATAGCCCGCTTGCCATCATTTGCGGCGGCGGCAATCTTCCCTTCTCGGTTGCCGATGCCGTCATTCGCCGGGGGCGCCGCGTTGTTCTCTTCGGCATCCGCGGCGTGGCAGATGCGGCCAAGGTTGCAGGATATCCGCATCACTGGAACGGACTTGGCCAGTTCGGCCGGCTGCAGCGGCTGCTGCGCGAAGCCGGCTGCCGCGACGTGGTGTTCATCGGCGCGCTGGTGCGGCCGTCGCTGCGGCAGGTGCGGCTCGATTTCAAGACGCTCACGCTGCTGCCGAAAATCGCCGCGGCGTTTCGCGGCGGCGACAATCACCTGCTGTCGGGCATCGGCTCGATTTTCGAGCAGCATGGATTCCGGCTGGTGGGCGCGCACGAAGTCGCGCCGGAAATTCTCATGTCCGAGGGGCCGCTCGGCAGGATTCAACCGGCCGATCAGGACCTCGCGGACATCGAGACCGGCTTTGCCTATTTGCGTGCCGCCGGGCCCTATGACGTGGGGCAGGCGGTGGTCGTGTCGGGCCGGCATGTGCTCGCGGTCGAAGCGATCGAAGGCACCGACCAGATGCTCGCGCGAGTCGCAGCGCTGCGCGCGTCCGGTCTTATTCGCGCGCCGGCCGGGAGCGGCGTGCTGGTCAAGGCGCCCAAGCCGGCGCAGGACCGGCGGTTCGATCTTCCTTCGCTCGGTCCGCAGACGATCGAGGGCGCGGCGAAGGCCGGCCTTGCCGGGATCGCCGTCGTGGCGGGCGAGACCATTGTCGCCGAACCGGCGCAAGTCGCGGCAACGGCTGACCGGCGCGATGTTTTCGTCGTCGGCATGAAGGCGGTTGCGCCGCAATGAGCGCGGCTGCAGTCAGGGACTGTCACATCTTTCTGGTCGCAGGGGAGGAATCCGGCGACCGCCTCGGCGCGGCGCTGATGCGCGCGCTCAAACTCCGCACGAGCAATACCGTCACGTTTTCCGGCGTGGGCGGCCGTCACATGGCCGAGGAGGGGCTTTCGACGCTCTTTCCGCTCGGCGAACTGGCCATCATGGGATTTGCGGCCATTCCGGCGAGCCTGTCGAAAATTTTTCGCCGGATTCGCCAGACCGCCGATGCCGTCGTCGCCGCGCGTCCCGATGCTCTCGTCATCATCGACAGCCCCGACTTCACGCATCGCGTGGCGCGGCGCGTGCGGCGCGCGGCGCCGAAAATACCGATCATCGATTATGTCTGCCCGTCGGTGTGGGCGTGGCGGCCGGGGCGCGCGCGCGCCATGCGCGACTATGTCGATCACGTGCTGGCGCTGCTGCCGTTCGAGCCGGCGGTGCTGCGGAAGCTCGACGGGCCGCCCGGCACTTACGTCGGGCATCCGCTTGGCGAGCGGATTGGCGAGCTACGGCCGAATGCCGAGGAGCTGCTTCGGCGGAAATCGGAGCCGCCGCTCGTGCTCGCGATGCCGGGCAGCCGCGGCGGTGAAATTCGCCGCATGCAGGAGGCATTCGGCGACGCGCTTGCGCGCGCACGGGCGCGCGTCGGCGAGATGGAGGTGATCGTCCCCACGGTTCCGCAGCTTGCACCCTTGATGCAGGAGGTTGTCGCGGCCTGGCGCGTGCCGGTCCGGGTCGTAGCCGAGCCGGACCTGAAAAACGCCGCCTTCCGGACCGCGCGGCTGGCGCTGACCAAATCCGGCACCTCCACGCTGGAACTGGCGCTCGCCGGGGTGCCGATGGTCGCCGGCTACAAGGTGTCTGCGTTCGAGGCCATGGTCGCGCGGGCGATGATCAAGGTGCCGTCGGTGATCCTCGCCAACCTGGTGCTGGGCGAGAACGTCGTTCCCGAGTTTCTTCAGGAGGAGTGCACCGGCGCACGCCTCGGCGAGGCCTTGATTCCGCTATTTGCCGACTCGCCCGAACGGCGGCGGCAGACGGCGGCCTTTGCGCGGCTCGACCGGATCATGGAAATCGGCACGAGTTCCGCGAGCGACCGCGCGGCCACAATTGTGCTCAAACTTGCGGGATTCAACCGGTTGGCTGGCGCAACAGTAGCGCCGCAGCCGCCAAGAGCGTAACGTCGCCAAATCGGGCCTGCCGTCGCGGCCATTGCTGGAACCTGGAACCCGCCGTTGACCCCCGCTCGCGCCGCGATCACCGCCGTCCACGGCTACCTTCCGCCCGACCTGCTCACCAATTCCGAATTGGCGAAAATGGTGGACACCAGCGACGCCTGGATCACCGAGCGCACGGGCATCAAGCAACGCCACATCCTCAAGGGCGAGGGCCTCGGCACCTCGCACATGGCGGCCGAGGCGGTGCGCGGGCTTCTGGAGAAGACCGCCACCGAGCCGCGTGAGGTCGATCTGCTGATCTGCGCGACGACGACGCCCGACATGCAGTTCCCGTCGACCGCCAACCTGATCTGCGACATGGTCGGCGTTTGCAACGTCGGCAGCTTCGACGTCCAGGCCGCCTGCTCCGGATTTCTCTATGGGCTGACGATCGCCTCTCAGTTCATTGCGAACGGAACCTGCCGGAAGGTTGTGGTCGTCGGCGCCGACAAGATGTCGTCGATCGTCGATTACACGGATCGCGCGACCTGCGTCCTGTTCGGCGATGGAGCGGGCGCTGTTCTCGTGGAGCCGAGCGAGAACGGCGACGGCATCATGGATGCACTCATCCGCTCCGACGGCTCCGGCATGATCCATTTGCACCAGAAGGCCGGCGGCAGCCGCATGCCGGCGAGCGCCGAATCGGTCACCAAGCGCCTGCATTACGTCCATCAGGAGGGCGCCGCCGTCTACAAATTCGCCATTGCGCGCATGGCGGAGGTCGCGACCGAGATCATGACCCGCAACAATCTGCGGGCCGACATGATCAACTGGCTGGTTCCCCACCAGGCCAACAAGCGCATCATCGCCTCAACGGCCGAGCGCATGGGCCTGCCGATGAGCCGCGTGATGGTGACGATCCATAAATACGGCAATACCACCAACGCGACCATTCCGCTTTGCCTGTGGGACTACGAGGGGATTCTCAAGCGCGGCGACCGCCTGATCCTTGCAGCCTTCGGTGGCGGCTTTACGTGGGCCGGCGCCTATGTGCAGTGGGGATATGACGGCGCCAAGGCGCCCAAGCTAAATGGCAAGGGCAACGGTGCGCAGTGGCAGATGTAAGCCGGTTGTCGCTTCAAGTCACTAAAGCTCGGCGAGGATGGTGCGCGTGCGTTGGAGCTCGAAATTCGCGCCAACCGCGGCAAAAATCGTGACTGCTGCGTCAAGGTCCTTTCGCGCTTGCGAAAAGTCACCGCGGGCGTGCGCAATCATTCCAGAGACTTGGCGAGACAATCCGACGCCGATGGCGAACTTCATTCGTGTGCTCGCCTGGAAGGCCTCGCCGATTACGGTGGCTGCTTTCTCAAGGGCCCCGTCTGCCAGATAG
Organism: Pseudolabrys sp.; assembly: GCA_035701545.1. Classification (GTDB taxonomy): domain Bacteria; phylum Pseudomonadota; class Alphaproteobacteria; order Rhizobiales; family Xanthobacteraceae; genus Pseudolabrys. Next base: position 29,576 of record DASSRW010000187.1, read on the forward strand.
GCTTCCGCAAGCATTGTTCTGAACCAGGCGCCAAATTGGACCGATCGAACCCTGTCAGCCATGGTCACGGCTTGCTCCAGCGAGGCTACAGCGCTTGCAGAATCCCCCGTTTCCCGCTGCGAGCGACCAAGACAAGCCAAGATGAATGCTCTTTCGAAGTCGTCGGGCGCAACGTCCAGAGCCCGTAGACAAAGCTGTACAGCCTCTTTTCCTTCTCCGCGCATGGCATGCGCGAGTCCGCTCAGCATCGCGGCGTTGGCCTGGGCACGGCGAATGCCGGACGCATCACCGAATTCGTTGAGCCGTGAAGCCGCATCCAACGCCGCCTGGAAGTCACCGGCGAAAATACGGCAATAGCTCAACGTGAACAGCGCTTGGCTAAGCCAGAAGCGGTCTTCGGTACGCTCAAGCAAAGCCGTGGCCCGTTGAGCATGAGCTATGGCTTCAGAGAGAGGCTTGCCGCAATAGACGTACTCGGTCGCCAGTGCGCGGTGCACTCGGCCGGCGATTGCATCGTTTTTGGCTTCCTGAGCCCGCTCAAGGCTCTGATGAAGGCGATCGCTTGCCTCCTCGCGATGTCCGACCCAGGCGTGGGCAAATCCAAGCCAGAAATAATACTCAGCAATCAAGGAAGTATCGTTCGCCTGTTCCAGGCAGCGATCATGGGCAGTCAAGAGATCTATGATTTCGTGCCGGCGGCCAAGGAAATGCAATGATTGAGACTGGCGGACAAGCAACGCCAAGAGTCTGTTGTCGCGCTCCGCTCCTGCGAGGTGCTCAACGTGCGCTCTTGCTTCGTCGAGGGCCGCAACCGCCTCAGCGTGGGCATACATCGCTGCCGATCGCTCGGCGATCGCCTCATACAACCGCGACGCTTTTTCGTTCTCCTCAGCTTTGGCATAGTGATGAGCCAGCAACTCGGGCTGCGAAGCCGCGATTTCCGGATAATTTGTCTCCAGGAGATTGGCGACCTGGCGGTGATAGAATTGCCGGGTTTTCTTGAGCAAAGACTGATAAGCGGCGTCCTGCACAAGCGCATGTTTGAACATATAGCGCGCCTGGGGACGCCGTCCTCTCTGATAGAGCAGCTCTGCTTCGACCAACTGGTCTAGCCCGCGCCCAAGAATATCTTCGTCCAGGGAAGCGATCGCTTGCAGCATTTCGTATGCGAATTCGCGACCCAGGATCGAACCGAGCTGGGCGACTTCACGGATACTCGGCAGGCGATCGAGGCGAGCCATCAGGAGGTCTTGTAACGTGGCGGGAATGCTGATTGCCGATAGCGGGCGAACAAGCTCAAAGCGGTCGCCGGCGTCACGGAGGAAGTCGGATTCGTGAATAGCCTTGCTCAATTCTTCGACATAGAGCGGAACGCCGTCAGTCTTGCGAACCACGTATTCCAACACTTCATGCGGCACGGGCTTGCCACTGGTCTGTTGCAGCAAGAGTCCCTCAACTTCCGTCCGGTCGAGGCGATTCAAGGTGATCAGTGTCATGTGCGAGCGAAGCGGCCAGGGAAGCACGAAATCGGGCCGGTAGGTCAAAACGCTCATCATCGCAACTGTAGGCGACTGCTCGATGCAAAGGCGGAGAAGCTCCAAAGTGGTCGGATCGGCCCAGTGCAGGTCTTCCCAGAGATGCAATACCGGTTTTCTCTCTGTCTCGTCGAACAACGATGCTACGAGCGCATCGAGGGTCTGTACGCGCCGTTCTTGCGTTGTTAGCTGCAAATCGGGATAGCGCCCCCTGGGCAATGGCAGTTCCAGGAGGTCAGCATAGAGAGGAACCACGCGCTCAATCGGCATTGGATGCCGGGCGAGGGCGGCTTCCAGCTTTGCGAGTCGTGTGGATTGGTCGTCTTCCGCTCGCCAATCCATCGCTCGCTTAAGATAGTCGATGACCGGGTAAAGCGTTGTATTGGAATGGTACGGTGAGCAGCGCGCGACGATATAGTGGTGATCGACATCGAGTTTTGCACGAGTGGCTTCGAACAGTCTCGATTTGCCAATTCCGGCTTCACCCTGAATAAGTATAGCCTGGCCATGACCATTCTTGCTTGTCTCCCACGCTCGCAACAGAAGGCCGAGTTCTTCCTGGCGGCCGACGAGCGGCAAGATTTTGTCTGCAACGGTCGATTCTGTATCTCTGACGATCTCGCTCAAAACACGCCATACCGGCAGTGTGCTGGCTGTTCCGTCGAGACGCTTCGGTTCGAGGCTCTCGAATAGGAAATGACTGCGAACAAGGCCATGCGTGCCTGGGCCGATAACAACTTGGTTGGGACCGGCCAGCCCTTGTAGTTTGGCGGCGACGTTTGGCGTTTCTCCCACGGCGCTGGCCTGTTCGGCGGCGCCTTCGCCAATAAGGTCTCCGACGACCACCAGTCCAGTGTTGATCCCGACTCGCACTGCGAGTTTGACTTCGCTTCCCTTCAACCCCTGTATGGCCGGGACGGCGAGGACGATGTCCAATCCGGCGCGTATGGCGCGTTTTGCGTCATCCTCATGCGCTCGCGGATAGCCGAAATAGACGAGAACTCCGTCTCCGAGGAATTTTGCGATATACCCGTTATACGCTGCAATGACTCGGGCACAGCATTCCTGGTAGGCGAGAATAATCTCCCGAAGATCTTCGGGATCGAATTGGGTCGAAAGGGTGGTTGACCCGACGAGATCGCAAAACATGACCGTAAGGTGCCGCCTTTCGGCTTCCGGACGGGCAGCAGGCAATTCCTGGTCCGGAACGGGCGGGCCGCCATCGGCGAGGGCAGCGATGGCTTTCAGCAGCTTCTTGCGCGGCCCGAGGGGGATACTGAGATCCTTAAGATCCTGCTCGGTAAGTTCTGTCAGAACGTCGATATCAACTTCATTTTCAGCAAAGACAGCGGAGTATTTCTCAAGCCCGATCTGCGCAAGCCATTGGTCGACATCTTTTGTCAAAGCGACGACCTCCCGTAAGATTGAATCTTAGGCTTCTACGCCGATGTCTGTCTACCAATGGCCTGCGGCATGTCGAAGGATATAGGTTCTGGAGGCCAGGCAAACCGGCCCCCAGAAAGGCGCAAGCTAACGTGTTGCCTATTTGGCAGTCTTGAAAATATCCACGGCGATCAGCATGACGTTGTCCTTGCCGTCATTTCGATGCCAGTGAGATGTGTTCTTCGTCGCCGAGGAGGTGTCGCCGGCGTGGAATGTTTTCGAAGTCCCGTCGGCCTGGAAGACGGTATCTGTGCCTTGAAGGAAATATACCACAGCGGGCCGGTCCTTGTGGCTGTGTAGTCCGATGTGGCCACCCGGCTCGATTGTCAGCAGCCGCATGCGCAACTGCCGGCCGGCAAGCCCGTCGATCTCGGGACCCAAGTCGACGACAGTGGTCTTGCTTGCCGTGAAACCCTTGTTGCCCTTCGGCGCATCTTCGGCGTTTGCAACCAGGCAGGTGGCCGCCGTCATGCCAATGACAAGCCCAAGAGCGACTATAGTGGATTTTCCAGTCGTGTAGTTCATGTGCGTTCTCCCTCTATTCGTTCCGATTCGGGCGGAACGGCCGGACAATGTCCGAGATCACGAATGCGGTCGTTGGCATTTGCCAACCGCTGTGAAAAGGTTGAACAGAGCAGGGGCGGTTCTTGCCTGTGGCCGTGCCCCTGGTTGGAGCTGAGTACAAGAATGAGCTTACAAGCACGGGTGAACGCGCTGAGGCGGATCGACGTCCTTGGCAGCCTGCCTGCCGCATCCCTTGAGCATCTTGCGGAAAGCTGCATCTGGCGGGAGTACGCGGCCGGCGAACAGATTTGCGGCTATCAAGACCAATCAACCGACGTGTTGTTCTTGCTTGCCGGCAAGGCGCGCGTGATCATCTATTCTGCAGAAGGCAAGGCCGTCTTGTTTGTTGACCTTGCGTCAGCAACGATGTTTGGCGAGATCGCGGCCATCGATGGCCAGCCGCGCTCGGCGGGTGTCGACGCACTTGAACCGTGCAGCACAGCTTCTCTGTCGGCCAAGAAATTTCAGGAGCTGTTGATCAATGAGCCTGGCGTAACTCTCGCTACGCTGCGCCATTTGACCTCCGAAGTCCGGCGATTGTCGGAACGGGTTTTTGAGTTTAGCACCATGATGGTGCAGAACCGAATTCAAGCGGAGCTCATCCGGCTCGCCAATGAAGGGCGACAATCGAATGAGCAAATCCTGCTGGCCCCTGCGCCGTCTTTATCGGATATCGCCAATCGCGTCAGCACCCATCGTGAGGCAGTCTCCCGAGAAATCAGTCGGCTCACCTCGCTCAGCGTTTTGCGCCGCGAGCGTGACGGACTCCGGATCATCGATCTCAACAAGTTAAAGCAGCTTCTGGAGCGCGCGAGAGGAGACTGACATTCCGCACGCCCCAAATGGCAGATAACTATTTCCGCCGCGAGATCGGCACGTAGTCGCGCCGCGTAGCGCCCGTATAGAGCTGACGCGGACGGCCGATCTTCTGCTTCGGATCCTCGATCATTTCCTTCCACTGCGCGATCCAGCCGACGGTGCGGGCGACCGCGAAGAGGACGGTGAACATGGTGGTCGGGAAACCCATCGCCTTGAGCGTGATGCCCGAATAGAAATCGATGTTCGGATAAAGCTTCTTCTCAACGAAATAGTCGTCGTGCAGGGCGATCTTTTCGAGCTCCATCGCGACGTCGAGCAGCGGATCGTCCTTGATGCCAAGCTCGTTGAGCACCTCGTGACAGGTCTTCTGCATGATCTTGGCGCGCGGATCGTAGTGCTTGTACACCCGGTGTCCGAAGCCCATCAGGCGGAACGGGTCGTTCTTGTCCTTGGCGCGGCGCAACACCTCGGGAATGCGCGCGACGCTGCCGATCTCGGCCAAGGTCTGCAGAACG
>DASSRW010000188.1:0-23566 GCA_035701545.1 Pseudolabrys sp.
AGCACGCCGACGAGATGCGCGCGGTATTCGGCGCTGGCGTGAATGTCGCTGTTCATGCCGGTCGCGGGAATGGTCATTCCTTCGAGCGACTTTGCCGCAAATCGCTTCTTGAGCGCCTCCTCGAACGCCTTGACGCGGAAGACGCCGTTTGCGCCCGCCCCCGTCACCGCCACGCGAATTTCCGGGCCGCGCTTTGACACGAACACGCCGACCAGCGCGAAGCCGGACGCCGGATGCTTGAACTTCTCGTAGGCCGCCTTCTTCGCGATCGGGAACGAGACCTTGGTGATGATCTCGCCGTCCTCGAGCGCGGTCGAGAACATGCCGGTGAAGAAATCGTCCGCCGCGATCTTGCGCTTGTTGGTAATGATGGTTGCGCCGAGCCCGAGACACGCGGCCGGATAATCCGCGTTCGGATCGTTGTTGGCGATCGAGCCGCCGATCGTGCCCATGTGGCGCACCTGCGGATCGCCGATCGCGGCCGGCACCGCCGCCAGGCCCGGCAGCGCCTGCTGCATCACCGGCGAATTGGCGACGTCGGAATGCGTCGTCATCGCGCCGACGACGACGGAGCGGCCCTTGAGCTCGACGCCCTGAAGTCCCTCGACCTTGGAAAGATCGATCAAGGCCGATGGCTGCGCCAGCCGCTGCTTCATCACCGGGATCAGCGAGTGTCCGCCGGCAAGCAGCTTCGCGTCCGGATTTTTCGCCAGCAGGCCCGCCGCCTGGCGGACCGTGGTCGGACGGTGGAAGGTGAAATTGTACATGCTGTATCTCCTTATTCCGCCGCCTGGCGCGTGGCGCTCGCGCGCTGAAGCGCGGCCCATACGACGCCGGCCGTCGCCGGCATTGAAATTTCTTCGCTTCCGATCGCGTCGGTGATGGCGTTGATGACCGCCGCTGGCGCAGCAATCGCCCCCGCCTCGCCACAGCCCTTGATGCCGAGCGGATTGGACGGCGATTTCGTCTCGGTCAAGCCGATCGTGAACGACGGCAGGTTGTGCGCGCGCGGCATCGAGTAATCCATGAACGAGCCGGACACGAGCTGGCCGTCCTTGTCGTAGACCGCGCCTTCGAGCAGCGCCTGTCCGATGCCTTGCGCGACGCCGCCGTGCACCTGGCCCTCGACGATCATCGGATTGATCACGGTGCCGAAATCATCGACCGCGGTCCAGTTCACGATCTCCGAATTGCCGGTGTCGGCATCGACCTCGACCTCGCAGATGTGGCAGCCGGCCGGGAACGTGAAGTTGGTCGGGTCGTAGAACGAGGTTTCCTTCAGGCCCGGCTCGAGCTCCTGGCCGGAAAACTTGTGCGCAATGTACGCGTTGAGCGCAACATCACCCCAGGCCGCCGACTTGTCGGTGCCGGCCACCGTGAACTTGCCGTCCTTGAACTCGATGTCGTTCTCCGAAGCCTCCATCATGTGAGCGGCGACCTTCTTCGCCTTGGCCTCGATCTTGTCGAGCGCCCTGACGACCGCCGACATGCCGACCGCGCCCGAGCGCGAGCCGTAGGTGCCCATGCCGAACTGCACCTTGTCGGTGTCGCCGTGGACGATGCTGATGTTTTCAAACGGAATGCCGAGACGCTCGGAGACGAGCTGCGCGAAGGTCGTCTCGTGCCCCTGCCCGTGCGCATGCGAGCCGGTCAGCACTTCCACGGTGCCGGTCGGATTGACCCGCACCTCGGCCGATTCCCACAAGCCCACGCCGGCTCCGAGCGAGCCGGCCGCCTGCGACGGCGCAAGGCCGCAGGCTTCGATATAGGTCGAATAGCCGATGCCGCGCAGCTTGCCGTTCCGCGCCGCCTCGCGCCGGCGCTTGCCGAAGCCCTTCACGTCGGCAAGCTCCATCGCCTTCTTAAGCGACGCCTGATAGTCGCCGGCGTCGTAGTTCATGATCACCGGCGTCTGATGCGGAAACGACTTGATGAAGTTGCGCTTGCGCAATTCCGGCGGCTCGATGCCCATTTCGCGCGCGGCCACTTCCACCAGCCGCTCGACGACAAACGTGGCCTCCGGCCGACCGGCGCCACGATAGGCGTCGACCGGCACGGTATTGGTATAGACGGCATCGACCTCGCAATAAATCTGCGGGATGTTGTACTGGCCCGACAATAACGTGCCGTAGAGATAGGTCGGAATCGACGACGAGAATGTCGACATATAGGCGCCAAGGTTCGCGATTGTCCTGACCCGCAGCGCGAGAATCTTGCCGTCGCCGTCGAGCGCAAGCTCGGCATGCGTGACGTGGTCGCGGCCATGCGCATCCGTGAGAAAAGATTCGCTGCGCTCCGCCGTCCATTTCACCGGCCGGCCGACCTTGCGCGCAGCCCACAGGCAAACGACTTCCTCTGGATAAATGAAAATCTTCGAGCCGAACCCGCCGCCGACATCGGGCGCAATCACGCGCAACTTGTGCTCCGGCGCCATGCCGACGAAGGCCGCAATGACGAGACGTGCGACGTGCGGGTTTTGCGAGGTGTTCCAGAGCGTGAACTGATCGGTGCCGGAATCATATTCGGCAAGCGCGGCGCGCGGCTCGATCGCATTGGGCACCAGGCGGTTGTTGACGAGATCGATCCGGGTGACGTGTTTGGCGGACGCGAAGGCTGTTTCCGTCGCTTTGGCGTCGCCGAGTTGCCACTGATAGATCGTGTTGTTCGGCGCGACCTCGTGAATTTGCGGCGCGCCCTGCGCCTGCGCCTTGGCCGGGTCGGCGATCGCCGGCAACGGCTCGTAGTCGACCTTCACCTTGTCGGCGGCGTCGCGCGCCTGCCCTTTGGTCTCGGCGATGACGACCGCCACCGCATCGCCGACGTGGTTGACCGTGCCCGCCGCGAGCGCCGGATGTGGCGCCATCTTCATCGGCGAGCCGTCCTTGGAATGAATCATCCAGCCGCAGATGAGATTGCCGATCTTGTCATTCGCAAGCTCAACGCCGGTGAGCACCGCGATGACGCCCGGCATCGCCTTTGCCGCGCTCACCTCGATGCCCTTGATCTTGGCGCGGGCGTGCGGCGAGCGCACGAAGACCGCATGTGTTTCGCCGGGGCGCACCACGTCGTCGGTGTATTGGCCCTTCCCGGTGATGAAGCGGAGGTCTTCCTTGCGGCGCACCGCCGCGCCGATTCCGGTCGCACTCATGGCGGTCTCCTCCCGAACTTTTTTATACGTTTATTCGGCAGCCTGACGCGGCGCGCCGCCTTGCGCCATCGCCTTCGCGCCGGCGGCGATCGATTTGACGATGTTGTGGTAACCCGTGCAGCGGCAGATGTTGCCGTCGAGCTCTTCGCGGATGGTGTGCTCGTCGAGATCGTGGCCTTTGCGGCGCACGATATCGATCGCCGACATGATCATGCCCGGCGTGCAGTAGCCGCACTGGAGGCCGTGGTTCTGCCGGAACGCCTCCTGCATCGGGTGCAGCGGACCGTTCGGCTCGGCCAGGCCTTCGATCGTCAGCACGTTGGCCCCTTCGAGCGACAGCGCCAGCAGCGTGCAGGATTTGACCGACTTGCCGTCGACGTGCACCACGCAGGCGCCGCATTGCGAGGTGTCGCAGCCGACGTGGGTACCTGTAAGACGGAGGTGTTCGCGCAGGAATTGCACCAGCAGTGTGCGCTCCTCGACATTGCCCGACACGGCCTTGCCGTTCACTGTCATCGACACCGCTGGCATTTGCGTCCCTCCCGATTCCGAGGCCGTTCGGCCTTATCTCAAATTCGGGCCGGATGGCCCGTTTTCGCGGCTGAAATCAAAAACGGCAGAGGTTGTAACGCGGAAATCCGCCGTTTTCCTGTTTCGAACCGGAACAAGTCTGAACCCTGCCCGCGGGCGCGGTCAAGGCGGTGGTCGGCGGCGGGCCGGTCAAACCGCGGTGATTTCGCTCGTTTGCCGCCGATGCAGATTGGATTTTAAAGTTATTTCGTCGTTTCCGCAGCGAATTTCTGGAAAAAGTCGTCAGCAATCTTCTTCGCCGCTCCGTTGACCAGCCGTTGCCCAAGCTGGGCAAGCTTGCCGCCGATCTGCGCCTCGACATTGTAGGTCAGCAGCGTCCCTCCGTCCTTCTCCGCGAGCATCACGGTCGCCCCGCCTTTGGCGAAGCCCGCCACGCCGCCATCGCCCTCGCCCGAAATCCTGTAGCCGTTCGGCGGGTCGAGGTCCGTCAAGTGCACCTTGCCTTTGAAACGCGCCTTGACCGGTCCGATCTTGGTGGTGGCGACCGCCTGGAATTCGGTATCGGAGCTTTTGTTGAGCTCCTCGCAGCCGGGAATGCAGGCCTTGAGCACGTCGGGATCGTTCAGCTTCTGCCATACGGTCTCGCGCGGCGCCGCGAGTTGAACCTCGCCGGTCATTGTCATCGCCATGGGTCGCACTCTCCTTCGACGCGCGCGCAGGGCGCACGCGGCCGTTACGCTTAAGCCCTCCCCGCGCGGCTGAAAAGAGCTTTGCAGCAGGGCAGGTCCGCTTTAATTGTTCGCCATTGCCCGGCTGATATAGAGCAAGCGTAGCGAGGAGGAAATTTCATGCCGACGATTGACGCCGATGGCTGCCCGATCAACGTCCAGATCGACGGGCCGGAGAACGCACCGGTTTTGATGCTGTCGAATTCGCTCGGCACCAACCTGCACATGTGGGACGTCCAGGTGCCCGAATTCACCAAGCACTTCCGTCTCGTGCGTTACGATCGGCGCGGCCACGGCAAGTCCGGCGTGCCGAAAGGCCCCTACTCCATGGAGCGGTTCGGCCGCGACGTGCTCGCCGTCATCGACGCGCTCAAGATCGACAGGATCAACTGGTGCGGCCTGTCGATGGGCGGCATGGTCGGCATGTGGCTCGGCGCCAATGCGAGCGACCGGCTCAGCAAGATGGTGCTCTCCAATACCAATTGCCATTACGCCGACAAGACCCCGTGGGCGGACCGCATCAAGACGATCCGCGAGAAAGGGCTTCGATCCTTCGCCGGTGCGAACATGGAACGCTGGTTTACCAAAGGATTCCGCGAGCGAAGCGTGCCGGAGATTACGCGCTTCACCGAGATGTTCGTGGCAACACACCCGGACGGATACGTCGCGTGCGTCGAAGCAATCCGTGACATGGACCACCGCGACCTGCTGCCGAAGATCAGGGTGCCGACGCTGATTATTGCGGGCAAAGACGATCCGGCGACCACTGTCGCGCAGGCGGAATACCTGCGCGACCATATTCCCGGCGCGAAGATGGCGGTGGTCAATGCCGCGCATATCTCCAACGTCGAGCAGCCGCAGGAATATGCCAAGGCGGTGACCGACTTCCTGCTGCATTGAGGCGCGCGATGGACGAGAAGGAGCGCCACGAAAAAGGCATGGCGCGGCGCCGCAAGGTGCTGGGCGCAGCCTGGGTCGACCGCGCCAACGCGCGCAAGAATTCCTTCAACGAGGAATTTCAGGACCTCATCACCCGCTACGCCTGGGGCGAAATCTGGACGCGGACGCACTACGACGAGCGCACGCGCCGCGTGCTCGTCATCGGCACCATGATCGCGCTCGGCCGCTGGGACGAATTCCGCCTGCACGTGCGCGCCGCGCTCGCCGAAGGCGGCTTCAGCGAAGCCGACATCAAGGAAATCATCATGCAGCAGGCGATCTACTGCGGCGTCCCGGCGGCAAACCACGCCTTCAAGGAAGCGGGCGAAATCATCGCCGAACTTGCGAAGGCGAAGTAGTCCGCGCGATCAATGCGCGTGCCCGATTGCGTGCCGCCGCCCGCTTTGCATTTCCCGGACCGATTGTTGCAGGATGCGAACTGAAGAATAGAGAAACAGCCCCGCCATCAGCGCCGCGACAATCAGATCGGGCCAACGCGTTCCGGTCGCCCACACCGCAAGCGCAGCAACCATCACCGCAACATTGCCGATCGCGTCATTGCGCGAGCAGAGCCACACGGAGCGCACATTGGCGTCGCCGTCCTTGTAACGCACCAGCAGCAGGACGCTGGCGGCATTTGCCATGAGCGCCAGAACACCAACGCCGCCCATGATGTCGGCGCGTGGCATCCCGACATAGAGAACGTAGTAAGCCGTCATGCCGAGTACCCAGGCCGCCATGACGATCAGGCTAACCGCTTTCAGCACGGCGGCAGCCGCCCGCGTCCTAATCGGGGCGCCGATCACGGCAAGACTGATTCCGTACGTGGTCGAATCGGCAAGAAAGTCGAGCGCGTCCGCCTTCAGCGCCTGCGATCCCGCGAGCGCGCCCGCACCCATCTCAACGGCAAACATCGTGGCGTTGATGCCGATGACGAGCCACAGCCGGCGCCTATAATCCGCCGAGAGGCCGTCGAACTTTACGTCATGTCCGCAGCAATGTTCGGCCACGCCCGATTCTCCTCCGCACCTATATGGTGCGAAGAACCGACGTTACACAATTACAGTTCCGGTGGGCTCAGGCCTGAAGCCGAAGACGCGAATGCGCGCTACGACTGCGGCGTCGCTGCGGCTGCCGGCTGCTCGCTGCTCATCCGCTCGACGATGCAAAGGGCCGCCGCCAGGGCCGCAAGCAGCAGCGGCACGGTCTGATCGCGCGCGATGTCGCCGTTGTGCGTCCACAGCGCGGGCGCTGCAGCCGCCAGGCTGGCGATGATCAGCAGCGTGAGCGCGGTTTCCAGAATTTCGAGATCGGCCTTGCCGCGAACGAACGACCGCAGGCGGTCGAGTATGTGCAGAGCGAAAATGCTCGCCACGATCAGCTTGACCGCGCCGAACACCGCAGCAATTCCCAGCAGCATGCCGGGGCCCGCATCGAACAGCCGCCCGATCCCGAAGACGAACTGCGAGCGCCAGACGTCATCAAGCCCGTACGTCGGAGAGGTAAGGACATGCAGTGCGTCCGCGCCCCACGAATATGTGAAATAGAGGGCGATTGCGGAAATCACCGTCACGACGGCGGCAGATGCAACGCGCATGGCACTCTCCCCAATGAACGAGAGATCACGCGTAGTCTCATCAAACCCGCGGTTCAAAACAAACCAAAACTTTACCTTACTTGTTAGCCGTTTAACCAAGAGGCGCGCGAGTTCCACGCAATCCTGCAAGGCAGAATTCGGGTGGCGCCGGGGAACGCGCGCCTTTAGCTGCGCCTTACCAAAGAGCACATCGAAAACAGCATCATAAAGGCTGGTAATGTCAGTTGCCCTCACGCAACAAAACAAAATCGAATCGGCATCACGCAATTACCCGCGCCTCGTTCTGCTCACCGCATCGCTTGCGGTGTTGCTGGCGCAGATCGACACCTCCGTCGTCAATCTGGCGCTCAAAAGCATCGGCAGCGAGTTGCGCGCCGGCGTCAGCCAGATGCAATGGGTGATCGATGCCTACAACCTCATCTATGCCTGCCTGCTGCTGACCGCCGGAACGCTCGGCGATCTGTACGGCCGCCGCCGCATTTTCGCCCTTGGCATTGCATTGTTCTCCGCCGGCACGCTCGCCTGTTCGCTCGCGCCCAATGTCGCAATATTGATTGCAGGCCGCGTGGTCAGCGGCTTCGGCGCGGCATTCGCCGTGCCGATGTCGCTTGTGCTGCTGACCGTCGCGTATCCGGACCGCGAGCAACGCGCGCATGCGATGGGCATCTGGGCAAGCTGCAACGGTCTTGCCTTCATCATCGGTCCGACGCTCGGCGGCTGGCTGCTCGACAGCGTCGGCTGGCGCAGCATCTTTTATCTCGCACTGCCGGTCTGCGCCCTGGCATTGGCGCTCACCTATCACGCGGTCGGCGAATCCTCCGCTCCGCAAGGCCGCAAGCTCGATATTCCGGGCCAGGCTTTGGGAATTGTCGGGCTCGGCGCTTTTGCTTTTGCTGCCATCGAAGGATCGCATTGGGGCTTTCTGTCGGCGCCGATCATCGCCATCGCATGCGTTGCGGTCGCCACGCTCGTTCTGTTCGTCTGGGTCGAATCGCGCACCAGCGGGCCATTGCTGCCGATTTCATTTCTTCGCCGGCCCGTCTTCTCGGCTGCCTTGGCTTCGGCGGGGCTGATGACGTTCGGCATGTATGCTCTGTTGTTCATCATGCCGCTCTATTTCCAGATCGTGCGCGGCGCGAGCCCGCTCATCGCCGGCCTCGAATTGCTGCCGATGTCCGCGAGCTTCGTCATCGTGTCGCAGCTTGTCGGCTACGCGAGCAATGCGTTCGGCTCGCGCGTCGTCATGACCACCGGAATGATGTGCATGGGCCTCGGCGAGATCGCGCTCGGCTTCGCCGGCGCGGATACGAGCATTATGCTGGTTTCGCTGGCGCTGTTCGTCGTCGGCATCGGCCTCGGTTTGAACACGGCGCCCGTCAACGGTGTCGCTGTGGCCGCGCTGCCGCCAGAGCGGTCGGGCACGGCCTCGGGCGTGCTCAATACCGCCCGCATGGTCGGTGCGACCCTCGGCGTCGCGATTCTCGGCGCGGTGTTCGCGGCTTATGCGGGCCAGCAGCCGACGGGTCCGGGATTCTTTGCGGGCCTGCGCGCCGCGCTCGGCATCGGCGGCTTGGCCGAGCTCGCCGGCGCGATCATCACGTTCAGTCTGATCCGCCACGATTCGCTAAAGGCGAGGAGCTAGCCGCCACGGCCTTCGCGAAACGCCTGCGGCGTCATGCCCGTTTGCTTGCGGAAAAACCGGGTGAAGTGCGACGGATCGGAGAACGACAGGTCGTAGGCGATCTCGTGGATCGCCAGGCTGGTGAACACGAGCTGGCGCTTGGCCTCCGTCAGCACGCGCTGGCGGATGAGGTGGCCGGCGGTCACGCCGGTTGCGCGCTTGACGTGATCGTTGAGGCGGTCCGGGGTCATCGCGAGCTTGTCGGCATAAAAGGCGATCTGCCGTTCCTTGCGGAAGTTTTCCTCGAGCAAGCGCCGCAGCGCATCGACGCGCGGATCGGCGGCGGCAAGCGTCACCGTTCCGCTGCGCGCGCGGCTCGCTGCCAGCCGCACGACCTCGATCGCGATCAGCGCGAGCAAGCCCCGCATCGCCAGCCGGTAGCCTTCGCGGCCGAGCGAGCTCTCCTCGTGAAGTTCGGCGCACAAGGCGGACAGGCGTCTGGTTTCCGCTTCGCCGGCCAGCGGCACCAGCGGGTTCTGCGCGATCGAGCGCAAGCGCTGAAGCGCTTCGCCCGAACGTTCGCCGAGCGCCGAGGTCACGTCTTCGGTGAAGCTCAGCACCCAGCCGTCGGTGGCGCCAGCCTTGAAGCGAAAGCCGTGCGCGATCGTTGCAGGAACCAGGATGGCCGCCGGCGCGGAGAACGGCATGATGGCCGCCTCGAACGTCATCTCGCCGCCGCCCCGCTCGATCAGCAGAATCTGAAACAGGTTGCGGTGGCGGTGCGCGCGGATGGTCCAGTCGTGAACCGACGAACGCGATTCGATGGTTTCGATATGGATGAAGTCGAAGGCGGAATCGTCCGGCGGGTCACCGTAGAGGTGGAAAAGCGGAAGCGCCGAAGCCGTTGCCATCGGGCGAGCATAAGCGAGGCCCGCAGGCAAGGCCAATGCACAGACACAGCCGGTGGATAGAAGCCACCGGAACTTATGGCAGGCCGTGCGTGTTTTCCCCGGCCAACGAGGGACCGAACATGGGACGCTATTTGTTGCTGTGGCTGCTGGGAGTGCCGATCCCGATTCTTATCATTATCTGGCTGATCGGCGGCCTGCACTGATTTCCCGGTCATCGCCGGCAGGCGCCGCACGATCGCTGCGAAACGGCTGGGTGAGCAGACGATCGAGCCGCAACTCGCCCGGATCGCGGAAGTCCGGAAGGCCGATTTGCACCCCCTCTTCGCTGGCCGCAGGCTGCGCGCGATAGGTGCCGAACAGGCGGTCCCACCAGGGCAGATTAAATCCGAAGTTGCTGTCGGTCTCCGCGCGCAGCGCCGAGTGATGCACTTCGTGCATATGCGGCGTGACCAGGACCAGCCGGACCAGCGCCTCCAGTCGCGGCGGCAAGGCGACGTTGCTGTGGTTGAACATCGAGGTGGCGTTAAGCGCCACCTCGAACAGCAGCACCGAGAGCGCCGGAACTCCGAGCGCGAACACCGCCGCGATCTTGATCAGCGCCGACAAGACGATCTCGATCGGGTGGAAGCGCACGCCGGTGGTGACATCGATATCGAGGTCGGCGTGGTGCATCCGATGGATTCGCCAGAGCACCGGCACGGCGTGGAACACGCGGTGCTGCCAGTAGATCGTGAGGTCGAGCAGCACGAAGCCGATGATCCCGGCTGCCGAGAGCGGCAGGCCGAGCAGCGGCAACAGGCCCCAGCCATGTTGCGCCGCGATCAAAGCCGCGCCGACCGCCGCGGTCGGCACCAGCAGGCGCACAGCGACGATATCGACGGCCAGCACGCCCAGATTGTTCGCCCAGCGCGGCCTGCGGCCGATCCGGGGCTTCCGCCGCGGGGCAAGCCATTCCCACGCCGCCATCCCTGCGAACACGACGGCATAGCTGGCGACCCGCACCGCGATTTCAATGCTCGGGCTCATGCGCCATTCTACTCCCGCCGCGACTTAATAACATGCGGCGGTTGCGCCGTTGCCCCCCTTACAAGGCCCTGTTAAGACTGCATGATCCGCCGTCGGCCGGGCGGCACCCGTGACAGGCGCACCGGACGCATGGAAGTCTTCCTCCAGCAGCTCATCAACGGCATCACGCTCGGCTCGATCTACGGCCTCATCGCCATCGGCTACACGATGGTGTTCGGCATCATCGGCATGGTGAACTTCGCCCACGGCGACGTGTTCATGGTGTCGGCCTTCATCGCGTTGATCGCCTTCCTGATCCTTACGAGCTGGCTTGGCATCGGCTCGATCATGCTGGCGCTCCTGATCGTGCTGATCGTGGCCATGCTCTTCACCTCGCTGGTGAACTGGGTGATCGAGCGCGTCGCCTATCGCCCGCTGCGCGGCTCATTCCGTCTTGCGCCGCTGATCTCCGCGATTGGCATGTCGATCTTTCTTTCCAATTTCGTGCAGGTCGCGCAGGGGCCGCGCAACAAGTCGGTGCCGCCGATGGTGCACGGCGAATTCGTGCTGATGACGCGCAACGGCTATCCGGTGACGCTGTCGGTCAAGCAGCTCGTGATCTGGGGCGTGACCGCCGCGCTTTTGGTCGCGTTCTGGTACGTCGTCACGCGCACTTCGCTTGGCCGCGCGCAGCGCGCCTGCGAGCAGGACCAGAAAATGGCCGCGCTGCTTGGTGTCGACGTCGACCGCACGATTTCCATGACGTTCGTCATCGCCGCCGCGCTCGCCGCCGTCGCCGGCACCATGTACCTGATGCACTATGGCGTCATCACCTTCTCCGATGGCTTCGTGCCGGGCGTCAAAGCGTTTACCGCCGCGGTGCTCGGCGGCATCGGATCGCTGCCGGGCGCCGTGGTCGGCGGCATCCTCATCGGCCTGATCGAGACGATGTGGTCGGCCTATTTTTCCACCGACTACAAGGATGTGGCGGCATTCTCCGTGCTGGCGATCACGCTGATCTTTTTGCCGCAAGGCCTGTTCGGCCGGCCCGATGTCGAAAAAGTCTGAAGTGGTGACGGCGCAGAGCGAGCGCACGGATGTGGCGCACGCGTTGCGCGATGCCGGTCTTGCCGCCCTCCTCGCATTCGCGCTCTTCCTGCCGCTGATCGGGTTCTGGGCGCGCAACGTCGGCGAAGGCCTGCTGCTGGTGACGCGCTGGGACGCCTTGGCGATCGTGGTCCTGATCGTCGCCGGTGGGCGGCTCTTCTATTCGCTGGTCGCGCAGCCCTGGCTCAAGCGGCAGCGCGCGCGGCGCACGGAAATTGCACCGCCCTGGCGCACCGCTTTGGCGAAATGGTTCATCCCGTTCGCCATCGGATTTGTCATCGTCTATCCGCTCGTTGCCATTGCCGGCGCGGGCATGCGTGGCTCGATCAAGTGGGTCGACAATTTCGGCATCCAGATTCTGATCTATGTGATGCTCGGCTTCGGGCTGAACATCGTGGTAGGCCTAGCGGGCCTGCTCGACCTTGGTTACGTCGCGTTCTACGCCGTCGGCGCCTACTCCTACGCGCTGCTCGCCAAGACCTTCGGCCTGACGTTCTGGATTTTGCTGCCGCTCGCCGGCGTGCTGGCCTCGTTCTGGGGAATCCTTCTCGGCTTTCCGGTGCTGCGCCTGCGCGGCGATTACCTCGCCATCGTCACGCTCGCCTTCGGCGAAATCATCCGCATCGTCATCGTCAACTGGGTCGATCTCACCAACGGCTACGCCGGCATCACCAGCATTCCGCGGCCGACCTTCTTCGGCATTCCATTCAACGCCGACGATAACGGCTTTGCCGCAGTGTTCGGTCTGGAATTCACGCCGCTCCACCGTACGATCTTCCTCTACTACATCATCCTCGCATTGGCTCTGCTCACCGCCTGGGTAACCGTGCGCTTGCGCCGGCTTCCGGTCGGCCGCGCCTGGGAGGCACTGCGTGAGGATGAGATCGCGTGCCGCTCGCTCGGCATCAATACGACCAATACCAAACTTACTGCGTTCGCGATGGGTGCGATGTTCGCGGGCTTTGCCGGTTCATTTTTTGCCGCGAGGCAAGGATTCATCTCGCCTGAGTCCTTCACATTCATCGAGTCGGCGACGATCCTCTCGATCGTCGTGCTCGGCGGCATGGGCAGCCAGGTGGGAGTCGCCATCGCCGCGATCGTGATGATCGGCGGCACCGAGATCATGCGCGAGCTCGACTTCCTGAAACAGATTTTCGGCGCCGATTTCGATCCGACCAAGTACCGCATGCTGCTGTTCGGCTTCTGCATGGTGCTGATCATGGTCTGGCGGCCCCGCGGCTTGATCGCGACCCGCACGCCGTCGGTTTTCCTCAAGGAGCGCAAGACGATTTCCGCCGAGCTCGTGAAGGAAGGGCACGGATGACGGAACTGCGCGACAGCGTGCTTCGCGTCGAGCATCTGACGATGCGCTTCGGCGGCCTGGTCGCGGTCGACGACCTCTCCTTCGACGTTGCGCGCGGCGGCATCACCGCGCTGATCGGGCCGAACGGCGCCGGCAAGACCACGGTCTTCAACTGCATCACCGGCTTCTACAACGCGAGCGAAGGGCGGCTGGCGCTGCTGCACGGCGATCCCCTTCTCTGGAATTCGCTCGACGCACTCACGGCAGGAGGCAGCCGCAGCTTGCGCCAGGCCAATGGGGCGCTGTTTCTGCTCGAGCGCATGCCCGATTACCTTGTCACCCAGCAGGCGCGGGTCGCGCGCACGTTCCAGAACATCCGCCTCTTTCCCGGCATGACCGTTCTGGAAAACCTGATGGTTGCGCAGCACAACGCACTGATGCTGGCCTCGGGGTTCACGTTTCTCGGGCTCGTCGGCTTCCCTTCCTATGCGCGCGCCGAACGCGCAGCGATCGAAAAGGCGCGCTCCTGGCTCGACCGCATCGGGCTTACCGCACGCGCCGACGATCCGGCCGGCGATCTCCCCTACGGCGCGCAGCGCCGGCTCGAGGTGGCGCGCGCGATGTGCACCGATCCGGTGCTCTTGTGCCTCGACGAGCCAGCCGCCGGCCTCAATCCGCACGAAAGCGCGGAGCTCAACGCCCTGCTGCTCGACATTCGCGAGGTTCACGGCACGTCGATTCTTCTCATCGAGCACGACATGTCGGTGGTGATGGAAATTTCCGATCGCATCGTCGTGCTCGACTACGGCGTCAAGATCGCCGACGGCACGCCGGAAGAGGTGCGCAACGATCCGAGCGTTATCGCGGCCTATCTCGGCGTGCACGATGAGGAGGTCGAAAAGGTCGAAGCGGAGGTCGGGTTGTGACTCAATGGTCATTCCGGGGCGCGAGCGCAGCGAGCGAACCCGGAATCCAGAAACAACTTCCGAGTTTGCTTCTGGATTCCGGGTCCGACACATTGCGCCGTCCCGAAATGACGTGGAGAAAGGGAGCCGTGCCGTGACCCAGCCGCTCCTCTCTATCCGCGGCGTCAAGACCTTCTACGGCCGCGTGATGGCGCTCAAGGGCGTCGACCTTGAGGTGAACGAAGGCGAGATCGTCACCCTCATCGGCGCCAACGGCGCCGGCAAATCGACGCTGATGATGACCATCTGCGGCAATCCGCGCGCACGCGAGGGTACGATCCGTTTCGACGGCCGCGACATCACGCACCTGCCGACGCATGAGATCGCACGCCTGAAGCTCGCGCAGTCGCCGGAAGGCCGCCGCATCTTTCCGCGCATGAGCGTGCTGGAAAATCTGCAGATGGGCGCGGTCGTCGCCAACCCGACGCATTTCGATCAGGATCTCGAGCGTATCCTGGCCATGTTCCCGCGCCTCAAGCAGCGCCTGCACCAGCGCGGCGGCACGCTCTCCGGCGGCGAGCAGCAGATGCTTGCCATCGCCCGCGCTCTGATGAGCCACCCTCGCCTGCTGCTGCTCGATGAACCCTCGCTCGGGCTTGCGCCGCTGATCGTGAAGCAGATCTTCGACGCGATCCGCAAACTCAACCGCGAGGACAAGCTCACCGTCTTCCTCGTCGAGCAGAACGCGTTTCATGCGCTCAGGCTCGCGCACCGCGGCTATGTCATGGTCAACGGCCTGATCACGTTGTCGGGCAGCGGGCGGGAATTGCTCGAGCGGCCGGAAATCAAATCGGCGTATCTCGAGGGCGGACGGCAGCAGGCGGCGGCACGATGAATTTCTCGATTCCCGAATTCCTTTACGAAGAAAGCTTCGGCGTTTTCCTGCTGGTGACCGTCCTGCTCGGCGGCGGCGCCGCGGCGCTGGCCGGCCGCGCCATCGCCCGGACCTGGAGACCCTGGTGGCGCATTCTCGGCTACATGCTGATGCTCGGCGCCGCCGTGCGGTTCTTTCACTACGCTCTTTTCGGCGGCACGCTGTTGTCGCCGCACTACTATCTTGTCGACAGCGCCATTTGCATCGGCGCCGGCCTGCTCGGCTTTCGGGCGACCCGGGCGCAGCAAATGGTCACGCAATACGGCTGGCTTTACGAGCGCGCCGGCGCGATGCGCTGGCGCCGAAAAACGCCTTGAGGTAGCATTTGGCCCGGTTTGCCTCGCCGCGATGAACTTTCAGGGAGAGAACGAATGAAGAAGATAACAGTCGCCGGTCTGGCGCTCGGCTTCGCCGTCGCGCTCGCCGCCACCGCGCACGCGCAAGTCATGTTCGGCGTCGCCGGCCCGATCACCGGCCCCAACGCCGCGACCGGCGCGCAAATGAAGAACGGCGCCGAACAGGCCGCAAAGGACATCAATGCGGCGGGCGGCATCATGGGCAAGAAAATTACGGTCGAGGTCGGCGACGATGTTTCCGATCCGAAGCAGGGCGTCTCGGTCGCCAACAAGTTTGCCGGCGACGGCGTGAAATTCGTCATCGGTCACTACAATTCCGGCGTGACCATTCCGGCTTCCGAGGTTTACCAGGAGAACGGCATCCTCGAGATCACGCCGGCCTCCACCAACCCGACGGTCACCGAGCGCAAGATGTGGAACATCTTCCGCGTCTGCGGCCGCGACGACCAGCAGGGCGCAGTCGCCGGCGCCTACATTCTCAAGCATTTCAAGGGCAAGCGCATCGCGATCGTCCACGACAAGACGACCTACGGCAAAGGCCTTGCGGACGAGACGATGAAGACGATCAACAAGGGCGGCATGAAGCAGGTGCTGTACGAGGGCATCAACACCGGCGAGAAGGACTATTCCGCGCTGGTGTCGAAGATCAAGCAATCGCGCGCTGACCTCGTCTACTGGGGCGGCCTCTATACCGAAGGCGGCCTGATCGTGCGCCAGATGCGCGATCAGGGCGTCACAGCCCCGCTGATGGGCGGCGACGGCATCACGTCCGACGAGTTTGCCGCGGTCGGCGGCCCGGGCGTTGTCGGCACGCTGATGACCTACGGCCCCGATCCGCGCAATCGGCCGGAGGCGAAGAAGGTCGTCGAGGAATTCCGCGCCAACAAGTTCGAGCCGGAAGCCTACACGCTCTACTCCTACGCGGGCGTCCAGATCATCAAGCAGGCGGCGGAAGCCGCGAAGTCGCTTGATCCGAAAAAGGTCGCGGCCAAGATGCACTCGGGCATGAAGTTCAAGACCGTGCTCGGCGATATCTCGTATGACAAGAAAGGTGACATCACGAAGCTCGACTATGTGATGTACATCTGGAAGAAGGACCCGAGCGGCAAGATCACGTATCACGAGTGCCCCGCCTCGGGCTGCAAGTAATCTCTTTGGATCGAGAATGCGAAAAGCCCGCCGTTATCGCCGGGCTTTTTCCCGTGTCCCGGGCGCAGCGCAGCACGCAGTGATGCGCTGCAGACCCGCGACCGTTACAAATTCCAGCGTGCGTTAAGGTCCCGGATCTGCGGTGCACCGCGTCGCGCTGCACCGCGTCCGGGACACAAGACGCTATCCGATCTTCCCCAGCGCCGGAAACGTGTCGAGCAGCCAGATGCTCATCCAGTTGATGCTGCCGGTCAGAAACGCAATGCCGGTCAGCACCAGCAGCGCTCCCATCGCCTGCTCGACGCGGTGCAAGTGCCGCTTGAAACGCGCGAGGAACGCGGCAAACGGTTCGATGGCGAGCGCCGCGACGAGAAACGGAATGCCGAGCCCGAGCGAATAGACCGCCAGCAAGCCGGCGCCGCGCGCGACCGTCTGCTCGGAGGCAGCGACCGCCAGAATGGCGGCGAGGATCGGGCCGATGCACGGCGTCCAGCCGAACGCAAAGGCAAGTCCCATGACGTAAGCGCCCCAGAGGCCCACCGGCTTCGATACCTCGGCTCGTTTCTCCTGCATCAGCAGGGCGATGCGCGTCAGCCCCAGAAAGTGCAGCCCCATGATGATGATGACGACGCCGGCAATGATTGCGAGCGGGCCGGAATAGGCGCGCAGAAGGCCGCCAACCGCGCTGGCGCTCGCGCCGAGCGCGACAAACACCGTCGCGAAGCCGAGCACGAACAGCGCTGCGGCGGATACCGTCTCGCGCCTGCCGCGCAGCGCCGGCGCGGCATCCAGCCGCTCCAGCGAGGCCCCCGCCAGATAGACGAGATAAGGCGGCACCAGCGGCAGCACGCAGGGCGAAAGGAAGCTCACAAGGCCGGCCAGCAGGGCGGCAAGGATGGTCACGTCGCTGTGCATCGGACCCTAGATGCGATGCAATGGGATGCAAGCGCAAGCTTGCGCTGACCAATCTGGCAAGGATGTGATAGGCGGTTGAACCGCCTGGGCCGGCGCCGACCTTGTCGGCGGCCGGATGGCGGCGCCGATTTGACGCACGGAAGAGGGTCACGTTGAAAAATCTCATCACCGATGTCGCAGGCGTGCGGGTCGGCCATGCCGGCGACGAGAGCCTTGGCTCCGGCAGCACGGTCGTCGTCTTCGACGCGCCGGCGACCGCAAGCGTCGACGTGCGCGGCGGCGGCCCCGGCACGCGCGAGACCGCCCTGCTCGATCCGGCGCAGACCGTGTCCGGCATCGACGCCATCGCGCTGTCCGGCGGCTCGGCGTTCGGGCTCGACGCGGCCTCGGGCGTTCAGGCGCTGATGCGCGAGATGGGCCGCGGCTTCAAGGTCCGTACCGCGACGGTGCCGATCGTGCCGGCCGCAATTCTCTTCGACCTGCTGAGCGGCGGCGACAAGAACTGGGGGCGCTATCCGCCCTATCGGGAATTCGGCTACGAAGCGGCTAAATCCGCGTCGTCCGATTTTATGCTCGGTAGCGTGGGTGCTGGTCTTGGTGCCACGACCGCGACGCTCAAAGGCGGCGTCGGCTCCGCCTCGGTAAAAACGAAAGGCGGCATCACGGTCGGTGCGCTCGCCGTCGTCAACGGTGTGGGTACGGTGACAGTTGGCGACGGTGCCCATTTCTGGGCGGCGCCGTTCGAGCAGAACGGCGAATTCGGCGGCCGTGGGCCGGCGCCAAAATTGTCAGCCGGCGACCTTGCTATCCGCACCAAAGGTGGCCCGTTGATGAATACCACGATTGCCGTGGTCGCGACGGACGCAAAGCTGACCAAAGCCGAGTGCAATCGCCTCGCGGTCATGGCGCAGGACGGCTTTGCGCGCGCAATCTATCCGGTGCACACGCCGCTGGACGGCGACGTGGTGTTTGCGGCGGCAACGGCCCAGGTCGCGCTGGCGGACCCGATTTTGGGCCTCGCCGAGCTCGGCATGCACGCCGCCAACGTGATGGCCCGCGCCATCGCACGCGGCGTCTACGAGGCCAAATCCCTGCCGTTTCCGGGCGCGCTGCCGAGCTGGAAAGACAAATTCGGCAAATAATGGAGCCTGAACCACCACATGCCCTCGCGCGTTGAAATCTTGCATCAACGCGCGAGAGCACGATGCCGTCGACGGCGATCAAGGACCACGACTACGATGCCGCGCTTCGCCAGCTTGCCATCACGTTCGTGACGGGGCGCATCTACGTCTATTTCGACGTGCCGCTCGAGGTGGCGGATTCGCTTGAACACGCAAGCTCCAAAGGGGCGTACTTCAACCGCCACATTCGCGACCGCTACGACTTTCGCGAGATAACCCCAGCAGAATTCAAGTGAAGCGCTCGGCGCGGAACGGCGCCGGATCGCAGAACGGCACCGCGCCGGTCATCATCTCCGCGATCAGCCGGCCGGTAACCGGCCCGAGCGTCAGGCCCCAATGCGTGTGGCCTATCGCAAGCCACAGCGTCTCGTATTTCGGCGCGCGTCCGATGACGGCCCGCGAATCCGGAAAGGTCGGCCGCGAGCCCATCCAGGTCTCCCCGATCTGCTCGCCGAGCGGAAACAGGGCGCGCGCGTTCGGAAGCAGCCGGTCGAACTGCACCGGCGTCGGCGGCGCGTCGCGCGCTGCAAACTCGGCGCCGGTCGTCAGGCGGATGCCCTGCTCCATCGGCGTGATGACATAGCCATGGTCCGCGTCGAGTACGGGCCGCGACAGGCCGGCGTTGCCCTGCGGACGGAAATGTCGGTGGTAGCCGCGCTTAAAGGCCATCGGCAGCTTGATGCCGAGCGGCTCCAGCACATCCGGCGCCCACGGTCCAAGCGCGATGACGGTTCTGTCCGCATCGATCGGACCTTCGCCGGTTTCCACCCGCCAGCGCGTCCCGTTGCGGTGAAGCGAGCGGGCGTCGCCGGAAAGGACAACCCCGCCGAGCGCGGCAAATCGCGCGGCGTAAGCGCGCGTGACCGCGAGCGGGTTGCTCAAGCTGACCGCGCTTTGCCAGAACACCGCGTGTGCGAATAGCGGCGCAAGCGACGGCTCGAGGGCGCGCGCCGCCGCCACATCGATCCGTTCGAGCGGAATGCCGAAAGAGGCCGCCGTCTCGAGCTCGGCCTTCAGCTTGCTGAAGCTTTCGTCGCTGCGGTAGAGCTTGAGCCAGCCCGTCTTGCGCAGATAGCGCGTCGCATTCGCCTCCTGCATCAGCATTTCATGCTCGGCGACCGCCTGGGCAAACAGCGGGCGAACCAGGCGCGCGTGCTGGATGAGCTTCGCCGGACGCGTGGCGGCGCGGTACGCGAGGAGCCAGGACGCGATCGTCGGCAAGAACGAGAGATGGTAGTTCGCTTCCGGCGCCCGCTTCAGCGCCACGCGGAGCAGGCCGGAAAAATCCGGGAAAGCCGGCGGGAAAACCGTGTTTCCCTCGATGATGCCGGAATTGCCGTAGGAGGTTTCCTCGCCGGCGCCGCGCCGGTCCACCAGCGCGACCGAGAGTCCCCGCCTGACGAGTTGAAGCGCGGTCGATACGCCTACGATACCGGCGCCGAGAACGATGGCGTCGGTTCGCGCCATAGGCGTCTCCTGCCTCACTTGCCCCGCTCTATAGCTGGATCAGTGCGGCCCGTTGCGCAAGCGCGTCTTGCGATCGAGCGGGAAGTACGCGCCCCCGATCAGAGGACCGCGAGCAAGGCGGCGGCTGGCGCGAGCGCCTGGATCCCGTTCGACAGCATCTTCAGGAACTGAGTGGCATCGCTTTGCCCCCCGTTGGATTTCGCGCTGCCGCTCGCCATCGCGGACGTTGCCGGCGTTGTTGTCGTTGCGACGGTGCCGTCGGCATAGGTGGTGGTCGTCGTGATCGACCCGTCCGCGTTTGTCGTTATCGTCGTGCTGGCGCCCTGGGCGCCGGCGGAAGCGTCATTCAGGATGGAAGCGCCCGAGGTGGCGGCCCCGCCTTGCTGCGCGCCCTGCGCCGCGAGCAAGGAGCCCATTGCGGCGGCGCTGAAGCGTGCGCCGCCGGTACTGCCGGGTGGCGCGCTTGCAGGAGCGTTCGCCTGATTGGCGGAAGCGGAACCGAGCCGCAGCAGCGCGGTCAACGGGTCGGCCGTGTCCGGCTCGCCGCCGCTGCTCGGCGGGCGAGGCTGGAACAAAGAAGCATAAGCTTGCGCGCTTGAAGCTGCGCCGACAGACATGGACATGATGTGCGAGCACTCCACAAACGCTCAGCCGCGGCCATGAGGACGGGCCGCGCCCACAATTTACAGGCAAAATCGGGGCCACAGCAGCTCGACGGGGAAACGGCGATTTTTAAGGGACAAGAGCCGCCCCGCCTTACCGCGATACCCAGGACACCGGCAAATTTTGCCGTTCCAACCGCCCAGCATTGCCGGGTTGCGTGCTTCTGAGATAATGCGCCGAACGGATGGGGGCCTCGTTATGCGAAAAATTGCATCTACGCTTGCACTACTTGCGGCGGTATTTGGGAGCCACGAAGCTGTGCAAGCGGCACCTTGCATGATCGTGACGCTGACGGGCACCCAAAGCGGTCCGCCGGTCTACAACGGTCTTGCCGGCGCGGGGACGCTCGTGCGCTACGGCGAGGACGCCGACAACTGTGGCGCGTTGAAACTGCAATTCGACGCCGGCCGCGGAACCAACCTTCAGCTATCGAAGGTCGGCGTTACTCCGGGTCAACTTAATGCGGTGTTCTTCACGCACATGCATTCGGACCACACCGAGGGATTTCCAGGCATCCTCCTTTTGCGGTGGAACTACAACGCGACGGGACCGAAGCTCGACATTGTATGCAGTGCGGACGCGAACGCCCCGGACGGCCGCGTGATGAGCTGCAAGAATTTCATTGCGCACATCGGCGACCCCTTCCTGTACTCGGGCGAGATCGCGCAGCGTCACGCCGAGGACAAGCGGCGTCCGCTCGGCGGCCCCTGGGAAGTCGCGCGTGTCATCACCTTCGAGCCGAGGAACGATGCCCAGGTCGTCTGGAGGTCAGGCGATGTGAAGGTAAGCGCGGTGCGCTCGACTCATGTGGCCGGGCACGCTTCGTACCGCGTAGACACGCCCGCCGGCAGCGTGGTGATCGCCGGCGACGCCGGCAACGACAAGATCGCGCCGCCGCGAGACAGGTCGACGTCGGACGAGGTGGAAAAGCTTGCGATGGACGCCGACATCATTGTGCATTCAACGATGCATCCGGCCATGGCGCCCGACAAAGACAGCGGCATGCCGGCGCCGGTTTATTATCGCCAAGCGGCGACCGCCGATCTTGGCGCCATGGCGAAGCGCACCGGCGCGAAAGTTCTCATGCTCACGCACATGGCCCCGCCGCTGGGCGCGAAGCGACACGGACCTTTCAAGATCCCCGGCGGCCCCTTAACGGAGGCTGACTACCGCAAGGTGGTCGAGACAAGCGGCTTCGACGGCCGGATCATCGTCGGCACCGACCTCGCGAGCGTCAGGCTTCCAGCAAAATAAACAGCTTCGGGGTTCACAACGTCCCGAGGCGCGGCGCATTGCCCCCTTCGCCCGCGCGTGTTACCCGAACGGCATCTGGAGGGTCCAGGATGCCCCGCCCGCTCATTATCGCACCGTCCATCCTCGCGGCCGACTTCGCCAGATTGGGCGAGGAAGTGCGCGCGGTCGAAGCCGCGGGCGCCGACTGGATTCATGTCGACGTGATGGACGGGCATTTCGTGCCCAACATCTCCATCGGCCCCGATGTGGTGAAAGCGATCCGGCCGATCACCAGAAGGACAATCGATGTCCATCTGATGATCGCCCCCTGCGATCCTTACCTCGAGGCCTTTGCCAAGGCCGGCTCCGACATCATCACCGTGCACGTCGAAGCCGGACCGCACGTGCACCGCTCGCTGCAGGCGATCCGCGCGCTGGGCAAAAAGGCCGGCGTGACGATGAATCCGGGCACGCCCGCCTCCGGCATCGAGCACGTGATCGACATGGTCGATCTCGTGCTCATCATGTCGGTCAATCCTGGCTTCGGCGGACAAAAGTTCATCCCCTCCGCCCTCGACAAGGTGCGCGAGGTGCGCGCGCTCGCCGGCGCGCGGCCGATCGACATCGAGGTCGACGGCGGCGTCACCGCGGAGAACGCCGCCGATGTTGTGCGCGCTGGCGCAAATGCGCTCGTTGCGGGCTCCGCCGTGTTCAAGGGAGGCGACTACAGGGGCAATATCGCGGCGATCCGCCAGGCGGCGTCGCTGGCGCGCGGGGAAGCGGCGTGAGGAACGTTAGAGGCGGGGATGACGAATGATGCAATTCCCGACGACGTTCGGGATTTCATCTTACGGCATATCGATTCAATTGCTCAGCTCGAAGCGCTGCTCTTGTTGCGCGCCAACCGCGAGAAAGGCTGGGACGTCGGCAGTGTGGCCGCCCGGCTCTACAGCAACGACAAGGAAATCGAGAAGGTGCTGACGCGCCTGTGCGAAGACGGGCTTCTCTCCTGCAAGGACGGGCTTTACCGTTACGAATGTGCGCCGGCGATGGAGGAAAGCGTCAGCCGGCTGGCGGATGCCTATCGCCGCCATCTCATTCCTGTGACGAACGTGATCCACGCGAAATCGCGTCGCATCCGCGAGTTCGCCGACGCGTTCAAAATCCGCAAGGACAGCTAGATGGCCACGGTAGTCTACAGCCTCTGTGCGATCGCGGCCCTGATCTGCGCCGCGTTTCTGCTGCTTGCGTACCGGCGGGGCCGCTATCGTCTTCTGTTGTGGAGCGGCTTGTGCTTCGCGGGCCTCACGCTGAATAATGTGCTGCTTGTGCTCGACAAGATCGTCCTGCCGCTCGTCGACCTGTCGATCTGGCGCACGCTGGTTTCACTGGTTTCGATGGCGGTTCTCCTGTACGGGCTCATCTGGGACGTCGAATGAACGGGGCAGTCAATTCGGTGCTGGCCGGCGCGGTGGCGACCGCGTCGTTTGTCGCCATGCTGTTTTTTCTGCGGTTCTGGCGGCAGACGCGCGACACTTTCTTTCTCTGGTTCGCGATCGCGTTTGGGATCGAGGCGATCTCGCGTTTCGTGCTGGCGCTGGCGAGCGTCTCGAACGAAAGCGAGCCGTTCTTCTATGTGCCCCGTCTCGTTACCTTCGGGCTGATCATTCTGGCAATCGTGCTGAAAAACCGCCCGCGGAAGCAAAGCTGATGATGCCCTTCCCCGCCGACAAAGACTGGTGCGCGCCGTTCGCGGCGGCCACCGAGCAGCAAAGGGAAAAAGCGTGACGATTGCCCGCTATTCGCGCCAGGAAATGACGGCGATCTGGGAGCCGCAGACGCGCTTCCGCATCTGGTTCGAGATCGAGGCGCA
>DASSRW010000189.1:0-7795 GCA_035701545.1 Pseudolabrys sp.
CCGGGACCACTAGACGAGTCCCCGCGAGGAGCTCGCTGATGGCGGTCGGCTGGGCCGGCTTATCGGGGAAACTCGAAGAGCACGCCAACAGCCGAGCCAAAAGCGCGGCCCGGTGCCGGAAGGAGAACGCCGCAAATAAGCCCGGACGGGCGCAAGCCTGTCTGGGTGGAGCGCCGGAAGGCGCCCCGCGTTTCCGCAAGGAAGCGCGGCACAATGACGAATGGACGCGCCTTTCGGCGCTCCATCCCCCTCGGCCTGTCCGGGGGGCAACGGGAATACCGGCGCACCCCGCGCCGGCCAAACAACAGGGGCGATGACGCTTGGCTGTTTGAAATTTGAATCGGAGAAACCGCGCTAGGCCGAAAATTCGGTGACGCGCAATATATTCCACCGTCATGCGCGGGCTTGACCCGCGCATCCATGATGAGCTGCCGCGTGACAAGCCTTGCGGCTGAGCTTGCGGATGAGCTTCATGGATTGCCGGGTCAAGCCCGGCAATGACAGCAACAACAGCGGCCGCGTGTCTTTTCTTATCTGCCAAGCGTGGCAGGGATAACGAGAAGCGCAAACGGCGCCGCCCTCAATCGCCCTGGCCCGGCTTCGGCGAGAAAAATTGCGCGTATTTGTCCGGCACGCCGTCGAATTCCTTGGCGTCCGGCGGCGGATCGCGTTTCACCGTGATGTTCGGCCACTGCGCTGCGTATTCGGCGTTGAGCTTCAGCCACTTCTCGAGGCCGCCCTGCGTGTCCGGAACAATCGCCTCGGCCGGGCACTCCGGCTCGCAGACGCCGCAATCGATGCATTCGTCCGGATGAATGACGAGCATGTTCTCGCCTTCGTAGAAGCAGTCCACCGGACACACTTCGACGCAATCCATGTATTTGCACTTGATGCAATTGTCGGTAACGACGTAAGTCACGATGCACCCGGCGGCCACGGACGATCCGGCCGATAGAATACCGCAAGCTGCAGGCTCTCGGCGATACGCTCGGCCTTGCTGCAAAAGGCCTGCGCCAGCTCGTCGTCGAACAGTTCGCGGCACGTTTCGGAAAACAGCGCGAGCCAGCGCTCGAACAGCTCGAACCTGATGCCATCGACCCCCCGGTGCACGGCGACCGGATTCCCCTTGTAGCGGCCGCTGGTCAGCATCACCGACGACCAGAAGTTCCGCATCGTGGCAAGATGCGGGCTCCAGTCGCCCGGGATGGCGCGCATGAAAACGGGACCGAGTTCGGGATCGGCGCGGACCTTCGTATAGAACTCATCGACCAGGCGGCGGATGGCCTGCTCGGATAGGTCGCGCGTTTCCGCGAACGCGTCCATTGTGATCGCATCCATGGCGTTCAGGCCACCAAGGCGACGACGATGACGCCGAGCACCGTCCACACCAGCGAATTGACCAGCATGCGGACGAGATCGCGCTTTTCGGTTTGGCCGAGGCCCAGCATGGAGCAGGCCGTGTCGCCCGGCAGCAAAAACAGCCAGCCGAGCGTGGCGCCGAACGAAACCGAGTGTGTCTGTGCGTTCAGTCGCATGCAAATACATCATAAAGGCTGCTTGCCTAAAAGCAATATCCGGAATACTTATTTTACCTCATGGCAAGCCCGGAGAATCTGCATGCGTCTGACCGTCTATACCGACTACGCGCTGCGCCTGCTGATGTACCTCGCGCTCAAGGAGGACGGACTTGCGACCATCGCCGAGATTGCCAAAAGCTATGGCATTTCGCGCAACCACCTGATGAAGGTCGCCTATGAGCTCGGTCTTGCCGGCTATGTCGAAGCCGTGCGCGGCCGCGGCGGCGGGCTGAGGCTGGCAAGGCCGCCGGAGGCGATCGGGCTCGGCGACGTGGTGCGCTACACCGAACAGGACATGGCGCTGGTGCCGTGCTTCAGCTCCTACGCCGAAGTACCCTGCGCAATCCGCCCGTCCTGCGTGCTGCGCAACGCGCTGGCCCACGCCAATGCCGCTTTCGTCGAGACGCTCGATGAGTATTCTCTCAGAGATCTGGTGAAGCCGCGGGTGCCGTTGCGCAAGCTGCTGTCGATTGCGCCGGTGACCGCGCAAAAAGGCACGCGGGTTGCCGCCCGAATGTAGGAGTTCGCAATGGATCGGACCTTCAATCCCGACGCTGTCGCCAGCGCACTGCTGCACAGCGAAGCCGACGCCATCGTGGTGGCTGACCGCGAAGGCATCATTCGCGTCTGGAATCCGGGCGCCGCGCGCATCTTCGGGTTCAGCGAGGACGAGGCGGTCGGGCAGAGCCTCGACATCATCATTCCCGAGCGGCTGCGCGCGCGTCACTGGGAAGGTTACGATCGGATGATGCGCACCGGCCAGAGCCGCTATGCCGGCGGCGATCTCCTCTCGGTGCCGAGCCACCGCAAAGACGGCACCAAGCTTTCGATCGAATTCACCATCGTGCCGATCAAGGATGCGCAAGGTCAGGTGACGGCGCTTGCCGCTGTCATGCGCGATGCCACCGCGCGCTTCGAGGAGATGAAGGCGCTGCGGCAACAGCTGCGCGAGAAGGTCGGCTGACCGGCTGGACCTCGGCCGCGCCTCTGATTAGCGTGAGCGGCGATGCCCGTGCTGCCTTCCGCCGACGACTACGAGACGGTCTATCGCCAATTCCGCTGGCAGGTGCCGGCGCGTTACAACATTGGCGTCGACGTCTGCGACCGCTGGGCGGCGCAGGAGCCGGGCCGGCTCGCCATTCTGCACGTCAAGGCCGACGGCTCACAAGAAACCATCAGTTACGGCTGGCTGCGCGAGACCTCGAACCGGCTCGCCAACGTGCTGCGCGCGCATGGCGTCAGACGCGGCGACCGCGTCGCGCTGATGCTGCCGCAGGCGCCGGAAGTCGTGGCCGCGCATATCGGCATCTACAAGCTCGGCGCCGTGGCCTTGCCGATCGCTGTTCTCTTCGGCCCCGATGCGCTCGGCTATCGGCTCGAGAATTCCGGCGCCGCCGCGCTGATCACCAATGCGCAAGGCCTTTCGCGGCTGGCCGAAATCCGCACGGAGTTGCCCGCGTTGAAACTGGTGCTGTCGATCGACGGCGCCGACGGCAAGGCTGTCGGCTTCCACGCGGCGCTGTCGCGCGCTTCCGCCGATTTCACGCCCGAAGATACCGCCGCCGACGATCCGGCCATGATGATCTACACTTCAGGCACGACCGGCCAGCCGAAAGGCGCGCTGCATGCCCATCGCGTGCTGCTCGGACACTTGCCCGGGATTGAGCTGCCGCATTTTCCGTTTCCGCAAAACGGCGACCGCTACTGGACGCCGGCCGACTGGGCGTGGGCGGGCGGCTTGCTCGATGTGCTGCTGCCGAGCCTGCACTACGGCGTGCCCGTGGTCGCGCGGCGGTTCGAGAAATTCGATCCTGAGGAAGCCTTCGCGCTGATGGCGAAAACGGACGTGCGCAACGCGTTCATTCCGCCGACGGCGCTGCGCATGATGCGCGCGGTGCCGAGCCCGCGCGGCCGCCATGCGCTCAAGCTGCGCAGCGTCGCCTCCGGCGGCGAATCGCTTGGGATCGAAGCGCTGGAATGGGGCAAGTCGGCGCTCGATCTGACGATCAACGAGTTCTACGGCCAGACGGAATGCAATCTTGTGGTCGGCTCGTGTGCCGCACTGGGCGCGTTGCGGTCCGGATCGATGGGTAGGGCCATCCCGGGCCACGTCGTTGCGGTGATCGACGGCGAGGGCCGCGAAGTGAAACGCGGCGAGATCGGGCAGATCGCGGTGAAGCGGCCCGATCCGGTGATGTTCCTCGAATACCGCGGCCGCCCGGAAGCCACGCGCGACAAGTTCATCGGCGACTGGATGACGACCGGCGACCAGGGCGTGATGGACGAGGACGGCTACATCACCTTCGTCGGCCGCGACGACGACGTCATCACGTCGTCCGGTTTCCGCATCGGGCCTGGCGAGATCGAGGATTGCCTCATTCGCCATCCCGCCATCGCGCTCGCCGCGGCGGTCGGCAAGCCCGATCCGATCCGCACCGAAATCGTGAAGGCGTTTATTGTCTTGAAGAACGGCTACGCGGCGTCCGATGCGCTTGCGGCGGAAATCCAGGGCTTTGTCAAAACGCGGCTTTCCGCGCACGAATATCCGCGCGAAATCGCCTTTCTCGAGGCGATGCCGATGACCACGACCGGCAAGGTGATCCGGCGCCTGCTGCGGGAGAGGGCGTGAGTCGTTGCCAGCATCTCAACGTGCCAATCGCCGGCGCGTCACCGCAAACAGCATGACCGATTCGACAACGAACGCGGTCGCCGTCGCAACCGCGGCGCCCTCGATGCCCATGCGCGGAATGAGCACGAGGCAGAGGCCGAAGTTGACGGCGAAGGCGATCGCGTAGACGGCCGCGCATTGCCGCTGTTCGCCCAGCATGTTGAGCAGCCGCTCGGCCGGGCCGACGGCGGCGCGCGCGAGCATGCCGACCGCGAGAATGAACATCACGGCATATCCGGAAACAAAGCTTTGGCCGAACAGCGACAGCAGCGGCCGCCCGAATATCAGAATGAGAACGCACACCGCGAGTGAAGGCCAGAATGTCCAGCGGCTGGTTTCGCTGAAGAACTTCTTCAGGCGCTCGCGGTCACCCGCGACGTGATACTCGGTAAAGCGGTGCGTGGTCGCGCCCGCGATCGCGAAATAGATGAAGGCGACGACGGCGAGGATGCGCGCGGCGGCGTAGTAGACCGCGACCTCGTCTGGCGGGCGGAAGTGCTCAAGCGTCAGGATATCCACATAGGTTAGCAACAGATAGAAGCTCTCGACCATCAGAATCGGAAGCGAGGTGGCGAACCAGACGCGCGGCTCGTAGCGTTTCCGTCCGGGCGGCACTTTCCGCCTGAGGCGGCGGTTGAGCACGACAGTTTGCCCGAGCGTCACCAGCCACGTGGTCGCTGCGGCGAGCGCCATGGCGGTGACGGCATCGGTCGGGAACGCGAGCAGATAGGCTCCGCCCATGAGCAAGGTGAGCAGGAACTGCCGCCAGACGTAGAACGGCGTCAGCGCCAGCAACGGCCAGTCGTAGGACTGCGCGATGCCGGCTTGCGTCTGTACCAGGCCATAGATCGGCATCGTGGCGCAGGCGAAATAAAGCGGAGCGACCGCGAAGCGATCGAGATGCGGTGCCAGCAGCGTGACGGCGAGCGCGCCCAAAAGGCCGATTGCGGAGGCGGTGGCGATCGCAAGCCAGCGGCTGCCGGTCAGAAAACCGCGCAAGGCATCAGGCGTCTTGAGCTCGGTATATTCTGGGATGAAGCGCCGCGCGCCGGAGGAAAGCCCGACATCGGTGATCGCGCCGATCATCAGCACCCAGGTCCACACATAGATGTAAACGCCGAACTGGAACTGGCCCATCCAGCGCGCCAGCAGCACCTGCGAGACGAGCGCCAGCAGCGCGCTCGCGACGCGCACGAGAAAGACTTTGCCGGCGACAAGCTGCGCCAGCCGGCTGTCGCTGCGGTCGGCGAGCAGCGCCTTGATGCGCGCGGCGAGGGCCGCCGGGGAAAACGGCGAACGCGCAAATTCGGTTCGATCGGAATCGGCTACCGCCACAAGGCTGCTCCGCGGCTCGGCGCGCTCGCCCGCAAGGTCCGGGCAAAAATCGGGTTAGCAAGGAATTGTTAAGAATCGGTTGGGGCGCGGTGACGATTCAATCGCAGCGCACGCTCATGCCGCCGTCGACCACAAGCTCTGTGCCGGTGACAAAGCGCGCCTCATCGGAAGCGAGGAACACCGCCGCGTTCGCCGTATCGCGGCCGTCGCCGGCAAAGCCCATCGGGATGCGCGCCAGCCGCTGCCTGAGCAGGGCCTCGACGTCGCCGCCCGCGCGCTGCTTCGCGAGCCGCGCCTCGACCATCGGCGTGTGCAACTGGCCGGGAATGATGGTGTTCACGCGGATGCCTTTCGGCGCGTATTGCACGGCGACGACGCGGCTGAGCTGAATGACGCCGGCCTTGGTTGCGGCATAACCTACCTGGAAGGCGCCGGTGAAGCGGATGCCGGAAGTGGAGGCGACGTTGATGATCGCGCCGCTTTTCTGCTTCTCCATCACCGGCAGCACGTGCTTGCAGGCAAGAAAGACGCTGGTGAGGTTGAAGGCGATCTGCGCCTGCCAGGTTTCCTCCGGCATTTCCACCGGGCCGCCGTGCGCAGAACCGCCGACGTTGTTCATCAGGATGTCGACGCGGCCGAATTTCTCGACGCAGACTTTCACCATCGCGGCAACCGCGTTGCCGTCGGTCACGTCGCACTGGTGCACGATGATCTCGCCGCCGGCTTCCTTCACGCGCTCGACGGTTTCGGCGACGCTGTCGGGATTGCGGTCGACGGCGAAGATCGTCGCGCCTTCCTCCGCAAAGCGCACCGCGGTCGCGCGGCCGTTGCCCCAGCCCGGGCCGACCGAGCCTGCGCCGGTGACGATGGCGATCTTGCCTGCGAGACGGCCGCTCATGGTTGGCTCTTCATTTCACATCCTCGGGGCGCGAGCGTGCGTAAAACGGCGTGTGCTCGGTGAAGCCGTCAAGCCATCTGACGATATTGGGATGCTGCGCGCGCCATGCGACCGGCTTGCGCCAGTCGAGATAGCCGAGCGCGCAGGCGAGCGAGATCGCGACGATGTCGGTGTGCGCGGCATCGGGCGTCGAACGCTCGAAGGCGCCAAGCGCGCGCTCAATCTTGCCGCGCTGGTGCGCGAGCCAGCGCGCGGAATGCTCCGGCGGCATCGGCGGGCGGTAGCGCGTTTCATAGACGATGAGCAGCGCCGCGTCGGCGATGCCGTCGGCGAGCGTCGCGCGGGTCAGCGCGCGATAGCGTGCGAGGCCGCTTGCGGGGATGAGCTGATTGCTGCCGGCGATTTCCTGCAGGAATTCCATGATCACGCGGCTGTCGAAGATCGGCGTGCCGTCTTCCAGCAGCAGGCACGGCATCTTTCCGAGCGGATTCTGCTGCCGCAGCGTGTCGCTCTCGTCGACGGTCGTCGCCAGCTCGATCTCGATGCGGTCGGCCAGGCCGAGCACGTCCGCCGCGATCCGCACTTTGCGGCCGAACGGCGAAGTCAGGCTGGTGCGCAGCACGAATTTGGCGTGTGAGGCGTTTGGCATCGGCGTTGTTGGCGAGGCGCGCAAAAGCGCATAGGAGTGAGGCCGGCAAATTCTAGGCGGGCGGCAAAGATGCCGCAACGGTGGGAAGGCACAATGCCAGGCAACAAGGAATTGCGCATTCTGGTGCTGGAGGGCGACGGCATCGGGCCGGAGATCACGGCGGCGAGCATCGCCGTGCTGCGCGCGGCGAGCGAAGCATGCAAGCTTAGGCTCGCGTTCGAGAAGGAGGCGATCGGCTGGGCTGCGCACAAGACGCAAGGCACGACCTTCCCGCAGAGTGTGGAGGACAAGGCGAAGGCCGCCGATGGCGTGATCCTCGGCCCGGTGTCGCACAACGATTATCCGCCGGCGGCCAGGGGCGGCCTCAATCCATCCGGCGAGCTGCGCAAGCGGCTCGATCTTTATGCCAATATTCGCCCGGCGCGTTCGCGTGAAGGCTTTCCGCCGCGCTGCGGAACGCCGGTCGATCTCGTCGTCATGCGCGAGAATACGGAAGGCTTCTATGCCGACCGCTCGATGTTCGTCGGACCCGGCGAGTTCATGCCGACGCCGGACCTCGCGCTCGCCGTGCGCAAGATCACGCGCGAGGGATCGACGCGCATTGCGGAAGCCGCGTTCAGGCTCGCCATGCGCCGCCGCAAGAAGGTGACGGCCGTGCACAAGGCCAA
>DASSRW010000190.1:0-7815 GCA_035701545.1 Pseudolabrys sp.
CCACCCTACGGACCGCTATGGACTACGGACTGCCCTACAACACCCGGCTCAGCGCCAGCGGGCGGCCGGCTTTGGGGCCCGGCGAATTGGCGCGGCCGGATGCGCCGTAGGTCTGCGGCACGTGCTTGCGCGCAAGCTCGCCCGACACGCCGCGGATGATGCCTTCGGACACCGCGTGCGCGGTCGCGAGCACGGTGAGGTTGATCTGCAGCAGCGCGTGGAAATTGTCGTGCCGCCGTCTGAGCGCTGTGAGCGCGTCGGGCAGGGAGCGCGACAGAAACTGGCGGCTGATCTTGATGCGATCGGTTTCGGCGGCGTAGGCGCGGGCAAATTCGGTCTTGGCCGGCTCGAGCGCGGCCGCCTCGTGCAACTGGCCGGCGCGCACGAGCGCGGTCTCTTCCTCGACCGTGGCCAGCAGCGAGTCCATGATGTTTTCAAGGTTGGCGATCACCGTCCTGGCGTCGCCGATGCTGTCGATCGGGCGCGTCGGGGTGCGGGTTTGCGCGGGGCGGGATGCGCTCATTGTCGCTTCTCCTGCATTGCCATCAATGATTGATAGACATGGTCGGCAAGCCCGATGCCGCCGGACTTCGCGAAGCTTCGCGCGTACTGATCGGTCAGCATCGAACGCCAGACCGCGGTCGAGCCGGAGCCGCCGAACGGGCCGTCGCCGTCGATGCCGGTGTACATCTGCTGAAACATGGTGTTGAGAAACACCGCCTCGAAATCCTTTGCCGCGGCGCGCGCCTTGGCCTGCGTCATGCCGGCAGTCTTCGGCAGCGCTGCCGATTGATTGGCCAGATCGAGCGCGCCCAGGCCGGGCGCCGGCAATGCCAACGAGGCGTTCATCACATCACCTCGATATCGGCCTGGATCGCACCTGCGGCCTTGATCGCTTGCAGGATGGCGATCATGTCGCGCGGACCGATGCCGAGCGAATTCAGTCCGTCGACGAGTTGTTGCAGCGACACGCCGTCGTGGACCACGGCAAGTTTCTTGCCGTCTTCCGACACGCCGATGCTCGTGCGCGGGACGACCCGGGTCCGGCCGCGCGAGAACGGCGCCGGCTGGCTGACCTGCGGCGTCTCGGTGATGGTGACGGTGAGGTTCCCTTGCGCCACTGCGACGGTCGAGACGCGCACGTCGCGGCCCATCACGATGATACCGGAGCGCTCGTCGATGACGATCTTGGCCGCGAGATCGGGATCGACGCGCAGCTGCTCGATGTCGGTGAGCAGCGACACCACGTTGCCGCGATACTGCTGCGGAACGGTGATCTGGATGGTGCCCGGATCGAGCGGCTCGGCCGTCGGCTTGCCGATGAAGTCGTTGATCGCGGCCGCGATGCGCCGCGCCGTGGTGAAGTCGGGATTGCGCAGCGCCATGCGCAGCGTGCTGAGCCGGTTGAGCGAGAAGTCGATCTCGCGCTCGATCAGCGCGCCGTTGGCGATGCGGCCGACGGTCGGAACGCCGCGCACGATTTTCGCGGCTTCGCCTTCCGCCTGGAAGCCGCCGATCGCGAGCGAGCCTTGCGCGACCGCGTAGACGTTGCCGTCGGCGCCGAGCAGGGGCGTGACCAGCAATACGCCGCCTTGCAGGCTCTTGGCGTCGCCGAGCGCGGAGACGGTCACGTCCATCCGCGTTCCCTGCGTGCCGAAGGGCGGCAGGTTGGCGGTGACCATCACGGCTGCCACATTGCCGGTGCGCAGCGTCTGGTTGCGGATGTTCACGCCGAGCCGTTCCAGCATCGCGGTGAGCGACTGCTTGGTGAACGGGATGTTGTTGAGCGTGTCGCCGGTGCCGTTGAGCCCGACCACCAGGCCGTAACCGATCAACTGGTTCTGCCGCACGCCCTCGATGTTCGCGAGGTCCTTGATGCGCGAGGTCGCCCCGGCGCAAGCCGGGACCAATAAAGCCAGAACCGCCGCGAGCATTGCGGCCTTGAGCGTCCTCGTCATCACTGCTCCCCAATGTGAGGTCGGACTGCCGCATCTCATGCGAATGCCGTGCCAGGCCGTGTGATGGCGTCAAACCGCTGGAATTACGGGCTGAATCGGATTGTTCGACGGCGAGCCGGCGAGTGCTCCGGGCGGCACAAACGGTCGCCGTGGGTAAAATTTGCCGGGCTTAACCCGTCATTAACCATACCGGCTCAGGCTTCCCGCATCGTGGCCGGCCTTGTCCGGCGGGAGCATCCGGCAATGCGCGTGCAGGGACCAGGCGGAGCAGCGGTTGCTGCGGCACGGAGCAACGTGCGCCGCGCGGGAGTAGGAAATTTTGCGGTCAGCGAAGAGGAGGCGCCGCACGGCAACGTCGCGGCAACCAATCTGCGCGCGATTTCCACCGTCGACGCCTTGATCGCCCTGCAAGCCATTGACGATCCTGCCGAACGGCGCAAGCGCGCGGCCCGCCACGGCCGCAGGGCCCTCGACGAACTGGACGCTCTTAAGGTCAGCCTGCTGGACGGCAGCATCGACCAGTCGACGTACGCCCGCCTGAAAGTGGTCGCCGAAGGCCTCGAGCAGAGTTCTGGCGAAGCCGGGCTTGATGCCGTGCTGGCCGAAATCGGTCTGCGCATCGCGGTCGAGCTGGCCAAGGCCGGCGTGCGCTAAACCCTCCGAGGGAACTCGCGGCACGGTTACCCATCTCAGCTAAGTGGCTGATGCGCCGCGGTTTTATCGCGGTCGGCCGGCCGCACGGGGATATTGTCCGTTTGCGCGACGGCGTATATAAGCCAGCCGCGCGAGGGAGGAAGACTCGCAAAAAAAGTGAAAAAGACAGGGAGTCCTGTGGGGATGCTGGCCAAGACCAAGACCTATCGGCCATCCGACAAAGAGCCGTTCATGAACGAGCGCCAGCGGGAATACTTCCGCATGAAACTGCTCGCCTGGCGGGAAGACATACTGAAAGAAGCCAAGGAAACTCTTCTGCACTTGCAGGAGGAGAACCAGAACCATCCCGATCTCGCCGACCGCGCGTCGTCGGAAACCGACCGGGCGATCGAGTTGCGGGCGCGCGATCGCCAGCGCAAACTGATCTCGAAAATCGACGAAGCGCTCGGCCGCATCGAGGACGGCACGTACGGCTATTGCGAAGAAACAGGGGAGCCGATTTCGCTGCGCCGGCTGGAAGCGCGGCCGATCGCGACCTTGTCGGTCGAGGCGCAGGAACGGCACGAACGGCGCGAGCGCGTCTACCGCGACGACTAGGTTGCTGCTCCGCGGCGGCTGAACTTCGGGGGCATTCAAGCGCCTGTTGGGTGGACTCGCGAAAGGAGTATGCCATGCAATATTCGCGGCTTCTGTTTTGCGCCGGCGCGCTGACCCTGATGTCGGCGACGAGCGCGTCGGCGGCGACCGCTTACGCGCTGACAACGGTGAACCTGCGCTCCGGGCCGGGGACGGACAACCAGATCCTCGGCCGCATTCCCGGCGGCAGCCGCATCGATGCCAACGATTGCAAGGACGGCTGGTGCGCCGTCACCTGGAACGGCAAGAGCGGTTATGCGATTCAGACCGCGCTCGACACCAGCGGGCGCCCGCCGGCGCGTCGCGCGCCGCGCGCGGCCTACGGCGGAGAACCTGTCTATGTCGAAGGCCCGCCGGTCTATTACGGACCGCCTCCTGCGTACTACTACGGCCCGCCCGCCTATTATTACGGGCCGTACGTGGGATGGGGCTGGCGCCGGCATTGGCATCGCTGGTGAGCGCGAAGCGCCTCGTCCGAACACAGTAACTCTGTCATCGAAATAGATGCGCGGCCTTCGGCGGGGAGCTGCCGAAGGCCGCGCGTTGACGCCATCTTCGCTCGCGCGATGCGAAGCGGCGCGGGAGCCAGTGATTGGTAGTCAGTGCTCAGCGATCAGATCGTCGATTTGCTTCCTGTTTGCGCGTACCTTCAGGGCGGTCGATTGCTGACTGCTGATCACTGATTCCTGGCTAGAACGGCAGCAACACATCGAGCACTTGCTGTCCGTAACGCGGCTGCTGGATGTCGGTGATCTGACCGCGTCCGCCGTACGAAATGCGCGCTTCCGCGATCTTGCTTGAATCGATTGTGTTGTCGCTTTCGATGTCCTCCGGCCGGATGATGCCGGCGACGATCAATTCGCGCATCTCGAAGTTGACCCGGATTTCCTGCTTGCCCTCGATCACCAGGTTGCCGTTCGGCAGCACCTGCGTGACCACGGCGGCGACATTGGTCGTGAGGGCTTCCTGCCGCGTGACAGTGCCCTTGCCGTCGGTGGCGGAAGAGGAATCCTCTGTGACAATGCGGCCCGGAATGACCGTGTTGAAGATCGGCATCTTGGACAGGCCAAAGAAATTGTCGACGCCGGTGTCTTCCTTGTTGGTGCGGGTGCGTTGCGTCTCGTTGCTGATATTCGCCTGGTCGGTGAAGTTCACCTTCACCGTCAACAGATCGCCGATCTGGTGCGCGCGCTGGTCCTTGAAAAATGCGCGCGAGCCGTTTCGCCAAAGCGAATTGGGATTGTACGACGCGGGCTGCGCCGCCGGCATTGGCATTTGCACCGGCTTGTAGC
Source organism: Pseudolabrys sp. (assembly GCA_035701545.1). GTDB lineage: Bacteria > Pseudomonadota > Alphaproteobacteria > Rhizobiales > Xanthobacteraceae > Pseudolabrys. Next base: position 4,541 of record DASSRW010000190.1, read on the forward strand.
CGGGCCGCGCGGTCGGATTGCTGACCGCCGTCAGCGGCGGCGGCTCGCCGATGTGCCTGAGCCGATCGATCGCGGCGCAGCTTGTCAGCAGCGCGGAAGCCGCCGCGCTCAGCAATGCACCACGCAATACCGAAACAACCGTCATCGGCGTCACTTTCGTTGAGCGCGCTGCGGCGCGTTGGAGGGCTGCTCATCTTGCGCGCTTACGTTCTCCGCGACGCGCGTCGTGGTGTCGGTGACGACAACATAGCCCGGTCCGGAAACGACGCCTTGCACGGTGCGCTTCGATTGCTCGTTGCGCACGCTGATCAGGTCGCCCTCGGCGCCGGATTCCGCCGCCTTGCCGCGTACCGTGAGCGTGATGCCTGGCACGCGATAGACAAGCGTGACGGCCTGATCGCGCTGCACGACATCGGGCTTCATCAACTCGAAGCTGCGCAAAGCGCGTCGAGGCTGGAGCGAGCTGCGCGCGGCAAGTCCGATGACGCGGTCCGGGCTCGAAATCGCGTCGGTGCCGACTTCGGTGCGCGGCCGCCGTTCGGTGATGACGTCCGAAGACTTGATGACCTCGCCGCGGTTGACCGGGCGCACCAGCATCGTGACGGTCGTGGTCGGAACCGCCGTGCCCGTGAACCGCAGGGCATCATCGGCGCGCGCGCCGGAAATCTCGATCCTGGCGCTGAACCGTCCGCTGTGCCGATCGAACGTAAGATGGGAAACGCGCGGCTCTCCCTTTGCGGTCGGAGGGACATAGACCGCGCGTAGGCCGCGGTCGAAATTCAGCACAAGATCGTCGGGGCTGCCGAGCGAGTAACGGGCGGTCAGCGCGCGAGCGATGTGCGATTCGATTTCGCCTGCCGCAATGGCGCGGCTCGCCCGCTTCACCACGACTTCGTCGAGCCCGGCGGTATCGAGCCCGACGATCGCGTGCGCGCGTACCGCTTCCGCGACGCGTTGCGCGGACACGGTGCCCGTCGATCCGAGATCGGGCGCGCGGAAAATCGGAACGTCGGCGACGATGCCGGCATTTTCCACGAGATCGCCGATGCGCACGACGTCGCTCGACACGACCGCTTCGGCGCGCAGCCGCGGCCTGGGCGCGTCGAGCGCGGCGAGCGTTTGCGCCTCTACGGCCGGTGCGAACAGCAGGAGCGCCAAGCCTGCGGCATGCATTGCGCGCGTGAACGATCGGATCATGGCCGCTCCTAGTGCATCAGGTTGGACGCGGTCGACAGCATCTGGTCGGCCGCGGTGATCACCTTCGAGTTCATCTCGTAGGCGCGTTGCGCCGCGATCAGGTTGGTGATCTCGGTGACCGAGTCGACGTTCGATTGTTCGAGGCTTCCTTGCTGGAGATCGCCGGCGCCGTCGGTCGCCGGCAATCCGTCCTGCGGTGTGCCGGAGGCGGGAGTCTCGGTGTACATGTTGTCGCCGATCGAGAGCAGCCCCGCCTGGTTGATGAACCGGGTGAGAATGAGCTGGCCGAGCACCGTCGGCGTGGTCGAGCCCTGCGGGATCACCGAGACCTGTCCTTGCGGGCTGATGGTGAGGCCGGTGGAATTGGGCGGGATGGTAATGCTCGGCTGCACGAGATTGCCTTGCGCGGTCACGATGCGGCCCTGCTGATCCATCTGGAAGGAGCCGTCGCGCGAATAGGCAAACGTGCCGTCGGGCAATTGAATTTTGAAAAAGCCGTCGCCGCGGATCGCGACGTCCAGGCTGCCGCCGGTTTGCAACAGCGTGCCTTGCGTCATCAGCCGCGGCGTGCCGACCGTCTTCACGCCGGAGCCGATGTCGATGCCGACGGGCAGGATGTTGCCCTGGGTCGACGTCTGTGTGCCGATGCGGCTCACATGATCGTACAGCAGGTCCTGGAATTCGACCCGCTGGCGCTTGTAGCCGGTGGTCGTCATGTTTGCGAGATTGTTGGAGATGACCTGGACGTTGAGCTCCATGGCCATCATTCCCGTCGCGGCGGTCAGCAACGCACGCATGATTTCAACTCCTCTTCGTCATCAGGCCGGAACGTCGGCAAGCTTGTCGATCGAAGCCTGTCCGAGATCCGCCTGCTGTTGCAGCATGGCTGCGACTTGCGCGTAACTGCGCGTGATTTCGATCATGCGCGACATCTCGACGACGGCGTGCACGTTCGATTTTTCGACCGAGCCTTGAACAACCGTTGTCATCGTATCGACCGGCTGCGGCTGCACGCCGTTGGCGGCGGCGAACAAGCTCTTGCCGTCCTTGTGCAGCTGCTGCAGGTCGGAAAAATTCACGAGCCGCAGTTTGCCGCGCTGCGAGTCCTGGATCGACGTGCCCTCGCGCACGCTGATCGTGCCGTCCGGGCTGATCTGGATCTGGCGGTCGTTGCGCTGAAACCGGATCGGGCCGCCGTCGCCGACGACCTCGTAGCCGTCGCTGGTGACGAGTATGCCGTCGGCGTTGAGCTGGAACGAGCCGTTGCGGGTGTAGCGTTCGCCGCTCGGCGTCTGCACGACAAAGAAGCCCTGGCCGCTGATCGCCGCGTCGAGCGGATTGCCGGTATGCTCGATCGAGCCGCCGCTCATATCGTGCCAGATGCCGCGATCCTGCACGAAGCTCACGCGGCTGCCGGTCTCGGCGCCGCGCGCCCGCGAGGAAAGGTATTCCTCGAACAGCGAGCCGTCGGCCTTGTAGCCGGCGGTGTTCATGTTGGCGATGTTGTTGGCGACGACGCTGAGCTCGCGCTCGAGCGCGACCTCACGCGACAACCCGACCAGCACGGCATTCTGCATGCGCATTCTCCCCTTGCCGGCAAGGTCGGCCCTCCCGAGGCCGAGGCTTGTCAGCAATGCCGCGCGCTCTCCCAAGCCCGCGAGCGCTGCAAGCGTTGCAGCCCGCGTGCCAATTCGGAAATGCGCGGCGCGTCAGGGATTTATCGAAAAAATGGCGCGAGCTTGCGCGGCAGAATTAGCCCGCGATTCGCGTTCGAGCGGCAAAAGATGCCGGCCGAGGGGGCGCCTGGAAACAATCTGTTAACCATAGCGACCTACCTTTTCCGGCGGGGGCGCTGAAAACGGCGTCCGCGGCCTTTGTTTCGCGTGTTGCCGCCGCTCGCAGGCGCCGCACATCAGGATGCGAACGGGGTCGAAGCCATGGCGGAAAAAAAAGCAAAACAGGCAGAAGCCGACAAAGAGCCGGAAGAAGAAGCAGCAGCAGAAGAAGGCGCGGAAGGCGAGGGCGCCGCTCCCGCCAAATCGAAATTCAGGCTTCCCTCGCTCAAGATCATGATCATC
>DASSRW010000191.1:0-6552 GCA_035701545.1 Pseudolabrys sp.
TGGCCGTCAGTGATGACCGGCGCCGGAAGCCCCTTCCAGTTCGTACTGCGCTGCGTCCGGAACCCAACTACCGCTTCACCAGCGAAATCGGGTCGGCGCCTTCCGGGACGCGCCGCCAGACGCCCTTGTCCGCTTCTTCGAAACGCCACGGCTTGCCGCGCGCCGGATAGAGCACCATCTCGTCGCGGTCGATTTGCCACGCTTGGAAATTTTCACGCTCGATCGCCGGATCGCAGCCGGGCTTCACCGTCAACGCGAGATTGTCGCGCGCGGCCATCGCGGTCAGCGCCAATGTGCACAACGGCGCGCCCGAGCGAACGATCGCCCAATCGCCGGCAAGCTCGTCGGGCTGGCGGCCCGGCGCGGCCGCATCGGCCGCGTTTTGCAGAAACAGGACGCCGACCCCAGGCGTCGGCGCCTCGTAGATTCCGTTCTCGACCTCGCTGAAGGAAACCAGCGCCTTGCCGCGCGCGTCGAGCAGATAGAGCAGATCGTTGTCGGGAAATTTCCAGCCGGCGATATCGGCGACAAGCGGAAACAGCGTCGCGCAATTGGGATCGAAGGCGAGCCTGAAGCCGACCGGCGACGGATCGCTCTTGAAGGTGACGGAGCAGACTTTTTCGCGGTCGGCGTTGGAAAATTCCCATGTGCCGAGGACGGCTTTGGCGGAATCGCCGAGTTGCGGCGGCGGCGTTTGCGCGAATGCGCCGCAGGAAGCGCAAGTGAGCATGCCAACGATGAAAGCGCGGCTGGCGCTGAAGAGCCTGGATTCCGGGTTCGCTCGCGCCCCGCAATGACCACGTCGCAACTCGGCGCCGCGCATCGCACTTTCACCGGCGCTTCGGCGGATACGGCGTCTCCGGCACCGGCGTCAGCGGCGGCTTGCCGGACACCCAGGCGAGCAGATTGTCGACGACGAGCTGGTCCATCGCGGCGCGCGTCGCCTCGCTGGAAGACCCGAGATGCGGGAACAGCACGACATGGTCCATCTCGAGCAGCTCCTTCGGCACATGCGGCTCGTTGGCGAACACGTCGAGGCCGGCGGAATAGATCTTTCGTGCCTTCAGCGCCTCGATCAGCGCCGGCTCGTCCACCACGGAGCCGCGCGCCATGTTGATAACGATTCCGTTCGGCCCGAGCGCTTCCAGCACATCTCTGTTTATCATGTTCTGCGTTGCCGCGCCGCCCGGCACGATCACCATCAGCGTGTCGACGTCGCGCGCCATGTCGATGAGCCTGGGATAGTACTTGTACTTCGCGTCCAGCTGCGGGTTGCGGCTGTGGTAGACCACCGGCACGCCGAATGCCTCCAACCGCCGCGCGATCGCCTTGCCGATGCGGCCGAGGCCGACAATGCCGACGGTGCGGTTGCGCAGGGTCGCCTTGGTGAGCGGATAATGCGCCTGTACCCACTTGCCGGCGCGCACATAGCGGTCGGCCTGCGGAAACTCGCGGATCGTACAGAGGAGCAGGCCGAGCGCGGTGTCGGCGACCTCCTCATTGAGAACTTCCGGCGTGTTGGTGACGACGATGCCGTGCTCGCCGGCCCACCTGGCATCGATGTGGTCGTAGCCGACGCCGAAGCTCGAAATCTGCTCGAGCCGCGGGAAGCGCTGCATAAAATTTCCATCAATTTTGTTCGCCGTATAGGCGACCGCCAGCGCGCGCACCTTGCCGCCGATCGCCTTGACAAAGGCGTCCTGATCCTCGGCGTCGAAGAGATGATGGAGCGTCACGGCAGGCTCAAGGCCGCGGACAATCACAGGCTTTTTGTTCCCCACCAGCAGCACATCGGGCTTTTCGCCAGCCATTTTTCTGCTCCACTATTCCGGTAAATCGCAACGCTGCCACAAGTTGAAGGCCCTGCGGATGCCTCTCTCTTAAACCTTGTGCAGGGCGCGGCGAAAGATCATAAAGCCGGCGGGCGGCGCTGCTGGAAAGAATTCGACATGGACGCAGGTTTGAACGGGGCCGCACCGGCCATTCGGCACAGCCCGAGCCTTGCGCTGCGTAAACTGGTTATCGCGCTGACCATCTCGCTTTCGATCGGCTTCCTGTTCGTCGCCGGGTCGTACTGGCGCGACGGCGGCTTTGTCCACGAATGCATCGAGTGGATGGGCGTCGTGCTCATCGTCACCTGCATTCTCGGCCGCACCTGGTGCCAGCTGTATATCGGCGGGCGCAAGCATATCGAGCTGGTGACGCAAGGCCCCTATTCGGTGAGCCGCAATCCGCTCTACCTGTTTTCGATCGTCGGCGCGCTTGGCATCGGCGCGCAATTCGGCAGCCTGACCGTTGCGCTGGTGTGCGGCATCTTCGCCTGGGCCGTGTTTCTGTGGACGGCCTGGCGCGAGGAAGCCGCCATGCTCGAGCAATTCCATGACGAGTACCGGCGCTATCTTGAGCGCGTGCCGCGGTTCATGCCGAGGCTGGCGATGTGGGAAAGCCCGACGACGCTGCTGGTGCATCCGCGGACGATCGTCACGACGTTTCTGGACGCGCTGCTGTTTCTGGTTGCGATCCCGCTGGTGGAATTGTTCGAGTACCTGCACGATACGGGATTGCTTCCTTTGTACTTCACGCTGCCGTAGTCGCCCGCGGCATCACACCAGCGCCGACACCGGATTTTCGGCCAGTTTCTTGAACGCCGCCAGCAGCTCGGCGCCGAGCGCACCGTCGACGACGCGATGATCGCATGACAGCGTCACCGTCATCTGGCTCACGAACTTCACGCCGCCATCTTCGGTCTCGACCGGCGCCCGGCGCGATTGGCCGACCGCAAGAATCGTCGCGTGCGGCGGATTGATGATGGCCGAGAACTCCCGCACGCCGTACATGCCGAGATTGGAGATGGCGGACGCGCCGCCTTGATAGTCGCGCGGCTGAAGCTTCTTCGCACGCGCGCGTTCGGCGAGGTCGCGCATCTCGGCGGAGATGGCGGTGAGCGTCTTGGCTTCCGCGTTGCGGATGACCGGCGTGATGAGGCCGCCGTCGAGCGCGACGGCGACGCCGATGTCCGACGCCTTGAAGCGCAAAATGCGGTCGCCCGCCCACACGGCATTTGCAGCAGGAATGTGCTGCAAGGCCGCCGCCCACATTTTGATGATGAGATCATTCAGCGAAAACTTGAATGCGGCCCCCACCCTTCCCTCCCCCGTTCGCGGGGGAGGGCTAAGGAGGGGGGGCGCGGCAGCATTCGCCTCTTCACGCAGCGCGAGGAGCCGGCCGATATCCACGTCCGCCGTCAGATAGAAATGCGGAATCGTCTGCTTCGCCTCGACCAGCCGCCGCGCGATGGTCGCCCGCATGGAATCGAGCGGGATTTCCTCGTAGGCGATCCCGTCGTAAAGCGCCTTGACCTGCGCGGCGCTCGGTTCGCCTGGCATCGCCACCCCGCGCGCGGCGGGAGCCGCTTTCTCGACGTCCGCCGCGACAACGCGGCCGTGCGGACCCGACCCGCTAATCCGCGACAGATCGATGCCGCGCTCACCTGCGAGCCGCCGCGCCAGAGGCGTCGTGGAGACACCGCCAATGCGGGCTGGTCCAAAATTGCGTTCCGGCGTCCGCACCTCGCGGAACGGATCCATGTGCGGATAGGCCAGCGCCCTGCTTTCCACCCGCTCATTCCCGCGCAAGCGGGGGTTCAATCCTTGCTGCCCCTGGGTTCCCGCTTTCGGGGGGACGAACGAAGGAGAGGTCTCGCCTTGCATGGTCGGGGCAATTGCTGCCGCAGCCGTGTTCGGTTGCGCCGCCTCTCCCGCCCCCGCAATCACCGCCACCACCGCGCCGACCTTGGCGACAGCGCCGACCTGGAAGCGGATATCGGTCAGCGTACCGGCAACGGTCGAGGGGACTTCCATTGAGGTCTTGTCGGTTTCGATCTCGAACAGGTTGTCGCCCGGCTTCACGGCGTCGCCGGCCGACTTGAACCATTTCACGATCTTGCCCTCGGCAACGGTCTCGCCGAGCTGCGGCATCAGGACGTCCATTTAACCCCTTCTTGTCCCGGATGCATTGCAGCGTGAGCGCGAAGCGCGAACGGTGCAATGCTGATCCGGGACCTTCCCGAACTCCGAATTCAATAAGGTCCCGGGTCTGCAGCGCATCACTTCGTGCTGCGCTGCGCCCGGGACACGAACTACCAACTCACCGAAACGTACTGCGTCTCCATGAATTCCATCATGCCCTCGTGCGCGCCCTCGCGGCCGAGGCCGGATTGTTTGGTGCCGCCGAACGGCGCCGCCGGATCGGAGACGAGACCGCGATTGAGGCCGATCATGCCGAAGTCGAGCTTCTCCGATACGCGCATGCCGCGCGATAAATCCTTGGTATAGAGATAGGCGACGAGGCCGTATTCGGTATCGTTGGCGCGCTTGATCGCCTCGTCCTCGCTCTTGAAAGTCTGGATCGACGCGACCGGCCCGAAAATCTCCTCGTTCAACATCTTCGAATCGTCGGACACATTCGTGAGCACGGTCGCCGGATAGAAGAAGCCGGGCCCCTCCGGCAACTTGCCGCCGGTCAGAACCTTGGCACCTTTCTTCACCGCGTCGTCCACAAGCTCGATCACCTTGTCGCGCCCGTCCTTGTTGACCAGCGGACCGAGATTGACGCCCTCGTCGAGACCGTTGCCCATCTTCAGCGATTTCATCTTGTCGGAGAGCTTCCTGGCAAATTCGTCGTGCACTTTCTCGTGCACGTAGAAGCGGTTCGCCGCCGTGCAGGCCTCGCCCATGTTGCGCATCTTGGCGACCATGGCGCCATCGATCGCGGCATCGATGTCGGCGTCGTCGAACACGATGAAAGGCGCATTGCCGCCCAGTTCCATCGCTGGCTTGAGAATGTTGTCGGCAGCCTCGTGCAGCAGCTTGCGGCCGACTTCCGTTGAGCCGGTGAAGGACACGACGCGCACTCTGCTGTCGTGCAGCATGTGACCGACGACCTTGCCCGACGAGCGCGACGGAATGACGTTGACGACGCCGGCCGGGACGCCTGCCTCCTCCAGCACCGGCATCAGCGCCAGCATGGTGAGCGGCGTGTCGGAGGCGGGCTTCAGGACGACAGGGCAGCCAGCTGCGAGCGCCGGCCCGATCTTGCGCGTCGCCATCGCAGCCGGGAAATTCCACGGGGTCACCAGCACGGCGATGCCGGCCGGCTTGTGCTGCGCGACGATACGCGCGCCCGATGCCGGCGCGGTCGAGATGCTGCCGAGATTGCGCACGGCCTCCTCTGCGTACCAGCGGAAGAACTCGGCGGCGTAGGCAACCTCGCCGCGCGAATCCGGCAGCGCCTTGCCATTCTCCAGCGTGATCAGTTTCGCGAAGCGCTCGGCGTCGCGCATGATCAGCTCGTAGCACTTGCGCAGGATCTCGCCGCGCTCGCGCGGCTTGCGCTTGGCCCAGCCTTCGAAGGCAGCATCGGCAGCGTCGAGCGCGGCCTTGGCGTCCTCGACCGTGGCGTTGGCGACCGACGCGATCTTGCGCTCGGTTGCCGGATCGATCACGTCGAAACGGCTGTTGTCGGACGATTTGCGCCACTTGCCGCCGATCCACAGGTCGGTCGGAACGTTGGCGAGAAGATTGTCGTACATGGGACTCACCTCATAAGGGCACGAACATACGCGCCACGCACTCAGTTCACCTCTCCCCTTGGGGGAGAGGTCGGCGCACGAAGTGCGCCGGGTGCGGGGGAAAATGACTATCGAGAGTCACTTGCCCCCTCACCCCAACCCTCTCCCCCAAGGGGAGAGGGAGCACTCAGTGCTCCTGGCCACGCACCATTTATCAACTATTCAAACTCCGGCTCACCGTCTCCGCGACCCGCTCCGGCGTCGGCAATACCGCATCTTCCAGAATGTCGGCGGCCGGCAGCGGAATGTGCGGCGTGGTGATACGCACCGGCGGGCCGTCGAGATCGTAGAAGGCTTCGTCGGCCGCGATCGAGACGATCTCAGCGCCCCAGCCGCACAGCCGCGGATTTTCCTCGACCGTGAACAGCCGATGCGTTTTGGCGACCGAGCCGAGAATGGTCTGCGTGTCGAGCGGCACCAGGGACCGCACGTCGACAACCTCGCAGTCGATGCCGTGTTCCGCCTTCAGCTTTTCCGCCGCGTGCAAGGCGCGCGGAACCATGAGCGCGAGCGCGAGAATGGTCGCATCCTTGCCGGGCCGCACGACCTTGGCAGTGCCGAGCTTGTCGACGATCTCGCCGTCCGGCACCTCGCCCTTGGTGGGATAAAGCGACTTGTGCTCGAGGAAAATCACCGGATCAGGATCGCGCACCGCCGCAGCCAGCAGGCCGATCACGTCGGTCGGATTCGACGGCGCCACGACCTTGAGCCCCGGAATCATCATGCACCAGTTCTCGACGCTCTGCGAATGCTGCGCGCCAAAGCGCGAGCCGGCACCGTTGCCGGTGCGCACGACCAGCGGCAGCGCCACCTGGCCGTTGGTCATGTAGCGCGTCTTGGCGATCTCGTTGGCGACGAGGTCCCAGCACACCGCGAGGAAATCGGAGAACATGATCTCGGCGATCGGCCGCAAGCCCGTCATC
>DASSRW010000192.1:0-6734 GCA_035701545.1 Pseudolabrys sp.
CGCGCGTCTCGCTGGACGCGCTCGCGCCGAAAGGCGTGAAACGACGATGTGGCGCCGCTCGGCGCTCCATCCCCTCGGCATGGCCGGGGGAGAAAAGGAAGACGGGCCCACCCCGGGCCGGCCAAACAACAGGGGCGATAGCGTTCGCCTGCTTTCATCCTGCACTCACCGATGAAGAAAAATGCCGCCAGATGTTCCGCCAAGCACGCAAGCCTTTCCACCGTCATCCTGAGGTGGGCGCGCGCAGCGCGGCCCTCGAAGGATGATCGGCCTGCGGTGCCGCCATCCTTCGAGGCTCGCCCTTTCGGGCGAGCACCTCAGGATGACGGATCAGCGCCGGCGCCTCTTTTATCCCTCCCCTGCAAAGGGAGGGTCGATCCGAGCGAAGCGAGGATCGGGGTGGGGTTTACGCGCAACTGAAACGCACCCCCACCCGGCCGCTCGCTGCCGCTCGCGTCCACCCTCCCCGCAAAGCGGGGAGGGATAAGGAACAGCGAATGACACGCGGTTGCCACACGCACGCGCGGGCCGCAAACTATGCGCGGGATGGAAACGCTCAATGACAAGCAAGGCCAACAGCGCACCGATCGAAGGTGAATTCGACTACATCATCGTCGGCGCGGGCTCGGCGGGCTGCGTACTGGCGAACCGGCTCTCGGCCAATCCGAAAAACCGCGTTCTGCTGCTTGAAGCGGGCGGACCCGACAACTGGATCTGGTTTCACATCCCGGTCGGTTATCTGTTCGCCATCGGCAATCCGCGCTCGGACTGGATGTTCAAGACGGATCCGCAGCCGGGTCTCAACGGGCGCAGCCTGAATTATCCGCGCGGCAAGGTGGTCGGCGGCTCATCCGCGATCAACGCGATGGTCTACATGCGCGGGCAGGCCGGCGATTACGACCACTGGCGCCAGCTGGGCTTGCCGGGTTGGTCGTGGGACGACGTGCGGCCGATCTTCCGCAAGCAGGTGGATCATTTCCTCGGCGAAAGCGAGCACCACGGCGTCGGTGGCGAATGGCACGTCGAATATCCGCGCCTGCGCTGGGACATCATCGACGTGTGGCGCGAGGCCGCGGCACAATACGGCATTCCGAAAGTCGCCGACTTCAACACCGGCGACAACGAGGGCTCCTGCTATTTCCACGTCAACCAGAAGCGCGGGCGGCGCTGGTCGGCGGCGCGCGGCTTTCTGAAGCCGGTGCTGCGCCGGAAAAATCTGCGGCTGGAAACCGGCTGCCTGGTCGAGCGCGTGCTGTTCGAGGGAAAACGCGCCGCCGGCGTGCAGTGGCGGCAGGACGGCGTCGTGCGTTCCGCGCGCTGCCGCGGCGAGGTCGTGATGGCCGCGGGCGCCATCGGCTCGCCGCAAATCCTGATGTTGTCGGGTGTCGGCCCGGCAAACGACTTGTCGCAGCTCGGCATCGACATCGTGCTCGACAAGCCGGGCATGGGCGCGAACCTGCACGACCATCTGCAAATGCGGATGATCTACAAGGTGACCGGCATCCGCACGCTGAACGAGATGTATCAGTCGCTCGCGCAGCGCGCGTGGATGGGCGTCAACTACGCGCTCTTCCGGCGCGGTCCGCTCACGATGGCGCCGTCGCAGCTCGGCGCGTTCACGAAATCGGACTCATCGCAGGACCGCGCGAATTTGCAGTATCACATCCAGCCGCTGTCACTCGACAAGTTCGGCGATCCGCTGCACACGTTCCCGGCTTTCACAGCGAGCCTCGCCAATGTGCGGCCGACCAGCCGCGGCAAGCTGAAGCTGAAATCGGCGGATCCCACGGCCGCGCCGTCGATCGATCCGAACTATCTCGCCACGCCGGAAGACCGGCGCATTGCCGCGGAATCGATTCGCATCACCCGCCGGATCATGGCGCAGCCGGCGTTCAAGCCCTATTCGCCGGTGGAATACCTGCCGGGGCCGCAGGTGCGCGACGACGATGAAGAGGGGCTGGTGAAGGCCGCCGGCGACATTGGAACAACGATTTTTCACCCGGTTGGAACCGCAAAGATGGGCCGCGACGACGACCCCATGGCCGTGGTGGATGCGCGTCTGCGCGTGATGGGATTGCGGAATTTACGCGTGGCTGACGCGTCCATCATGCCTTCGATCACCTCGGGCAACACCAACTCGCCGACCATCATGATCGCCGAAAAAGGGGCGGGCATGATTCTTGAGGATCAGTCGCGCTGACGGCCCGCGGCCCGTTGATCGGCATCCGTTACCGTGAGACATTTCGCCTCAGGCTGGCCGCGCGCGTTCTCGGCGGCCGCGGCCGTGGATCCGCACGCGGGATTGGAGCCTGGGCTCCGCTCGCCGCGCATGGAGGGGGAGCATGAATCTCGTCGAACGCGCCAAGGCGATAATCCTCAGTCCCAACAGCGAGTGGCCGGTCATTGACCGCGAGCCGGACAGTATCCGGGACATTTTCGTCAACTACGTCGCGATCCTTGCGGCGATCCCCGCCGTTTGCCGCTTCATCGGGACGGCCTTCGTCGGCTTCTCGGCCCTCGGCATGACCTATCGCGTGCCGGTCGGCACGGCACTCGCATCGGCGATCATCGGCTACGTTCTGACCTTCGTCGGCGTTTACGTGCTGGCTTTCATCACCGATGCGCTCGCGCCAAGGTTCAAGGGCACGCAGAACATGACCAGCGCGGTCAAGCTCGCGGCTTACGCGGCGACGCCGGCCTGGCTCGTTGGCGTGTTCTCGCTTATTCCCTCGTTGAGTTTCCTTGGTATCCTCGGGCTCTACGCGCTTTACCTTTTCTATGCCGGCGTGCCGGTGATGATGAAATCGCCGAGCGAGAAATCGCTCGGCTACACGATCACGGTTATTGTGATTGCGATCGTCATCGCAATCGTCATCGGCTTCCTGCAGGCGGCGCTGATCGGCATTCCGCATTACGGCTGACGACGAACCGCCGTTTCACGGCAGCGCCTTGAGGTGGCGGATCGGCCTTCCGGGTGCAATCGCCTGCGCGGCGGCAACAATGGCGTTCGCATCGATGCCATAGCGCCGGTAGAGATCGGCCAGCGATCCGGTCTGTCCGAAATGCTCGACGCCGAGCGGCCGCACGCGATGCCCGCCGACCGCGCCGAGCCATGCAAGCGTCGCCGGATGCCCATCGAGAACCGTGACGATGCCGCAATGCGGCGGCACGTCCGCAAGCAACCGCTCGATGTGCGAACGCGCATGCACGAGGCCGCGCTCGCGCGCACGTTGCGCGGCCGTCCAGCCGGCGTTGAGCCGGTCGGCGGAGGTGACCGCGAGCAGACCGACGTCACGGCGGTCTTCCGCGACCAGCCCGACCGCGGCGATGGCCTCCGGCGCGATCGCGCCGGTACAGGCGACAATGACTTGCGCATTCGGCCCCGGCTTGCGCAGCCAGTAAGCGCCATCGACGATCTGCTGACGCAATTCGGCGGTCATTTTGCGCTCGATTTGCTCAATCGGGCGCGTCGACAAGCGCAGATAGACCGAGCCGCCGGTTTCGTCGCGCAGCCAGTTGCGTTCGGACGGCGCGCCGTCGCCATCCTTCTGGATGTACGAAAACGCCCAGCCGAGAATGGCGGCGAGCTCGTCCACGTAAGCCGGCTCGAACGCGGCAAGGCCGTCCTGCGCGAGCCCGATTAGCGGCTCCGATATCGATTGATGCGCGCCGCCTTCGCCGGCGAGCGTGATGCCGGACGGCGTGGCGGCGACAATGAACCGTGCGTCCTGATAGCAGGCGTAATTCAGCGCATCGAGGCCGCGCGCGATGAACGGATCGTAGAGCGTGCCGATGGGCAGCAGGCGTTCGCCGTTGATTGAATGTGACAGACCCAGCGCCGAGAGCAGGATGAAAAGGTTCATCTCGGCAATGCCGAGCTCGATATGCTGGCCCCTGGGCGAGAACTCCCAGTTGAAGGTCGAGGGGATGCGCTCGTTCCTGAACGTGTCTGCCATCGCCTCGCGGCCGAACAGCTTGCGCCGGTTGACCCAGGGGCCGAGATTCGTGGACACGGTAACGTCCGGCGATGTCGTGACGATGCGGCGGGCAAATTCGCTGTCGCCGCGGCCGATTTCATTCAGCAGCGTTCCGAAGCCGGATTGGGTCGACGTGACCGCCTGAAACGTGAGCGGCAATTCGTCCGGCACGTCGATCGCCGGCGCTTTCAGCCGCCGCGTGCCGGCCGACGCAAACGGCACGTTGTCGAGGAAGCTCTGAAGCTCATCTTCGGGCAGTGGCAGGCCTTCAAATTTGTCCCATTCGTGACCGGCGCGCACGTTCATCGCTGCGCGGAAAGTCTCCATCTGCGCCGGTGTCATCAGTCCGGCGTGATTGTCCTTGTGGCCGGCCATCGGCAAGCCGAAGCCCTTGACAGTGTAGCAGATGAAGCACGTCGGCCGGTCGTGGTCGACTGCGTGGAAGGCCTCACGCAAGGACGGCAGGTCGTGACCGCCGAGATTGTTCATCAACCGCGCAAGCTCGTCGTCCGAGCGCTTTTCGATAAGGCGCGACACGTCGCCCTGGTCGCCGATCTCGTCGTTCAGCCGCTTGCGCCACGCCGCGCCGCCGGCAAAAACCAGCGCCGAATAAAGCTGGTTCGGGCAGTTGTCGATCCAATGCCGCAGCTTGTCGCCGCCCGGCTCCTTGAACGCCGCCTGTTGCAGCGAGCCGTATTTGAGAATGACGACATCCCAGCCGAAATTGGTGAACAGTTGCTCATACCGCTGCCACAAGCCTTCGCGCACGACAGCGTCGAGGCTTTGCCGGTTGTAGTCGATCACCCACCAGCAGTTTCGTAAGCCTTGTTTCCAGCCCTCTAGCAGCGCTTCGAAAATATTGCCTTCGTCGAGTTCCGCGTCGCCGACGAGCGCGATCATGCGGCCTTCGCGGCGCTCGCGCGCCCAGCCGTGCGCGCGCACGTAATCCTGCACCAGCGATGAAAACAGCGTCTGCGCAACACCAAGGCCGACGGAGCCGGTCGAGAAGTCGACATCGTCGGCATCCTTGGTGCGCGACGGGTAACTCTGCGCGCCCTTGTAGCCGCGGAATTTTTCAAGGTGCTCACGCGTCTGCTTGCCGAGCAGATACTGGATCGCATGGAAGATTGGGCTCGCGTGCGGCTTCACCGCGACGCGGTCCTCCGGCCGCAGCACATCGAAATAGAGCGCCGTCATGATGCCGGCGAGCGAAGCGGACGAAGCCTGGTGGCCGCCGACCTTCAATCCATCGGCGCTCTCGCGCAGATGGTTGGCGTTGTGGATCGTCCAGCTCGCGAGCCACAGTACCTTTTTTTCAAGCTCGCGCAGGATGGTTACGCGGTCGCTCATGGTGCTGTTATAACACCATAGCGGCGTGAAGCGATCCGCCTATTTGACGGCGCCGCCGGTAATGCCGGAGATGAAGCGATCGAGAAAGAGGTTGTAGGCGATTGCCACCGGGATGCTGGCAATCAATGCGCCGGCCATGAGTTCGCCCCAGTAGAAGACGTCGCCGCGGATGAGATCGGTCGCGACGCCCAGCGTGACGGGTTTCTGGCCGGACGAGGATACGAACGTCAGCGCGTAGACGAATTCCTGCAAGGTGAGGGTGAAGGTAAAGATCACCACCGTCAGAATCGCCGGTAGCGACAACGGAATCGTCATCCTGATAAAGGCACCGAACAGGCTGCAACCGTCCACGATCGCCGCCTCTTCGATCTCGGGCGGCATGGCCTTGAAGAACCCCATCAGCAGCCAGGTGCAGAACGGGATTGTGAAGGTCGGGTAGACCAGCACCAGCGACCACATCGAATTCTGCAGCCCGAGATCAGCGACAATTCGCGACAACGGAAGGAACAACAGACTCGGCGGCACCAGGTAGGTCAGGAAAATGCCGATCCCGAGCGCCTCGCCCTTGCGGCTCGTCATGCGCGCCAGGCTGTAGCCGGCGGGTATCGCCGCAAATAGCGTTATCGCGACGACGCAGACGCCGATGATGAATGAGTTCAACAGCCAACGTCCGAACAGGGTTTGCTCAAAGAGGTACTTGAAGTGCTCGAGGGTGGGCGGGTCGGTGAACCAGAACGGGATGTTGGTGACGTTGTAGAGGTCGCTGTTTTCTTTGAACGAGGTGATCACCATCCAGTAGAACGGGAACGCGCAAACGATGACAAAGAATGCGACCGCAAGGAAGAAGGAGGTTTCGCGGGCGGCCTTGGCGAAGATGCGTTGCATGTCAGATATCCCGCCGCCGGATGAAGCGCAGCATTCCGATGACCACGATCAGCAGCACCGGCAGCATGAACAGCGAGATGGCGGCGCCGTGCGCCACGTCGCCGGAAACGATGCCGACCTGGAAACCCTCGAAGCCCAGCACGGATGTTGCGCCGGCGGGGCCGCCATTGGTCAGCAGGAAAACAATAGAGAGGTCGGTGAAGGTGAAGACGATGCCGAAAATCAGCCCGATGGCCACGATCGGCAGGATCATCGGCACGATAATCTGGTAATTGCGGCGCCAGAAGCCTGCGCCGTCAACCGTTGCCGCGTCGATCACGTCCTGCGGCACCGCGGTGATGCCGGCCAGAAAGATGACAATTGCAAACGGAAAGAAGCGCCAGGCATTGACGATGATGACGCACAGCATCGCCAGATACGGATTGCCGAGCCAGTTCGGCGCGTCTTCTCGGGTGACGACGCCAAGTGCGATGAAGGACCAGTTGATGACGCTGTAGAGGGAATCGAACATCCACTCCCAGG
>DASSRW010000193.1:0-2570 GCA_035701545.1 Pseudolabrys sp.
CCACCGTGGCGCCGCTGTGACCGATGATGTAAGCGAAGTCGGCGGCAGTCAGGCGGTAGTTGATCGGCACGAGGACGGCGCCGATTGCCGGGACCGCGTAGAACGACTCGAGCTGGCGGGTCGTGTTGGTGGCGATGTACGCGACGCGGTCGCCGCGCCGGACGCCGAGATCCTGCAGCGCGCGCGACCAGCGGTCGCAGCGCGCGAAGAAGGCTTCGTACGTGAGGCGGCGCGCGCCGTCGATCACGGCTTCACGGTTGCCGTACAGCCGGCGTGCACGGCGTGCAAATTCCAGGGGAGTGAGCGGAGTTTCCACGGGGGAATCCTATCGCGTTTCGCTCTCGTCTACAGATACGGAGGGGACGGAGGGAACGGATTGACAACGGAGATGTGATGAAGCGGCTGGCTAATCCCAACGTGGTAGCGTGAGCTCCACAAGAATAAACGCGCTCAAGGCGCAAAGGAGTAGCCAGCCATGGAATATGGTGCCATCGATCTCCATACGAAGGAAAGTGAGATTCGCATTGTGACGGCGACGGGCGAGGTCGTGCTCGAGCGCCGGGTGCCCACGCGGCGCCCTCGCTTGACGGAGGTGTTCGGCGGCCGGCTGCGGATGCGGATCTTGCTGGAAAGCGGGACCGAGAGTGAGTGGGTAGCGCAGCACCTGGAGGGGCTCGGGCACGAGGTCATCGTGGCCGATCCCAATTACGCGGCGATGTATGGCGACCGGCACCGCCGGATTAAGACCGATCGCCGCGACGTGGCCGCGCTCGCGGACGCGAATCGCCGGGGCATTTATCGCGCGGTCCATCGGGTCTCGCGGGCCCAACGCGCCGTGCGGCGCCACCTGCAGGTCCGCGAGCAGTTGATCCGCATGCGGACGCAGCTGATTAATCTGCTGCGCGCCACGCTGCGCAGCGAAGGGTTACGGCTTCGGAGCGGCGCGGCCCACACCGTGGTCGTCCGCTATGCCGCGCTGGACGTGCCGCGCGCGCTGCAGGAGGCGCTGGAACCGGTGATCGCCATGCTACAGGGCTTGGCGCCGCAGCTGGCCGCGGCAGACGCGTGGGCGCGCGAGGCGGCCGCGGGCGATGCGATCACCCGACGCCTGATGACCGCACCGGGCGTCGGCCCGATCACCGCGCTCCACTACCGCGCCGCGCTCGATGAGGTCTCCCGTTTCCGCAGCCCGGGGGCGGCGACGTCGTATCTGGGGCTGGTCCCGCGCGAAGATAGCTCAGGGGACCGCCATCACCGGGGGGCGATCACCAAGACCGGGCCGACCCGGCCGCGGACCATGCTGGTGCAGGCGTGTTGGGTCATCTGGCGCACGCCCGCCGCCGGCAGTGCGGCGCTCCACGCGTGGGTGCGGCGGCTCGCCGCGCGCCGCGGTCGTCGAGTCGCGATTATCGCGCTCGCCCGGCGCTTGGCGCGGATTCTGTTTGCGATGTGGCGAGACGGGCAGGACTTTACGGCCGGCCGGCGGCCGGCCGCGGCGCGGGCGGCGTAAGGCACCCGCCTCGACCGGCAGGCGGAGCCACAAGATGGGGATGACAGCGCGGTTCGTTGCTTGGCCGCACGCGAGAGCCGTTACGGAGATTCGCGCGTCATCCCCAACGGATCACACCCTGCGCCGGCGAGTCATTTCGCCACGACGAGCGCGTATAGAAGGATGATCAATCCGTCTCGGGCTTCCGTCAGGATTACGGCACACAACGACGACGACGAACGGCAGCAACAAGGAGAGGGACTCCGCGGAGATTCCGGTTGATTTCAACAGCCGCTTCATAGAAGCAACGGAGCAACGGAGACGAACGGAGAAGAACGGCTGCAGCGCGCGACCAGCGCCGGCGTAGCCGGCGCGTGCTGACGACGAAAGAACCGACGAAAATGCAAGCCATCGCGATTCAGGGCTTGTATTTTCGTCGGCTCTTTCGTCGTCAGCCGCCGGCCGGCTTTGCCGGCCGCGGGTCGCGCGCTCGCCTCCGTTTCGCCTCCGTTACTCCGCTGCTCCGTTGTTAATCCGTTGCCTCCGCACCCTCCGTTTCCTCCTGTGCGAGGACCAACTGCCCGCGTTCGTGATTCAACAGCCACTTCTTCCGATCGAGGCCGCCGCCGTAGCCGGTGAGCGTGCCGTTTGCTCCGATCACTCGGTGACAGGGAACGATGATCGCGATCGGGTTTGCGCCGTTGGCCATGCCGACGGCGCGTGATGCGCCGGGTGCGCCAAGGCGGCGTGCGATCTCGCCGTAGGACGTTGTCTGGCCGAACGGAATCTGGCGGAGCGCTGCCCACACCTTCAGCTCGAATGCTGCGCCGCGCATATCAAGTGGTGGATCTTCCGGCCGGTCGCCAGCGAAATAACGATCGAGCCATTCGCTGGTGAGAGTGATCACGGCGTTGGTTCCTTCCTCGACCTCGAACGGAGCAAACCAGCGGCGGAGTCGTGCGTCGAGGCGCGTCATTCGGCCCGGTTTCCAGAATTCGAGCGCGCATAGGGCATCGTTCGACGCGAGCGCCATCATTGGGCCGACGGGCGTGTCGAAGTGCTTGCGAGTGAGGTTCATATG
>DASSRW010000194.1:0-10188 GCA_035701545.1 Pseudolabrys sp.
TTCGAGATTTGCGCGGCCTTTGCCGCATAGGCCGCCTCGTTCCGGAACGTAAAGCCGTAATCCTTGATGGTTGTTCCACAGCCGGAGGCCGTGACGACGATGGCATCGAGCCCCGCGCCGCCGATTTCGCGCGTCCAAGCGTCGATATTGTTGCGCGCCTGCGCGCGCGCCTCGTCGTCGCGGCCCATGTGATGCACGAGCGAGCCGCAGCAGGCTTCGCCGGCGGCGATCACCACTTCGACGCCGTGGCGATTGAGCAGCCGGATCGTGGCGTCGAGCGTCGACGGCGACAGCACGGGATTGATGCAGCCGGAGAGCAGCGCGACGCGCCCGCGCCGCCCGCCCTGCGCCGGGAACGTCTTGCCGATGCGGTCCACCGGCGCCGCCGGAATGCGTGTCGGCGCGAGGCGCAGCATGGCGGCGAAACGCCTGAGCCCGGCCGCCTCGAAGAGGAATGCGAACGGACGCGCGAGCAGGCCGCCGACGAGCGCCAGCCGAAACAGCGTCACGTCGGGCAGCACGCGCGCGAGCAGCGCGCGCATGACGCGGTCGGTGAACGGGCGCTTGTAGGTTTTCTCGATGTGCGCGCGCGCCGGATCGACGAGGTGCATGTAATGCACGCCGGACGGGCACGTGGTCATGCAGGCGAGGCACGAGAGGCAGCGGTCGATGTGCTTGACCACGTCGCGCGTGGCCGGGCGGTCGTGCTCGAGCATCTCCTTGATGAGGTAGATGCGCCCGCGCGGGGAATCGAGCTCGTCGCCGAGCAGCACGTAAGTCGGGCAGGTCGCGGTGCAGAAGCCGCAATGCACGCAGGCGCGCAGGATCTTGTCGGCCTCCGCGACGTTCGGATCGGCAAGCTGCGCGAGGGTGAATGAAGTCTGCATTACTGCTCGCTTGTCCCGGACGCGGTGCAGCACGCAGTGATGCACCGCTGATCCGGGATCGTTCCGAAGGCAGAAGTTGTAACGATCCCGGGTCTGCAGCGCAGCGTTTCACGCTGCGCTGCGCCCGGGAAAAGTCCGAATACCGCGCGCCACACCATCACACCCCCGCCCACATGCGGCCCGGGTTGAGCACGCCTTTCGGATCGAAGCTTTCCTTTACCCGCTTGCTCACGGCGGCGACGCCGGATTCCTGCGGCTCGAACACGTCGACCGACGCGCGCACCGCGGCCGGCGCGCGGATGAGCGTCGCGTGGCCGCCGGCTTCGGCCACGGCGCGGCGGATCGATGCGGCGTCCGGCTCGTCGGCAAAGGGCATCGCGACCCAGATCAAGCCGCCGGCCCAGTCGTAAAACATCTGCGCCGCCGGCGTGATCTGCGCGGCGATGATGGATCCGTTCATCGGCGCGGTGGAGATGCGCCACAAGGGGCGCGCGGGACCGCCGTCCGCCGCGAAAGGCTTCACCTCGCGCACGGCGCGCCAGAGCGCGCGCGATGATGTTTCATCCACGATCGTTACGGCGCCGAGCGGCTTCATTGCCGCCGCCAGCACCTCCTTGCGATGCGCGACCGAGGGCGCGAAGCCTTCGAGACGCAGAACCGTGGAGGCTTCCGCCTTCGGCAAGGTGTCGAACGAGGACGCCACGTGATCGGGCAGATGTGCCGCGGCGGACACGTCACAGGACGATCCCATCGCCGCCGCCATCGCCTGCGCCGCGCGCGCGTCGTCGAGGCCCGCGACGACCACGGTTGCTTCCGTTTCGCATCTCGGCAAGACCTTGATCGTGACATCGGTCATCGCGGCGAGCGTGCCCCACGAGCCGGCAAGCAGCTTGCAGACATCATAGCCGGTAACGTTTTTGACGACGCGGCCGCCGGATTTGATGGTGTCGCCGCGGCCGGTGACGGCGGTGACGCCGAGGAAGTGGTCGCGCGCGGCGCCGGCCTTGATGCGGCGCGGGCCGGCGAGATTGGCGGCAATGACGCCGCCGATGGTGCCCTCGCCGCGCGCGCGGCCGAGCACCGGCCCGTAATCGACGGGCTCGAAGCCGAGCTCCTGATCGTGCTCGGCCAGAAGTTTTTCGATCTCGGCGAGCGGCGTGCCGGCCCTCGCGGACAGAACCAGTTCCTCCGGCTCGTAGAGCGTGACGCCGGACAGGCCGGAGAGATCGAGCGTCAGGTCCGTCTGGCACGGGCGGCCCAGCCGGCGCTTGCTGCCGCCGCCCGCGACTTCCAAAGCCTTTTCGTTGCCGAGCGCCCAGCGCACGGCCTCCTCGACCTCCCTGACGTTGCGGGGCTTCAACATGTCCGTCATCTAAAACCGCGGGATATCCGGGAACGGTAGCTTGCCGCCGGAGATATGCATGCGGCCCAGTTCGGCGCAGCGGTGCAGCTTGGGAAAGACCTTGCCGGGATTGAGCAGGCCTTTCTCGTCGAAGGCGCATTTGAGTCGCTGCTGCTGATCAAGATCGGTTTCAGAAAACATGGTGGGCATCAGGTCGCGCTTCTCGACGCCGACGCCGTGTTCGCCGGTCAGGACGCCGCCGACCTCGACGCAAAGCTTCAGAATCTCGGCGCCGAACTCCTCCGCCTTCTCCAGTTCGCCTGGCTTGTTCGCATCGTAGAGAATGAGCGGATGCAGATTTCCGTCGCCGGCGTGAAAGACGTTGGCGACGCGCAGGCCATATTTGCCCGACAACTCCTTCATGCGGTGCAGCACCAGCGGCAGCCTGGCGCGCGGGATGGTGCCGTCCATGCAGTAGTAATCCGGCGAAATGCGGCCGACCGCCGGGAACGCGGCCTTGCGTCCGGCCCAGAACAGAAGCCGCTCCTCCTCCGATTGCGAAATCTTGCACGAGACGGCCTTGCACTTGTTCGCGATCGCCTCGACGCGCGCGATCAGGTGATCGACCTCGGCCTGCGGGCCGTCGAGCTCCACGATCAGCAGCGCCTCGACGTCGAGCGGATAGCCGGCGTGGACGAATTCTTCCGCTGCGTGGATCGCCGGCTTGTCCATCATCTCCATGCCGCCGGGGATGATGCCGGCACCGATGATGCGCGACACGCACTGACCGGCGTCTTCGGACGTGGGAAAGCCCACGAGCAATGCGCGCGCGGCCTCCGCCTTCTTCAGGATGCGCACGGTGACTTCCGTCACGACGCCAAGCAGCCCTTCCGAACCGGTGACGATGCCGAGCAGATCGTAACCGCCGGCATCGAGATGCTTGCCGCCGAGGCGCAGCACGTGGCCGTTCATCAGCACGATCTCGCAGCCGAGCACGTTGTTGGTCGTCATGCCGTATTTCAGGCAGTGCACGCCGCCAGAATTTTCCGCGATATTGCCGCCGATGGTGCAGGCGATCTGCGAGGATGGATCGGGCGCATAATAGAAGCCGGCATGCGCGACCGCCGTCGAAATGCCGAGGTTGGTCACGCCCGGCTCCACCACCGCGACGCGGTTGTCGAAATCGATCTCGCGGATGCGGTTGAACTTGGCCATGCCGAGCAGCACGCCGTCGGCAAGCGGCAGCGCGCCGCCGGAGAGCGAGGTGCCCGCCCCGCGCGGCACAACGCGGATGCCCTCGCTGTGGCAGTAAGCAAGCACTTCAGAAACCTGCCTGGTGGTCTCCGGCAACACGACCACCATCGGAAGCTGCTTGTAGGCGGTGAGCCCGTCGGTCTCGTAGGGCTTCATCTCGCGCTCACCCGCGATTACCCCCTCACCCGGCACGATGGCGCGCAACGTCGCGACGATGCGCTCGCGGCGCGCCAGCACGTCAGCGTCCAGTTCGGGCATGCGCAGCGGCATCGGTTCAACGTCCTCGTATTCGATCCACGCAAGATACAGCCAATTGACGACCGATACATAGGGCCGCCAAAGTCATTCGGAAACGATCGGCGACGCCGGCTTCTGCGGCCACGGCGAAAGGTCGCATGGCCGCGCGCAGGCTGGGCCGTGGCGTTGGCCGGCTGACGTGGCGCTGTTCGCCGGCGAAGCGGATGAACCCGAACGAAACACATGTGGTCCTGCACGATGGAGAGCCGGTGCTGCTGCGCCGGCTGATGCCGGAGGACGCCGCGCTCTATCCGGACTTTCTCGCCGCGGTCACGCCCGACGACTTGCGCCTGCGGCTGTTCGTACCGACACACGAGGTCAGCCAGCAGATGCTCGACCGGCTCATCAACTACGACCCGGCGCGCGCGATGGCCTTCATCGCGATCGACGAGCGCAGCGGGGGCATGCTCGGCGTGGTGCGTCTGCATGACGACGAGGGTGGCGCGAGCGCGGAGTTTGCCATCCTTGTTCAATCGAGGCTCAAGGGGCGCGGGCTTGGCTGGATCATGATGCAGCACATGATCGCCTTTGCGCGGCGCAAGGGACTCAAAGGCATCCGCGGACAGGTACTGGCGGAAAACACGACGATGCTGAAGATGTGCTCCGAGCTCGGCTTTCGAGTGACCGACGACCCGACCGAACGTGGCGTCAAAGCAGTGCAGCTGACGCTCGATAAACCGTTGGGCACGTCTCCTGCGTCGCCTTAAAGTGCTTTTGCTTAACATTGAAGCGCCACCGCGTATGAGGGCGTGCTCCCTCTCCCCGTTGGGGGGCGGGGGTGAGGGGGCGCATGATTCTCGATACGCCTATTCCTCCTCACCCGGATCGCGTTCCGCGATCCGACCTCTCCCCACAGGGGAGAGGTGAACCGCGCTCCGCGCGAATTCAATCAAAAGCAAATTTGCGCTAACGGTGTGGTACGGGAAGCGGCAGCGCGCATTGCGCTACCAGTCCGCGAGCGCGCGCGTCGACGACGCCGAGCGCGCGCAACGCAAGCACGGTCGCCGTCTGCGCCGCCTCGCGCATTCTGGCGGCGTCGGCGTCGAGCGGTTCGGCCAGCGGGCCGACCAGGGCTTCCATGAGCGCGCCGACGATGGCGCGCGCCGCCAGCGCGCTATCCTGATCGGGCAAATGGCCTCCGGCGATGGCACGTCGGATGCGCTGATCGATTTCCGCCGCGAGCGCCTTGCGGAAGTCGAGCCGCGCCGCATCGATCCCGGCATCGACCGGTTCGCCGATGACGGCCCAGGCCAGGCGGCGCTCACGCAGCGCGCGCACCGCAAAGGTTGCGACCGCTGCGGCAACCGCGGACAGCGGTCCCGGCGCTCTATCCGCCGCCTCGCGCATCGCGCCGATCTCGCGTGCGGCGACATCGGCCACCAGCTCGGCGACGAGGTCCGTTTTCGACGGGAAATAGCGGTACACGGTTCCGGCCGCGACACCGGCACGCGCGGCCACCGGCGCGATCTGCACCGCCGCCATGCCGCCGTTCGCCGCCGCGACGCCGGCTGCCTTCAGGATCGACGTTTCGCGCGCGGCGAGACGGCGCACGACATTCTCGGTGCGGCGATAGGGCATGAAAGGAATGAGTGGTGATTCACGGCAAGAATGCAAGGCTCGAATCTATTCAGCGCGATTCTGCGCACCGTGAAAAACGGCAAGAATTCGGATTTCCGAATCCGACTCGTCGAACTCATAAACGATTATGTAAGGCGAGCCGCGTACGACCCATTCATGGGTACCCTCAACATCCCCTTGTCGTCCCATCCGGGCAAATGCACGCAGGCGTTCAGCCGCCGCACGGATATCGAAGGAAATTCGGCGCGCCGCGGCTTCATTCCGCGCCGCGATAAATTCATGGATATTGTCCACAATGAGAAAGCGCATTGGCCGTGAAGCGAAGCCTCACAGGCCGCATTTTTTCCAGAAAGCGGCCATTTGCTCATCAGTGGCAAACACGGCCGCGCCCTCGCGCACAGACCGCTGAATCCGCTCGACCTCTCGCACCTGCTCTGCCGACAGCCGGACGCGGCTTGCCTGTTGCGCCTCCAAGTCCAGCAATACGTGCGCGGCCTCGTCCTGGCGCTCTTCAGGCCAATGGCGCATACGTTCAATGACGTCCTGCAGAAGTTTTGTCATCGCGCAAAATATAGCACGAAACTTGCGTTCTTCTACCCTACGTTCTCAGCTCCGATGCGTTCCGCTTGCGCCGCCTCCGCCGGCGAGCGATTTCTCGCGGATTCCTGTGAGCGTCGCGGAGGGCGTGATCGCTTCAGGATCGATCTTGAGATGAATGATCGACGGCTTTCCGGTCGCCACGGCTTGCGCAAATGCCGACGAAAAATCCGCCGTCCGTTCGACCAGCGCGCCGTAGCCGCCGAAGGCGATGGCGTAAGCGGCAAAGTCCGGATTCCTCAACGCGGTGGCCACGTTGCGTCCCGGATATTCACGCTCCTGGTGCATGCGGATGGTGCCGTAAAGGCCGTTGTCGGCGACAAGAATGATGACGGGAATGTTGTATTGCACGGCGGTTGCAAAATCCTGGCCCGTCATCAGGAAGTCGCCATCGCCGGCGAGGCAAACGACGGTCTGCTGCGGATTGAGAATTTTCGCCGCGATTGCCGCCGGCACGCCATAACCCATCGAGCCGGAGGTTGGCGCAAGCTGCGTGCTAAAACGGCGGAAACGGTAGAAGCGATGAATCCATCCGGCGAAATTGCCAGCGCCGTTCGTGATGAACGATTCCGGCGGAAGATTTTCGCGCAGCCACACCATGATCTCGCCGAGATTGACCGCACCCGGCACGCTCGTCGCCTTCTCCGACCACGCGAGATAATCCGCGTGCGCAGTTTTGGTCTCCTCGCGCCACGGTATCTCCTTCGGCGGTTGCACGCGATCGAGCGTGGCACAGAACGCGGTCGGCGCGGCGTTGATGGCGAGATGCGGGCGATAGACACTGCCGAGCTCTTCAGCGCCTGGGTGGACGTGCACGAGTTTCGTTTGCGGGCCGGGAATGTCGAAAAGCGTATAGCTCTGCGACGACATTTCGCTCAGCCGTCCGCCGATCAGCAGAACAAGATCGGCGGCTTTCACGCGCGCGAGCAGCTTCGGGTTGGGACCGATGCCGAGGTCGCCGGCGTAACAGGAATGCAGCGCATCGAACAGATGCGCGCGGCGGAACGTGGTCGCGACCGGCAGGGCGAATTTCTCGGCGAAACGCATCATTGCGTCGCTCGCCTCCTGCGACCAACGGCTGCCGCCGAGCAATGCGACCGGCTGCTTCGCTTCCGCAAGCAAGGCCTGCAGTTGTGTCATGTTGGAAGCACCGGGCCAGATTTCCATCGGCTCGAACGGCGGCGCATCGGAAACCGCCGCCTGCTCAACCAGCATGTCCTCCGGCAGCGCGACGATGACGGGGCCGGGGCGTCCGTTGGTGGCCGTGTAGAATGCACGCGAGACGATTTCCGGAACGCGCGCCGGATCGCCGATCTCGGTCGCCCATTTCGTCATGGTGCCGAACACGGCGCGATAATCGAGCTCCTGGAACGCATCGCGGCCGCGCATCTCGCGCGCGACCTGACCGACGAAGACGATCATCGGCGTCGAGTCCTGTTGCGCGATGTGAATGCCGGCGGAGGCGTTGCTCGCGCCGGGCCCGCGCGTCACGAAGCAGACGCCGGGTCTGCCGGTAAGCTTGCCCACCGCTTCCGCCATGATGGCGGCGCCGCTCTCGTGCCGGCACACGGTCAGCGCAATGTCGCGGTCGTGAAAGGCGTCGAGCGCGGCGAGATAGCTTTCACCCGGCACGCAGAAAACGTGCCGCACGCCGTGGACAACCAGCTGGTCCACCAGAATCTCGCCGCCGGTTCGCATATTTCCCTTGCCGCGCACGGAAACACCTCACTGTTTTCACATCGTTACAAGCGCTATCCATTCCCCGCAGGCAACGTCCAGAGCCAAAAATGCATGGCCGCAAAGCGGTAGTTGCGTCTCGCTTGTCATGTTACGCTTGCCTTCACGAAAAATCATAATCGCCGGGAGGAAGCCCATGATCAATCGACGTGCCGTCCTGAAGACCGCGGCGCTGGCCGCTTCGCAAGCGGTTGCCCTTCCCTATTTCGCCCGCAACAGTTTCGCGGCGCAAACACTCAAATGCACCTTTGCCGACACGCGCAACCATCCGCTTTATCAGGTGCTGCTGCGTTTCGCCGACAATGTGAAGAAGAAGACCAACGGCGCCATCGAAGTACAGGTGTTCAGCACAGGCGAACTCGGCAGCCAGACCAACATCCTCACCGGCTTGCAGACCGGCATCATCGATCTGTGCGCGCACACGTCGGGCTACATCGATACGCTGATCCCGCAGTTCCAGGTGATGGACCTGCCGTTCCTGTTCAAGGACCTCGCCACCGCGGAGAAGATTCTCGACGGGCCGACCGGCGCGCACCTTGCAAGCCTGCTGCCGCCGAAGGGAATTTACGGCCTCTCCTACGGCTACTGGGGCTGGCGCGTGACCTCGACAATCGACCGCAAGGTGCCGGAGCCGCAGGACATGAAGGGCCTGAAGATCCGCGTGCAGCCGGGTCCGATCTTCGCCGCCATGTTCCGCACGCTCGGCGCCAACCCGATTGCCATCGATTACAGCGAAATCTACCTCGCGCTGTCGCAGCACACGATCGAGGCGATCGAGACGCCGATCATCGCCTTGCCGTCGGCGAAGCACTACGAGGTGGTCAAGACGATCAATCTCACCAACCACGTTTATAATGCTGGCGTGATGATGGTGAGCAAGCGCAAGTTCGACGCGATGCCGAAGAACATCCAGGCAAATCTGCGCGAGGCGGCGCACGAGCTGACCGGCGACTGGCGCAAGACCATGGTGCAGAAAACGGACGAGACCTCGACCTTCCTCAAGGGCAAGGGTCTCACCATCAATCCCGTGGACCGCGCCGCCTACCGCAAGGCGCTCGACAGCGTCTACAAGGATTTCCGCAACGTCATCGGCGGCGATTTGATGGATTCCGTCGTCAAGCAAGCCGAAGCCTGACCGGAATACGTGGTGACCGCGGAAAGCGAAGGCCGCGTAGCGGCCTCCATCGCAACCGAACGTTCCGTGCCCTTCGCGGGGTACGGCTTGGGCTGGCGGCAAGGCCGCACGGCCAAGGCCGCGCGCGCTGCGCTGGACTACATCGACACCGCCGCGCGCGTCGCCGTGGTGACGGCGCTGATCGCGGAGTTTGCCGTCGTCATCACCGACGTGACGATCCGTTTTCTGCTGACGCAATCGCTGCTGTGGAGCGAGGAAGCCTCCAAGCTTTGCCTGACCACGCTGGCGTTCCTTGGCGGCGCGCTCGCCTATCGCGCGCGGCATCACACGGCGATCCAGTTCGTCACGCGATTTTTTCCCGATGCGTTGCGGCAGGCGGTGGCGATCGGCGTCGATGTCTTCATTCTCTGCGTGGCACTGATCGCGCTCGACGTGTCGTTCGAACTGCTCGCGGTGGCGGAGACCGCGCGCACACCAATCCTGCAAATCAGCACGGCGTGGATCGTGCTGCCGTTTACCGTCGGGCTTGCGCTGATCGCATTGTTCGCGGTGGAGCGACTCGTGTTCGAGTATCCGGGACGCAGGGTGCTCATCGCCGGCGGCGTGGTGATAGCGATGATCGCGGCCGTCGTTGCCCTCGGCTACTTGCCCATTCCGAAGCCCGGCATCGGCCTGTCATTGAGTTTGATGCTGATCCTGTTTTTTGTCGTGGTGCTGCTCGGGCTGCCGGTCAGCTTCTCGATGCTGCTCGGGTCGATCTTCTTCCTGCAAATCACCGATTCCGCCCCGATGATCGCGGCGGCGCAGAACACCGTCGACGGTACTGGCCATTTCATCCTGCTCACGCTGCCGTTTTTCATCTGGGCCGGGCTCATCATGGAAAAAGGCGGCATCAGCGTGCGGCTGGTGCGCTTCGCCATGGCGCTGGTCGGCCACTTGCGCGGGGGGCTGCTGCAAGTGGTCGTGGTGACGATCTATCTCGTCTCCGGCATCTCCGGCTCGAAGGCCGCCGACGTGGTCGCGGTCGGCTCGGTAATGCGGCGTGAACTGAAGCGGCAGGGCTACCGGCCGGAAGAAGAAGCCGCGGTGCTCTCGGCCGCCGGCGCCATGTCGGAAACGATCCCGCCCAGCATCGCCATGCTGGTGCTGGGCTCGGTGACGCCGATCTCGATCGGCACGCTGTTCATCGCGGGGCTATTGCCGGCGGCGGGGATCGCGATCCTGCTGATGCTCGCGATTTACCTGATGTCCTGGTACCGCGGCACGCCGCGGGCGCCGCGCGCAAGTTTTGCGGAGTTCCTGAAAGCAAGCGGCGGGGCCATCCTGCCGCTGGTGATGCCGGTCATCATGATCGTCGGCAT
>DASSRW010000195.1:0-9898 GCA_035701545.1 Pseudolabrys sp.
GAACGCAGCCCGCCCGGCGTTCGCCATTCGATGGATTGGCCGACGGAGAGCCCTATCAGCGCGACGCCGACCGGCGTCATGACCGAGACCTTGCCCGACGCCAGATCGGCTTCGTCGGGAAAGACCAGGGTCACCGTTCTCAGCTGCCCAGTGGCGTCATCGCGGTATTTCACCGTCGATCCCATCCTGACCAGGCCGGGCGGCCGGGCATCCGACTCGATGATGGTGGCGCGCGCGATTTCGCGCGCGAGAAAATCGGCCGTGCGCGGAAACGTTCGCGCGGCGGCCGCAACGAGACGATCCAGGCGCACGAAGTCGTGCTCCGTGAGGCTGATGGTCGGCAGCTTTGTGAGGGCGTCGGACATGGCAGTTCTCCAGCAGTAGGCGTTGGAACGCGAAGAGACCGACTCGACGCAACGGGTCGAGGCGATGGCAGCTTGACTATTTGTTCAGAAGATGACGAAAGGCCCGGATCGACGCACGAATGCCGTCGTCCGGGCTACCTGTGTGCTTGCAGGCCGCCCGCGCGCAAAAACAGACGCAATGAATGGCGCAACAGCTTCGTCATAACGACGAATGTAGGATGCGCGAGCATGATGTCAACCTGCGCTCGGTCTCGCGCCACCTACCCGACGTCGCACAAAGCGGATATCAATGCCGGACAATCGAGCCTGTAGCCGAAATCGACGCAAACACGAGGAAGCGCCGATATTTGCACCGGCACCGCGTTCTTCCTACATGTGCTTACGCCGCAGAGGACCTTGCGTATGACATCGAGTGAAATGCCGGCAAATCCGGCTTGGCACGGCACCACCATTCTCACCGTTCGCAAGGGCGGCACAGTCGTGATCGGCGGCGATGGCCAGGTCTCCATCGGCCAGACAATCGTTAAAGCAAACGCAAAAAAGGTGCGCCGCATCGGCAAGGGCGACGTGATCGGCGGCTTTGCCGGCGCAACCGCCGATGCCTTCACGCTGTTCGAACGGCTTGAAGGCAAGCTCGAGCAATATCCCGGCCAGCTGTTGCGCGCCGCCGTCGAGCTCGCCAAGGACTGGCGCACCGACCGCTATTTGCGCCGGCTGGAAGCGATGATGATCGTTGCAGACGCCCAGGTTTCGCTTGTGCTCACCGGCACTGGCGACGTGCTGGAGCCGGAAGCCGGCGTCGCCGGCATCGGATCGGGCGGCAATTACGCGCTCGCCGCGGCGCGTGCGCTGATCGACGGGCCGCTCGATGCGGAGGCGATCGTGCGCAAGTCGCTCGACATCGCCGCGGAGATTTGCGTTTACACCAACCGGAACGTGACGATTGAGACGTTGAAGACAAGTTGAAGCTGTCATGCCCCGCGAAAGCGGGGGCATCCAGTAATCGCCGGAATGCGCCATTCTCGATAGACCATCGGTTACTGGATCGTCCGCTTTCGCGGACGATGACGTAGAGAGTAAATAGCGACCATGACCGACTTCTCCTTTTCCCCCCGCGAGATTGTCTCCGAGCTCGATCGTTTCATCGTCGGGCAGAACGACGCCAAGCGCGCGGTTGCAATTGCGCTGCGCAACCGCTGGCGGCGCCTGCAGCTCGATGAGCGGCTGCGCGAGGAGGTGCTGCCGAAGAATATCCTGATGATCGGGCCGACCGGCGTGGGCAAGACCGAGATTTCCCGCCGGCTTGCCAAGCTCGCCGGCGCCCCGTTCCTGAAGGTCGAGGCAACCAAGTTCACCGAAGTCGGTTACGTCGGGCGCGATGTCGAGCAGATCGTGCGCGATCTTGTCGAGATCGGCATCACCATGACGCGCGAGCGCAAGCGCAAGGACGTGCGCGCGAAGGCCGAGCTGAACGCGGAAGAGCGGGTGGTCGATGCGCTGGTCGGCCCCGGCGCGTCTCCGGCGACGCGCGAAACCTTCCGCCGGAGGCTGCGCGCGGGCGAACTCGACGACAAGGAGATCGAAATCGAATTGCAGGCCGGAAGCTCCGGCGTGCCGATGTTCGAGATCCCCGGCATGCCCGGCGCGCAGATGGGCGCGATTTCGATCGGCGACATTTTCGGCAAGCTCGGCGGCGGCCGCACCAAGACGCGGCGCGTGACCGTGCACGACTCGCATGACCTTCTGGTCAATGAGGAATCCGACAAGCTGCTCGATAACGAGCAACTCACGCAGGACGCGATCCGCGCCGTCGAGCAGAACGGCATCGTTTTCCTTGACGAGATCGACAAGATCGCCGGGCGCGAAGGACGCACCGGCGCGGATGTCTCGCGCGAGGGCGTGCAGCGCGATCTGCTGCCGCTGATCGAGGGCACGACGGTTGCCACCAAGCACGGCCAGGTGAAAACCGACCACATCCTGTTCATCGCCTCAGGCGCATTCCACCTCTCCAAGCCGTCCGACCTGCTGCCGGAATTGCAGGGCCGGCTGCCGATCCGCGTCGAACTGAAGGCGCTCACCCGCGACGACTTCCGCCGCATCCTGACCGAGCCGGAGGCCTCTCTCATCAAGCAATACGTGGCGCTGATGCAGACCGAAGGTGTGACGCTGCAATTCAGCGAAGATGCGATCGACGCCATCGCCGACATCGCCGTCTCGGTGAACGGCTCGATCGAGAACATCGGCGCGCGCCGCTTGCAGACCGTGATGGAACGCGTGCTGGACGATATTTCATTCGCCGCGCCCGACCGCTCCGGCGAATCGATCACCATCGACGCCGCCTACGTGCACGAGCACATCGGCGACCTGGCCAGGAACGCCGACCTGAGCCGGTTTATCCTTTGAAGTCGCTGTCATTCCGGAACGCAAGCGGACCTCGCAAACCTGGAATGACAAAATTGAGGTTTCGCGATCTGGACTCACCCGTGGATTCCCGAATAATCCGGACAAAACCGGGAGAGAGAAAATGACTGTCCAGACCGCGAGCCGAAATCCGCAAACGATCGAAGAGGCAAAGGCGCTGGTGCGACACGTCGAATCGCTGTTCCTGCCGTGGAATGTCGATGCGCTGGTTGACGGCTTCACCGACGATTGCGTGGTGCGCTTCGGCACGGTGCCGGAATTCCGCGGCCGCGAGCGTTTGCGCGATTTCTTCACGACGCGCAGCAGGCGCCAGAACAATTATCGCCTGCGCAAGGAATTGCGCTCGCTCAGCGGCGACATCATCGCCAACGTCTGGTCCGGCGAATGGGATGACGCCGAAAGCGGCGCCCGCATGAAAGGCTTCGGCGTCGAGACCTGGCTGATGCGCGGCGGCAAGGTGGCGGTGTGGGAGGCGGCCTTCAACGTTTCGCGTGCGGATCAGGCGGGCGGCGTCGGAGAGCTTCTGAAATAGGGGAATACGTTCATGCCGTTCTCAATGTCCAAGGCCTCGCTTCCAGCATTTGAAATCGCGCTTTCCGCTCTTTCCGCCGTACTCGACAAGGCGGAAAGCTACGCCAGCGCGAAAAAATTCGACTCCGGCGTTCTGGTGAACGCGCGGCTGGCGCCCGACATGTTCGCGCTGGCGCGCCAGGTGCAGGTGGCCTGCGATCAGGCCAAGAACGGCTCCGCACGGCTTGCCGGCATCGAGCCCCCGAAATTCGAGGACAACGAGACGACCATTGCGCAGCTGAAGGAGCGGATTGCGAAAACGCTCGCGTTTCTGAAGACGCTCGATTCAAAGGCGATGGACGCTTCCGCCGACCGCGCCATCACCTTTCCGCTCGGGCCGAAGAAAGGCGAGATGAAAGGCGAAGATTACCTCAATCACTTTGTGCTGCCGAACTTCTATTTCCATTGCACCGCGGCTTACGCGATTCTGCGCCACAATGGCCTCGATATCGGCAAGCGCGATTTCATGGGCAATATACCCCTCAAGATGAGTTGAGGTGCTTCTCCGTCCCCTGAGGGTCTGGCCGCCATGAAGACGGAGAGTATGTATGAACGTCACGGGTTCTGAGCCCTACTTCCCGCTCTTCATGCAATCCATGACGAACTTGGCGCGTTGATGCATCGCGATCTTCTGCTGCTCGGCTTTTCTCTGGCACGACTGCATCCGCCGTTTCTGATCGGGCGATGTCATCTTTTTCGGCGCCGAGGCTTTCATGTCCTGCTGCGCCGAGGCCGCGCCGGCGGCAAGCAGCAGGCTCAGGATCACTGTCAGCCAAAATAGGACGAGGCGCGGCATGGGTTTTCTCGCCTGTCGGTAGCCGCCCGATGATCGCGCGGCCGCGCGCGTTGGGCAACTAGGATCGCGCCCGGCGGACGCGAATGTAGAGCGCGCCCTCGCCGCCATGGGCGACGTGCGCCTCTTCGAAGCCGATCACAAAGGCCCGGAATTCCGGCAGCGCCAGCCAGTGCGGCACCTGCCGGCGCAGCACGCCGCGGTCACGCTCGACCCCGCCGCGCCCGCCTTTGCCGGTCACGACCAGCACGAGCTTTTGCTGCCGTGCGCTGGCCTTGCGGAGGAAATGCAGCAACGCGGCGTGGGCTTCGCCTTGCGTCATGCCGTGCAGATCGAGCCTTTCGCCGATTGCCTCGCGCCCGCGCACGACGCGCTGCTTCATGCGGCGCCCGAGCGGCTCCAGCGGCGGCGGAGCCATGCGCGGCGCCTCGACATGCTCGGCAGTGCGCTGCTTCGGCACCGCCGCCGGTTTCGCCTTCGGTGCGGGCTCGCTATCGCCGTCCGGAACGAACCGCCGCGCGCGCAACGGCTCGATTTTTTTGGTGAAGACGTTCCAGAGGTCGCGCTCGTCGCGCGTCAGCCCGCGGCGGCGCTCGCCGTCGCGCCCGCTCATGGCCGCATGCGCGGCCTCGGCAACGGCGCGGCGCTCGCCTCCCTTTCGGCGCGCGCCGGCGTAACCTCGCTGACGAGGCTGGCGGGCCGTGGCTTCGGGACCGGCGTCCTCACATTGCCTTCGAGGTGCACCGAAGCGGGCACCAGCATGTAAAAGTTCCCGTGCTGCTTGATGCGCCCGGCGATGTGCGGAACGTCGCCGCCGTGGCCGAAATAGATGTCCGCGCGCGCCGGACCGACGATGGCGGAGCCCGTGTCCTGCGCCACCATCAAGTGGCGGAACGGCGTCTCCGGCTCCTCGCTCGCGATCGGCAATTCCGCTTCGATCCAGAACGGCGTGCCGTAGACGTGCTGGGACCGGTCGACCGCGATCGAGCGCTCCGGCGTCAGCGGCACGCCTTGCGCGCCGATGCACTCGTCGTGCACGCCGAGATCGGTTTCATCGAAGAACACAAACGA
Organism: Pseudolabrys sp.; assembly: GCA_035701545.1. Taxonomy (GTDB): domain Bacteria; phylum Pseudomonadota; class Alphaproteobacteria; order Rhizobiales; family Xanthobacteraceae; genus Pseudolabrys. The sequence continues at coordinate 5,221 of DASSRW010000195.1, forward strand.
GTGATTCTTGCGCCGCAGCTCCTTGCCTTGCTCCGGATTGGCCTCCATCCATTCGCGGATGCGGTCCATCGACATGTCTTCGCGCGAGACAATGCCCCGCTCGATCAGGAAGCGGCCGACCGGCGTATAGGGCTTGCCGTTGCTGGCGATGTAATTGAGCCGCAGGAGCTTGCCGTTCTCGAGCTTGATGCGGGCCGATCCCTGGATTTGCGCGAAGAACGCGTCGATCGGATCCTTCACGTAGCAGATCTCGAGGCCGCGCCCGGCGATCGCGCCGTCCTCGATCTGGCTGCGGTCGAGACTGGCGAACACCTTGCTTTTGCCGGCATCCTTGCGCGGCACGCGATAGAGCGGCACCGTGTAGACGTCGCTCGGATAGCGCGAGCCCTCGAATTCGGTCTCGTAGTAGCCGGTGAGAAATCCTTGCGCTTCGTCACGCGGGGCGACGCGCACCGGCCTGAAATTGCGCTCGAAGAAGGCGCGCGCCTGCGTCCGGTCGAGCGGTCCCGCCGCGGCGGCGCGCTCGCACACCTTGTAGAGGCCCGCGTAGATCGGCCGGGCCGCCCGAATCGCCCTGCTGCTGTTGAGGATCGCCTTGCAGCTTTTCAGAAACGCCGCAAAGGCGGCGGCGTGGTCGTCGTTCGCCCAGCCGTTGAGTGCGGAAAACGTCGCCGGCTGAATCTGCGCGTCGCGTAATTTCATATGCGCGTGCGAGTGGCTGTGGGCTGAAGCGCCCGTCGCCGCCAAAAGACAAATGGCCGCTCCGAGCTGCGCACGGCGGGCACGGCGCGCCTGCATGCGGCTAGTGCTCGCCTTCGGTGGCGACGAGCTTCCAGTTCGGATCGCGCGAGGAGACATCGCGCGCGAAGGTCCACACGTCGGTGACATCGGTGACCCGATCGGGATTGCCCTCGACGACATTTCCAACCTTGTCGCGCGTCGCCGACACGAGCTGCGACACGAAATGCACGGTGACTTGCGCCGCCTTCGCCCGCAGCTCCGCGGCGGTGATATCCGATGACTCGATCGCGACGAACTTGCTTTCCACCGTCTCGCCGCGCTTCTCCCGCTCGGCGATCGCCGCGTCGAAATTGTCGTAGACCTCGCGCGACAGCAGGCCCTTGAGCGTGCGCCGGTCGCCTTGCGCGAAAGCGCTGACGATCATCTCGTAGGCCGCGCGCGCGCCGGTGAGAAAGTGGTTGGCGTCGAATTCGGGATCCGTCGCGGCAATCGCCTCAAGCCCGGCGGCGACCGGCGAGCCCGCTTCCGCGATGCCCTTCCAGCGCTCGGCCGGATTGGCCGGCGCTTCCGCAGCTTTTGGCGCTTTGGCCGCTGCTTCCGGCGTGCGGTTCGGCAGCGCGATCACCTTTTCGGTCGCAGGCCTCGCCGGCTCGCGCGCCGAATAGGGATCGTATGGCGGCCGCTCCCGTCCCGTGCGCTGGCCAAGCACGCTGCGCAGCCGCAGGAAAATGAACACCGCCAGCGCCAGGAAAATGATGGTATAGATGTCGAACACGTCCCGCATGCTCTCGGCTATCGTTGGCCAACCCGCAAGCCGGCGGCCGTATCGACGGCATGGCAACCGGTTTCACCGGTATTATGTAAGCGGGTACGCGCGCCATTCCATAGGCACGTGCCGCGCTTTCGGTGCGATCATCTTGCGCCGCGGCGGAAGCTTAGTCGATCACGGCAGGCGCGCCAACCGGGACCTGAATTCAAGATGAATGTGGCAAAATGGCTGCTGTTGACGATTCTGGCGCTGCCGGTTGCCGAACTCGTCGCATTCATCCTGGTCGCCGCCGCGATCGGCCTCGGCTCCGCTGTCATTCTGCAACTGGCGATCTCGCTGCTGGGGGCGGCCATCTTGCGGTTCGGCGGCGGGATGCACGTCGCGCGTGTCCGCGTTGCGCTCAGTTCCGGCAGCTTCAGCAGCGTGCAGGCGGACAGCGCCGGGTTTCTCGTGCTGCTGGCTGGGATTCTTCTGTTTATTCCGGGCTTTATAACCGACGCCATCGGCGTCCTGCTGCTGATCGCGCCGCTGCGGCGGCTCCTCGGCGGAATCCTCTCGCACGGCGGCAGACGGCGCGAGGACGTCGTCGACCTCGAACGCGGAGAGTGGCGGCGGGTGCCGGAGGAACAACTCACCGACCGGCGCGATAGAGAGTCGCGGCCCTGACGGCGCGCGTCCTTGTTCCGCCCCGGCGGGGCGTGTTAGCCACTGCCGCAACCAAAGTTCGCGTCAAGTCCCGGAGTTCTCATGGCGACAACCAACGGCGGTCCGGCGCAGCCTCAAGCCCAGGCTGCACCGCCCCAACTCAACGTGCTGGCGCAATACATCAAGGATTTCTCATTCGAGAATCCGAACGCGCCGCGCTCGCTCAACCCCGCGCAGGGGCAGCCTGAAATCAAGATCCAGATCAACGTGAACGCCACGCCGCTGCAGGGAAGCGACGTCGAGGTCGTTCTCAAGCTCGACGGCTCGGCGGCAAGCGCCGGCAGCCTGATGTTCAGCTTCGAATTGGCGTTTGCGGGCGTCTTCCGCGTCCAGAACGTTCCGCAAGAAAGCCTGAACGCGGTGATCATGATCGAATGCCCGCGACTGCTGTTCCCGTTCGCGCGCGAGATCATCGCGACCGCGGTGCGCAACGGCGGCTTTCCGCCGCTGCTGCTCGACCCGGTGGATTTCGTCAGCCTCTATCGCCAGCGCGTCGCGGAAAATCAGCCAAAGGCGGCGCCGACCGCGCAGGCGTAGCAGCCCGCGGCTGTCACGGACAGGTCGTTACCTGATTCGCGCAGGGTCCCCGTCGCCCAGCCGCGATGGCGCACGCCGAAAAACGTCCCTTCGACCTCAAATCGGCGCGCTGCCGCCGCCGGCCGGCGGCAGTACCGCTTCCCGCCGCTGCGAGAAACACGGCGGCAGAGGAAATGGCGTGGAACGAACGACGGCGCCCGATCCTCGTTTCCGGGCCGGCTCTCAGCATGCGGATCGGCGCAGGCAGCCGACCTTGCGTCACGAACTCGCGTCGGGCGGCAGATACTCGCGCCACAGCGCATTGTCGCCCAGGCTCGCGACAAACGCCCGATGCGCCTGCCGCTCCGCGTCGCTGACGCGTACCGCAAGCGGAACCTGCCGGATGCGAATCGCTGCGCCGCCGTTCCGGCGGCTTGCCGGATCGAGGCCCCGTTCGGCCAATCCGAGTTGCGCCTGCCGCGCACCGATCAATTCGAGATAGACCTCGGCGAGGATCTCAGCGTCGAGCAATGCGCCGTGCTTGGTGCGGCGCGAGTTGTCGATGCCGTAGCGCAGGCACAGCGCATCGAGGCTGTATGGTCCTGCCGAATGTTTCCGCCGCGCCAGCGCGATCGTGTCGATCAGCCTCTCGCGCGAAACGCAGACGCGGTTGACCCGCTCGAACTCGGCGGAAAGAAAATTGAAATCGAACGACGCATTGTGAGCGATCAGCCGCGCGTCGCCGAAGAAGGTCAGCAGATCGTCAGCAATCTCGGCGAACAACGGCTTGTCCTTGAGAAAATCCGCCGAGAGGCCATGCACCTTGAAGGCCTCTGCCGGCATGTCGCGTTCAGGATTAAGATAGCGATGAAACGTGATGCCGGTCGGAATGCAATTGAGCAATTCGATACAGCCGATCTCGACAATGCGGTGACCGTCCAGAGGATCGAGACCTGTGGTCTCGGTATCGAAAACAATCTCGCGCATCGGGCTCTTTCCTTGTCGTCATCATCCGCGAAAGCGGATGATCCAGTACTCCCGGTCGTACCCTATCGCTCAGGACCGGCGTTTACTGGATTGCCCGCTTTCGCGGACAATGACGGCTAACTGCGTCGCGCCATCTTAGCAACGCGGCCAAGAATTTCACGCACCTGTGCGCGCGCCGCCTCAAAGCCGCGCGAGCTATCCACCACGAAATCCGCTCGGCGCCGCTTTTCCTCATCCGGCAATTGTTTGGCAAGGAGCTTGTTGAATTTTTCCTCGGCCATACCCGGCCGTTCGAAGGCGCGCGCGCGCTGCACGCCGGCCGGCGCGGAAACCACGACCACGGCGTCGCATCGCCCCTCGCCGCCGGTCTCGTAGAGCAGCGGAATATCGAGCACGACGACTTCCGCGCCCTGGCGACGCGCTTCCGCAAGAAAACGCTCCTCAGATTGGCGCACCAGGGGATGCACGATCTGCTCGAGCTTTCTCATCGCCGCGTCGTTGCCAACGACCTGTTCGGCCAGCTTCTCCCGATCGACCTTTCCGTTCACGGTCGAGCCGGGAAAGGCAGCTTCGATCGGCGCGACGGCTTCGCCTTGATAGAGCCGGTGCACCGCCGCATCGGCATCGTGCACGGGAACGCCCTCCTCCGCGAAGAATTTCGCCGTGGTCGACTTTCCCATGCCGATCGAGCCGGTGAGGCCGAGGATGAACATGTCGCAATCCTGTCAGCCTGCGATGACGCCCTGCCGCCGCAGAAAATCAAGCAGCGGCAGCAGCGGCAAGCCGAGAACCGTGAAATAGTCGCCCTCGATGCGCTCAAACAGCTGAATGCCAGCGCCCTCGACCTGGTAAGCCCCGACACTCAGCAGCGCGGCCTCGCGTGCAAACTCGAGGTAGCTTTCGAGATAGTCGTCGTCGAAGTCGCGCATCGTCAACCTTGCTGCATCGGCGTGCTCGAAC
>DASSRW010000196.1:0-3181 GCA_035701545.1 Pseudolabrys sp.
GTCGACCCGTGACATTCCAATTCTTGGACTGACAGCCTATGCGATGAAAGGCGACGAAGAGCGAATTCTCGCTGCCGGCTGTGACGGCTACATCCCCAAGCCGATCAATACTAGGACTTTACCGAATTTCATCAAGGGATACCTACAGCGGGAGGCGATCAAGGCGGAGTCGCGCTAAGGCCATGCCACGCGGAGCATGCAATGATTTTGCATGTCGTCGCCATGGAAAGGGGTCAAGAGTCACTGGCGACGATGGCGGCCGCACCGAAGCCCGCCGCAGGTGCCATGCGCGCGACGACCGGCGGCGCACGCCAGACCAGGCGCATGCCGCAACCGTGAGGACCCAAAAATGAAGATTCTCGTAGCCGACGACGATCCGATCAACCGCAAGTATCTGCGGATTTTGCTCACTCATGAGGGGCACACCGTCGTCGAGTGCGAAGACGGCTTGGCCACTCTCGCCTGTCTCGAGCAGGATCCTTGCGATGCCGTCATCTCCGACGTGCTCATGCCGCAGATAGACGGCTACCGTCTGTGCTACGAAATCCGCAAGAACAAAAAGTTGAAGGACACTCCGGTCATTCTCTACACGGCTACCTACTTGTCCGCCGCCGACGAAAGGGCGGCCATAGCGATGGGCGCGGATCGTTTTATTCGCAAACCGGCCCAGCCGGAAGTAATCGTCCAAACGCTGCAGGAAGTCGTGGAAAGATCCCGCGCGCGCCGCAGCGGCAGGCCAAAGAAGCTCGGCGATCTATCGGCGCTGCGAGAGTACAGCGAAGCTCTGGTACGGAAACTCGAGGAAACCAACATCGGCCTCACTGTGGCCAACGAAGCGCTGGCAGAGAACGAGCGCCGGCTGCGCACGATCATCGAATCGGAGCCCGAAGCGGTCACGGTGTTCGCTCAGGAAGGCGCCATCCTGGAGATCAATCCCGCCGGCCTGCGCATGATCGAGGCCGACTCCGCCGCGCAAGTGATTGGGGAAGGAGTCCATGCGCTAGTCGCGCCTGAGCACCAGCGCGCCTTTCAGGAGCTCATCGACGCCGCGTTTCGCGGTCAATCGAGAACCCTGGTGTTTGAGATCATTGGCCTCAAGGGAACGCGGCGGTGGCTCGATTCGCACACCGTCCCGTTGCGCAACTCCAAGAGCGAGATCGTGGCATGTCTCGGCATCACGCGTGACATCACTGAGCAGAGGCAAAACGCCGCTTTGCTGAACGCTCAGATGCGCGTGCTCGAGATGATTGCCCGCGGCGCGCCGCTGGAGGCGACTCTTGACGCTTTGCTGCGCACGGTCGAGGCGCAGTCTGCCGGGCTGATCTGTTCGATTCTTCTGCTCGACAGCGGGGACTTGCGCTTGCGCCATGCCGCCGCGCCGAGCCTGCCGCAAGGGTATGTCCAGGCGATCGACGGCACAGCTATCGGTGAGGGCGCCGGCTCCTGCGGCACCGCGGTACATCGGCGGCAACCGGTCATCGTCGAAGATATCGCCACCGATCCGTTATGGCAGGAGTGGCGTGCGCTTGCGTTGGGTCATGATCTGCGCGCCTGCTGGTCGACGCCGATCTTCGATGCTCGGCAACAGGTGCTGGGAAGTTTCGCGATGTATTTCCGCACGCCGCGCCGGCCCACGGAACAGCACCAACAGCTCATCGACGTTGCCACGCATATCGCCGCCATCGCGATCGCGAAAAATCGCGAAGAAGACGCCCTGCGCGAGAGCGAAGCGCGCTTTCGCGAAATGGCGGACAGCGCGCCGGTGATGATTTGGATCAGCCGGGCGGACGGCGCTTGCACCTATCTCAACAAGCGATGGCAAGATTTCACCGGCCAAACCGGAGATTCTGGCATGGGAAAGGGATGGCTCGAAGCCATCCATCCCGATGACCGCCAACGGATTGCCCAGGAATTCGCCGGCGCTCACGAACAGCGCGCCCCTCTGCGGATGGAATATCGTCTGCGGCGGCACGACCAGGAATATCGCTGGGTGATCGACTCGGCGCAGCCGCGGGTCAGCGAGCGCGCCGAGTTTCTCGGCCATATCGGGTCGATGTTCGATATCACCGAGCGCAAACAAGCGGAAGACGAGCGGCAGCACAATCTCGAACGCGCGCGCGCCCTGCATGAGATCAACTTGGCGATCACCTCCGAGATGGATTTGCAGGCCCGCCTCGACGTATTGCTTGAACAAATCCAGCGCTTCTTCCCGCGACCGATCGTTTCGTCGGTGCGGCTCCTCCGGGCCGAAACCGGGCAGCTCGAATACCTGGCCTTTCACGGCATCGCTGCGGACGAATGGCTCAAGCGCGAGCCCGGCCGGAGGCTGTATCGCGCCCGCCAGGTGATCGCCACCAAAGCACCGGTCGTCGTCGAGGACTTGGAAAGCGAATCGCCGGCAGGCGGCGGGCCGGGGCTGGCGCGACTGGGCTTGGTGTCGTACGCCGGGATACCGTTGATCGCCCGAGATCAGGTGCTCGGCGTGCTCGCCGTTTACACCAAAGAAAGGCATAAGTTCGGTGCCGACGAAATCGAGTTTTTGACCGCCCTGGCGGGCTTGGCCGCGATCGCGATCTACAACGCCCAACTCTACGAGACGGCCGAGCGCCGGCGGCGCGAGGCCGAAGAGCTCGCGCGCATTGCGCGCTCACTGACGGAAACCCTCGACATGAAAGCCGTCGGCGAACGCGTCGTCGCCAGCGTGTTGGATCTCCTCCGGGTCAAGGGGTCCAGCCTCCGCCTACGACGTCCGGATGGTTCGATGGATCGTTTTGTCTCGGCGGGAGAAGTTTTTTCCAAAACCGACGCGGGCGGCGTAGTTCCCGCCGGTGCCGGTGTGGCTGGCCGCGCCTTATCCGAGGGGAAAGCCGTATGGTCCGCGGATACATTGAACGATCCGCAAATCGAGTTTAACGCCGCGCTGCGCGAGCACGTGGTCCGATCGGGAAACGGCTCGATGATCGCCGTGCCTTTGTCCATTCACGACAATGCCATCGGCGTACTCATCCTCATCGATCGCACGGGGCGGAGCTACTCTCATGACGAGGTGAACCTCGTCCAAGCCTTCGCCGATCAAGTCGCTCTGGCGCTCCAGAATGCGCGGCTGTACGAGCAAACCGAGAGCAACTTAAAACGCCTCGAAGCGTTGCGTGAGATCGATCAAGCCATCACATCGACGCTC
>DASSRW010000197.1:0-46771 GCA_035701545.1 Pseudolabrys sp.
AGGCGATAACTCACGGCCTACCCCATTCCAGGTGCCTGCTGAATCCGGCAATGGCCGGGACCCAGGCGAGCGAACGACACACCCAAGCCCCGGCCACGTCGGATAGCAAAGCGCCCTCACGTTACCGTCTGGAGAGCTCCACAAAAAATCGATAGTATCGATAGCTGCGATACAATTTAGGTATATCTCATGAACCTGCGCGCGCTTTCCAATTTCCTGAGCGTGGCGGAGATCGGCAGCCTGAAAGGCACCGCCGCCGCCGTGAACATCGCGCAGCCCGCCCTGACGCGGCAGATCGCGCTGCTGGAAGAGGAGTTCGGCGCGCGGCTTTTCCTGCGCCATCACCGTGGCGTGAGTCTGACGGAAGCCGGCGAGGAATTGCGCGCGCATGCCGAACGCATCCTCGCCGAAGTCACAAAAGCCCGCATCGCCATGTCGGCCGCCGCGGCCACGCCGACCGGAGCCGTCTCGCTCGGCCTGCCGACGGCGATGCGCTACGTGCTCTCACGTGAGGTCGTTGCCGCCTATCACAACGCTTATCCGAACGTCGCGCTCACGGTGCATGAGGCCTTTGTGCACGTGATCGAAGATTTGCTCGCTGCGCGGCAGATCGACGTCGCGATCCTCATGGCAGGCGCGCGCGGCCTCGACAATTTCGAGATCACGCCGCTGGTGACGGAGGACGTTTACCTTGCCGGCCCGCGCTCAGCGGGCCTGCGCCTCGACAGGCCGGTGCCGCTCAAGAACCTGGCCGAGCTTCCGGTCATTTTATTCTCCAAGCGAAATCAGCTCCGCGTCGCGGTCGAAAATGCGCTCGCACGCGACAAGCTTGCGCTTCGGCCCTATCTCGAAGTGGAAGGGCAGCCGCTCACGCTCGATCTCGTGAAAAATGGCGCCGGCTACACCGTCATGCCCTATTGCGCCGTGCAGACCGAAATCGCAGCCGGAGAGATTTCCGGCGCGCCGATCCGGGGCCTGCAGACGACATGGGCGCTCGCTGTCAACCGCGCCCGCGCGCATGCGCCCGCGCTGCGCGAGTTGATTGCGCTGATCCGTCGATCAGTCGACGAGCACGTGAAGTACGGAACATGGCGCTCCGTGCCGGCGCCAAGAGAGAGGAAGCAAGGACAGTCTATCCGCTCGTCCCCGCGAAAGCGGGGACCCAGAACTGGATTCCCGCTTGCGCGGGAATGAGCGGAGGAATGTGTCAGACGGTATAGCTCAGCGCCTCGATCTTCTTGTCCCTCACGAACTGATCGAGGCCCCAGCGGCCGACCTGATCGAACACCTCGTCGAAGTCCTTCTGCGAAAGCGGCTGGCGCACGAACTTCTCGCCGCGGCCGAACTTGCTGTAGTCCCATTTGCGATCCGTAAACTCCGGCGGCACCGCCATTTCCCACAGCGGCAGGTACTTTTCGAGATCAGCTTCGAGCGCCTTCTCGGCGCGCTCAAGCGCGTTGATGTAGCCGGTGACGACCTCGGGTGGCGCCGAGTCCGGCACCCACCATAGCGTGCGGAACCGGTCCTCGATGATCTTGCGCAGGCCGAGTTGCTCGGCCATCGCGATCTGCGGCGGCAGGAGGCTCGCCGCCTCCACTTCGCCGTCCAGCAGCGCCTTGAGGCGCGCGCCGAAGCCGCCGGTGTTCACCGTTTTGATGTTCTCGAGCGGCAGATATTTTTCGAGACGATACGGCACATTGAAGTGACTGCCGGCGCGCATGCCGACTGAAACCGGAATGTCTTTCAGATCTTCCGGCTTGCGGATTTTTGAATCCGGCCGCACGTAAATCGCCCAGGGCGAATCGCCGTAGCAATCCGAGACCACGCGGCCCATGCCGGCGCTGGCATTGCAGATCGTGCCCCACACGCAGGCGCCCTGCACCACGTCCTTGTTGCCTTCGGTGTACGGCTTGTCCTGCGGGCGCTGGAAATAGTCGAACTCCTTCCAGCTCGATTGCGTGCCGCGGAACGTCTTCCAGTCGAACTCGACGTCGAGCCCTTCGGCGGCGAAAAACCCTTCCTTCATCGCGACAAAATCATTGAGGCCCATTCCCTTGGGCGCGACCTTCACCGGCTTGAGATTGGCCATGGCGATACTCTCCCTGGTCCCTATCCATCCTTGTCACTTTTTCTGAGCGAATTTTTTACCACACTTCCGGGTTGGATGGCGCGCCTTTGCGCGCTCCGCAGCCGGCTTTGTGATCGGGCGCCGTTGCAGCCGCTGGTGGGCAGCAATCGTGGGCGCGGCCTATTTTCGCAAATAGCCGCAGTGATTGCCGCGGCCATTGTTCCAGCAGCCGGTCCGCATGCAATTGGAGGCCGCGGTGTGGCAGTTGGTCACGCAGGTCGGAATGTAGGATTTGTTGGTCAGCTTGCTGCAAAACGAAAGGCACGCGGCATGTTCGGTGCTGCAACGCATCGAGTCCGCGTGCACGGGCGCGACGCCAAGCAAAGCGCCTCCCACGCCTGCGAGCAGCGCAATGAATTTGCATTTCATTTTTGAGTCCTTGTGACCACGAATGCCGGCAGCGGCTCGCGCCCATTTTGAATCAGGGCACACCGGTCGTTCAATGGCGAAATCAAAATCCGCGCCTCTGCTGCGCTTGCGCAACAGCAGAGCCGCAACTCAATGACGATCGCGGCGGCCGCCTACCAGCCGTATTCGACGCGGCCGTAACAATCCGCCCAGCACGGCCCATGCGGCGCGCAGATGAGGTAAGGCTTCAGCCCGCTGCACGCGCCCTGGTCCACCAGCCAGCCCGGACCGAAACCATACGAACCGTCGAAATAGCCGTCGCGGTAGCCGATTGCGTAGCCGCGGTGAAAGGCATGCCGATAGCCCCAGTAGGCGACGTTGCACCCGTTGAAGGGCCCGCGATGGACGCCAATGCCGCATCCGCCGGAAATGGGTACGACCAGGCCGGCCTGCGCGCGGTACCATGATGTTGCGTGTGCGGCGGTGGAAAGCAGGATGAGAGAGAAGGCGCTAGCAAGGAGCTTGTGCATTTGTATTACCCCTCGTGATTGAAATAATGTCCTTGAACCCAAGCGGCCGGCTTCAATTCAAGTCTCAAAACGGCCGAAATTCAACGCCTGCCGGCCAGCCCGCGTTCCGCCTGCTTCGCCGCGAAGAGGGTTAACGAGGGACGCGAATCGGCCAACCCGATATATTTGGGCGGGGGATTCAAGCGATGACGATCGCGATGAATTTGGCCGCCTGGCCGCTGTGGCTTTCTGCGCCCATTATCGTGGGTGTATCCACCGCGGTCGCGATGCTTTGCTCGCTGCTGGTTCGGCGCAATGTCGGTTTTGAGCGGCTGACAACAAATAACGAGGTTGCGGGCTTCAAGTTCGGGACGATCGGCGTGATCTACGCCGTCATGCTCGGTTTCGCGGTGATCGTGGTCTGGGAAAAATATCGCGAGGCCGACATTGCTCTCGCCAACGAAGCCGGCGCGATCGTGGCGTTGTATCGGCTGTCCGAGGGCATGGCCACCGAGGGCGGCACTTCCATCCGCAACAGCATCAATAGTTACGTGCGGGCGGTGATTGCCGATGACTGGCCGGCGATGGCGCGCGGCCAGTTGAGCCTCGGCGCGAATGAGGCGCTCAACAAGCTTTACGCGGCTTCATTCGCCGCCGCGCCGACGGGCAATCGCGGCGCGGCAACGCTGTCGGAGCTGTTTCACCAACTCGATCAGGTCACGCAATCGCGCCGGCAGCGCGGCGTGCTCTGCGCCGGCATCGTGCCGGGCGTCATCTGGGCGGCGCTTTTTCTCGGCGCGTGCCTCACCATCGGCTTCACGTTTCTCTTCGGGACCAAAAATCTGGGCGCGCAGGTGCTGATGACGGGGCTGCTGACGTTTCTGATCTTTATGGTGCTGCTGGTGATCGTTTCGATCGATCACCCGTTCACCGGCGACGTCAGCGTGCAGCCGGAGCCGCTGCTGCAGGCGCTGCACGAGTTCGGCGGGAGCAGTTGAAGCGGAAAATTTGGCGCTCCCTAGGGGAATCGAACCCCTGTTTCAGCCTTGAGAGGGCCGCGTCCTGGACCGCTAGACGAAGGGAGCCGCCGGTCTCAGGGCTTCGAGATAGCCTCGATCCAATCCCTGCGCAAGCGATCAGGGTTTTGGCGTCAATCGGATGCGTCCCACGGGCTGCAAGGTGCGAAGATCGAACAGGCGCACTTCCTGTCCGCCGCCGGCCGCGACCGTCACCGCGAGACGGCCGTCGCCGATCGCGGTCGACACCACCTTTGCATCCGGGGGCACGAAGGCTGCCGCGTCCACAACAGCCGACGGCGCGCTTCCCACGCTTTGCGAAACGCGATAGCCGATAACGCCGAGGATCGCTGCTAGCCCGATGAAGGTCGTCAGGCTGGCGATCAACATCAGCCGGCGGGCCTTGTAGATGACTCGCGCGGCGCCGGGATCGAGCGGCTTGTCGCCGGAAACTTCATTCATATGAGCGCCCCGCAGCACGAAACCGTTGTTCTCTCCGCCGACGATAGTGGCGGCCGCCTCGACCGCGTTCTCGCCGATCGAATCCCATCGCTGTCGCGCTCGCGCCTGAAGACGCTCATTCTCGACGGCGCGGTCGCAATCGGCGGCCGCACGATCCGCGATCCCGGCCAGCGCGTCAAATCCGGCGAAACGATCACCGTCGCGGTGCCGGCGCCCGAGCCGGCGAAACCCGCGGCAGAGGCGATTCCGCTCAACGTCGTCTATGAGGACGACGCGATTATCGTTGTCGACAAGCCTGCCGGTCTCGTCGTGCATCCGGCGGCCGGCCATGCTGCCGGTACGCTCGTCAATGCGCTGATCGCCCATTGCGGCGCAAGCCTTTCCGGCATCGGCGGCGTGAAACGGCCCGGCATCGTGCACCGGCTCGACAAGGACACAAGCGGGCTGATGGTGGTCGCGAAGACAGATGCTGCGCATCGCGCGCTCAGCGCGCAGTTCGCACACAAGGCGGAAGGATCGCTGGAGCGCGGCTATCTGGCGCTGGTATGGGGAGCGCCCACGCGTCCGAAAGGCACGATCGACGCGCCGCTCGACCGCCACCCGCATGCGCGCGACAAGCGCGCGGTGCGCGAGAGCGGCCGCCACGCGGTGACGCACTGGCAAGTGCTTGAACGCTATGCCGGCGGTGGCGGCAAGCCGGCCGCCGCCAGCCTGATCGAGTGCCGGCTCGACACCGGGCGCACACACCAAATTCGCGTGCATCTTGCCCATCTCGGCCATCCGGTCATGGGCGATCACACATACGGCGCAGGCTACAAGACGAAATCAAGCCTTCTGTCGCCATCAGCCGGCGCGATGGTCGAGGCTCTTGGCAGACAGGCCTTGCACGCCTATCTACTCGCCATCGCACATCCCCTGACCGGCAAAGCTCTGGAGTTCCAATCGGAACTACCGGAGGATTTCTCTCGTTTACGACATGAACTTGCTCGCGGCGGCCCCGCTCCGCCGTGATCGTACCTGTGCCAAGGATGGAAAAAGACAAGCTGAACAAAGGCTTGTCAGTTGCCATCGGGACGGGACGAGGTCACGCTGACGTGACGGTGGGAACTCTTTAATTCCTCCGATAGGTCAGCTATGCTGCACTTGCGAAAACGAACGGCGCTGCCGGCTCGGGGAGCGGCAGGGCCTAACGCCCGCCGATCTTTCGGGGGCATCATGGAGGGGCGCTGTCATGGCCCGTGTTGCTACGTTACCCGTGCTCAAGGCCGAATCCGGCCTCAGCCGCTATCTCGACGAAATCCGCCGGTTCCCGATGCTGGAGCCGCAGGAAGAATACATGCTGGCGAAGCGCTGGCGTGAGCACGGCGACCGCGACGCCGCGCATCGGCTCGTCACCAGCCATCTGCGGTTGGTCGCCAAGATCGCGATGGGGTATCGCGGCTACGGCCTGCCCATCGCCGAGGTCGTCTCGGAAGGCAATGTCGGCCTGATGCAGGCGGTCAAGCGGTTCGAGCCTGAAAAGGGCTTCCGTCTCGCCACCTATGCCATGTGGTGGATCAAGGCGGCGATCCAGGAATACATCCTGCGATCCTGGTCCCTGGTGAAGATGGGCACCACCGCCAACCAGAAGAAGCTCTTCTTCAATCTGCGCAAGGCCAAGAGCAAAATCTCGGCGTTGGACGAAGGCGATATGCGCCCTGATCAGGTCAAGCTGATTGCCAAACGCCTTGGGGTGACGGAGCAGGACGTTATCGACATGAACCGCCGCCTCGGCGGCGACGCCTCGCTTAATGCGCCAATCCGCGAGGAAGGCGACAGCGGCGAATGGCAGGATTGGCTGGTCGACGAAAGCCCGAGCCAGGAGCGGATCCTCGCTGAAAGCGAGGAAAGCGATAACCGCCACAAGGCGCTGACCGATGCGTTGAGCGTGCTCAACGATCGCGAGCGCCGCATCTTCGAGGCGCGGCGTCTCGCCGACGATCCGGTGACGCTGGAGGACCTGGCGGCCGAGTTCGACGTTTCGCGCGAGCGCGTACGGCAAATCGAGGTGCGCGCGTTCGAAAAGGTGCAGAAGGCGGTCAAAAACCGCGTGGCGCAAATGGAAGCGCCCGAGGCGGCGCCCGCGCTGCACTAAGCGACTACACTCGTCTCCGCCGAATAATTTGCAGCCGCGCGATACGATCGCGCGGCTGCGGTGTTTTTTTGGGAAGCAACCGGAGACACCGTCATGAAACTACCCGGTCTGACCTGCGTCAGCGTAGTCGCAATCGCTGCCGTCCTGGGTACATGGAACCCGGCGGCGGCTTCAGAGCCGAGCGCGCGGCACAAACATCATCGGCACCACGTGCACCACCGCGTCGAGGCGCCCCCCTATGCTGCATATTCTCCCAAGGCGGCGCGGCGGGCCTACTATCAGAGCCTTGAGCCTTATCGTTCGATGGATTTCCGGGGCGAATTCCCCGGCAACTGCGCGGTGCAGCGCGCCGCCGGCGAATGCATGATCGATCTGGGCTATGGCCGATGCGAATCGTGCAACGTCGGCGGCCCACCCTGACCGTCAACTAGGCCCAGGGCCGACGCTGCGACAGCGGCGCCGGCCCTGGGTGATTCTCAAGTCAGTGCTTTCTTCACGCGCTCGGGTGTCATCGGCGTCTCGCGTAGTCGCTTTCCGGTCAAGGCGGCGAACGCATTGTTGACGGCGGGCGCGACGAGCGGCGTCGCCATCTGGCCGGCCCCGGTCGGCGGATTGTCGGTTGCGATCACCTCGATGTGCATCTGCGGAATGTCGCGCATCCGCATCACCTGGTAGTCATAGAAGTTCGACTGCTGGATCGCGCCGTCCTTCACGGTGATGCGCTCGGTCAACGCCATGCCGAGGCCGTAGACGATGCTGCTCTGCGTCTGCGCCACGACATTGTCCGGCTGCACCGGGGTGCCGCAATCAATGGTGCACCAGAAATTGTGCACCTTGATCGCTCCCGTCCCGCGGTCGACCGAAATCTCGGCGATACCGCCGAGCAACGAGTTCGAATAGTCGATGAACGCGAAACCGAAGGCGTGGCCGTCGGCCGGCTTCCTTCCCCAGTTGGCCATCTGCGCCACGCGCTCGACCACCGCCTTGCCGCGCGGCGTACGCTTGAGCAGCTCGAGCCGCAGTTGCACGGGATCGATGCCGCGCTTCAACGCGATCTCGTCGAGGAAGGCTTCCTCGACAAACTTGTTGGCAGTGAAGCCTATGCCGCGCAGCGAAGACGTGCGCACGCCGGTATCGCGATAGATCTGCCCGCAATACTGGTTGGCGATGTCGTAGGTGCGCATCTCAACGCCCAGCATCAGGATGAAGTCCTTGTGCTTGGCGATGTTGTAGCGCACCGGATCCTGATAGGGCGTCACGCGGTCGCCGGCCAGCCGCTGGTGCCAAGCGACGATCTTCCCGGATTGATCCAGGCCGGCGCGCAGGTAATGCGCCGTGATCGGCCGCAGCCTGCCGTTGTGCACGTCATCCTCGCGCGTCCACATCATCTTGACGGGACGCTTGGCTTCCCTCGACAACAGCACCGCGTCGACGATGAACTCCTCGTCGCGATGCCCCCGGCGGCCGAAGCCGCCACCGAGCAGCGTGTAATGGAGTTTCACCTTGTCGCGCGAGATGCCGAGCGCCTTGGCAGGCGCTTCGACGCCGAGCGTCTGGCTCTGCGTGCCGCACCATACTTCAACCGCATCGCCGTTCGGTGAAACCGATGCGACCGCATTCAACGGCTCCATCTGCGCGTGGTAGGCGTAGTCGCAGCGATACTCCGCTTCGATGACGCTCGCCGCTTTCGCCAACCCAGCTTCGGCATCGCCTTGCTTGAACCAGTCGTTGGTGACGGGCACGCTGAGATTTTTGGCATCGGCAGCGAAGGCTTCTATTCCCTTGTCGCTATCGAAGCCCCACGCCTTGCCGGTACGATGCCACGTGATGGATTGCTCGACGGCCTCTCGGGCCACAAATGCCGCCCATGCCGTTTGGGCCAGAATGCCGACGCCGTAAGGCAGGCGCACCGTCGACATCACGCCGGGTATCGCTTTCACCTTGGCTTCGTCGAACGTGTCCGGCGTGCCGCCCTCCACCGGGCTGCGCACGATCGCGCCATAGATCATGCCGGGCACCTGCACGTCGATCGAATATTGCGCGGTGCCGTTGACCTTGTTCGGCAACTCGACGCGCAGCACGTCCTTGCCGATCAGGCGGAAGTCTTTCTTCCTCTTGAGCTGCTCCGGACCGATTTCCGGCGCCTTCGCCGGCACCTCGGCAAATGCGGCGATCTCGCCATAGCTCAGCTTGCGCCCGGAGCCAGCGTGAACGACCACGCTCGGCTCCGTTGTCAGTTCCGCAACCGCCACATTCCAATGCTTGGCGGCGTTATCGAGCAGCACATGCCGTACCTGCGCGCCGAACGTGCGCAGTTCCTTGTAGTACGAGCGCACGGCGTTGCTCCCGGCGGTGTACATAAGGCCGCCGAATCCCGGATTGCCGTAAATCTTCTCGATGACGGGAGCCGGAACGACCCGCACCTTGCTCCAGTCGGCGTCCATTTCTTCGGCGACAATGAGCGGCAGCGAGGTCATCGACCCCTGCCCCATCTCGGTCGCGGGCGACATGATGAAGATCGTGCCATCCGGTTCGATGCTGGCCCATGGCGACAGCGCCTTGCCTGCGGTTGCACCGGCCGGCATAGCGGCCTCAGCCGCTCGGCCGCCGAACGCGAAGGCAAAGCTCAAGCCTGCCGCACCGACCATGAAACTGCGGCGAGACAATTCAAATTGCGAAGGTGAAAAGATCTGGTTCATGGCTCAGCCCTCCCGCGCTGCGCGTTCGACAGCGCTGAGGATGCGCGCATAGGTGCCGCAGCGGCAGATGTGCGCGCTCATATGTTCGACGATCTCATCGCGCGTGGGATGCGGGTTATGCTGCAAAAGATCGGCGGCGCTCATGATCTGACCCGACTGGCAGTAGCCGCATTGCGGCACCTTTTCCGCGAGCCAGGCCTTTTGAACCGGATGCGAGGAATCGTCCGACAAGCCTTCGATCGTCGTGACCGACTTGCCGGAAATCTCGCTCACTTGCGTTTGGCACGAGAACGCGCGCTTGCCGTCGATGTGCACCATGCAAGCGCCGCACAGGCCGACACCGCAGCCGAATTTCGTTCCGCTTAATTTCAGTCCTTCGCGGATCACCCACAACAGCGGTGTTGCAGGCGGCGCGTCGGTCGACGCGGCTTTTCCGTTGACGGTGAAATGGATCATCATCCCCTCCCAATTTCCCGACACGACCTGCCGGAAAGTTCGAGAGGCTAATGACCCGCCCTGCGGCGCTCCATAGCCAGCAGCGGCGGTCGCGAATAGTTTACCGGTTGGCAATGGCGCACCTGCTGGTGCGTTCGCCGGCCTTGCGCTCGAGGCGGCGTTCCGTTTCGTGTTGCAGGACTTCGACAATTGCAATTTTTTGGGTAGCGGCGGGAACGGAAGCCGCGACCGTGCGTTTTTGGGGTCAAGGGGGAGAGCAATCTTGTCGAAGACGTTCTTTCCGCTCGCCTTTTTTACATTTTCAGGTGCGCGCCCTGGCTGCTGCGGGCGCGCGGTTGGCATTGAACGGTGAGCCATGAGCCTGAATGAACTGACCGCCGTTCCAGCTCCCCCCATCAACCTGCAGCCCGGCAGCAATGCCGCCGCCCTCAAGACACCTCCCGGCTTCATCGACAGCCTTCCGGTCGCGATCTACGCCTGCGACGCGCGCGGGCGCGTGCTGTGGTTCAACCGTCGTGCCGCCGACCTGTGGGGTCGCGTTCCACGAATTGGCGACGACACCGAATTGTTCTGCGGATCGCACAAGCTCTATTTCAACGGCCGGCTGATCTCTCGCGACGAGACGCCGATGGCCCTGGTGCTCCGCACCGGCGAGCCCATGCACGGGATAGAAGGAATCGTCGAGCGTCCCGACGGCTCGCGCATATGGGCGACCGTGCATATCGACCCGATCAAGAATGATGCTGGCGAGATTCTCGGCGCCATCAACTGTTTTCACGACACGACCGCCGAGCACGAGGCGCAGGTTGCCCTGCAACAGCACCACAAGGACCTGGAAGATTTCTTCAACGACGCAGCCGTTGGCCTGCATCTCGTCGGACCGGATGGGACGATTTTGCGCGCGAACAAGGCTCAGCTCGACCTGCTCGGCTACGACGCGTCGGAATACATCGGCCGCAATATCACCGAATTTCATGCCGATGAGCCCGTCATCGCAGACATTCTTCGCCGGCTCAAGAAGGGGCAGAGGCTCGACAAATGCCCTGCGCGCTTGCGCGCAAAGGACGGAAGCATCCGCGACGTCCTGATTACGTCAAGCGTGCAATTCCGCGACAGCAAGTTCATCAACGCACGCTGCATCACGGTCGACATAACGGAATGGAAGAAAGCCAATCAGGAGCTTGCCGAACAACACCAGCGTTTCGCGGCGACCTATGAGCACGCCGACATCGGTATCACCGAAGTCGACGCCGCAGGCCGGCGTCTGCGCGTTAACAAGGCCGCCTGCGAGATCCTGGGACTTCCACGGGAGAAATTGGTCGGGACCTCGCCTTACGACATCATGAACGTCAACGACGGGGACCACGATCGAGAGCAGCACGAGCGCATGGTGGCCGGAGATCTCGACCGCTACACCGCACAGAGCCGCTATATCCGCCCCGACGGCAAAGTCGCCTGGATCGATCTGATGGGCTCGGCGGTGCGCGATGCGCAAGGCCGCTTCCTCTATTCGGTCCGCGTGTTCAAGGACGTTACCGCCTCAAAGCAGGCGGCTCAGGCATTGGCTGAGAGCAGGCAGCGGTTGATCGCGACCTATGAGAATGCGGGCGTCGCGATCTCCGAAGTCGACGAGAACGGACGGCTGCTGCATGTCAACGAGGCGGCCTGCAGGATCACCGGCTACTCGCGCGAAGAGTTGCTGAAGCTCTCGGTCTTCGATGTCACGCATCCCGACGATCGCGATCCCGATTTCGAGCGCTTCCGTCAGCAGGTCGACAGCGGCGGCCAGCCGAAAACGATCGAAAAGCGGCTCATCCGCAAGGACGGCCAGATCATCTGGGTGGCCATCACGTCGTCGACGATCCGCGACTCCGACGGGCGCTTCCTCTACGGCATCCGGGTGATGCAGGACATCAGCGACCGGCGGCGCGCGGACGAAAAATTGCGCGACAGCGAGCACCGCTTCCGCGAGCTGATTGAAGCACTGCCGGCCGCGGTCTACACGACCGACGCCGACGGGCGCGTCACGTTTTACAACCAGGCTGCGATCGAATTGTCAGGCAGCCGTCCGGTCGTCGGTAGCGATCAGTGGTGCGTCACCTGGAAACTGTACAATACCGACGGAAGTGTGCTGCCGCACGATCAATGCCCGATGGCAGTCGTACTGCAGGAGGGCCGCCCGGTCCGCGGTGTCGAGGCAATCGCCGAGCGGCCGGACGGAACACGGGTCCCGTTCATTCCTTACCCGACTCCGCTGCGCGACGCCGACGGCAACATGATCGGCGCGGTGAACATGCTGGTCGACATCAGCGAGCGCAAGCAGTCCGAAACAAGCCAGCGCGTGCTGCTCGACGAGCTGAACCATCGCGTCAAGAACAACATGCAGATGCTGCACTCGCTGCTGCGAACCGCCCAGCGCGAAACCGAGGATGCGGGCGCCCGCGCCGTTCTTGCCAACGCGACGGACCGCATTGGTGCCATGGCGGCGGCGCAGCAGGTGCTCTATCGCGCCGGCGCGTCGATGGGGTATGACGCGCGGCATTTTCTCGAAGCCGTCTGCGACAGCGCGCGCAGCATGCTGAGTCGCTCGATCGATCTGCGCATCGTTGCGTGCACAGAAGACCTGCTCTCGAACGATACTGCGATGCCGCTCGCGCTGATTATTCACGAATTGATCATCAACGCCGCCAAGCACGGGCTGCACGGCCGCGACAAAGGCTCAATCCGCATAAGCTTAACAAGCCGGGACGAATCGTATTTTCTCACGGTCGAAGACGACGGCCCCGGCTTCGTGCTCGAGCAGGTACGCAAGCGCTCATCCGGTCTAGGCCTCGTCTTTGGTCTCGCGCGGCAGCTCGGCGGAACGCTCAAAGTCGAAAAAAACCGCGGCGCGCGCTGCACCGTCGAGTTCGCCGAGAAGGGGCTGTGATCGCAAGGGGTTTTTGCCGGTGGAATTGAACATCACGTTTCAGACGACCAAGAAACTCGGGTTTCCCTTTGCCGTCTTTGGCTCTGATGATCGAATGACCGCCCAGGACCGCCCGACGAACATTCGCGTTCTGATCGTCGAAGACGACTATATCGCGGCCTCCGACGCGGAAGCCGTGCTCACCGAGGCTGGCATCGACGTCGTCGGCATTGCGAGTTCCGCCGATGAAGCCGTGCAACTCGGGGGGACGTCGCGTCCGAATCTTGCGATCATGGATATCCGGCTGAACGGAAGCCGGGACGGCGTCGATGCAGCGATCGAGCTGTTTCGCGAGCACGGCATCCGTTCGGTTTTTGCGACGGCGCACCACGACGCGCACATTCGCGCTCGCGCCGAACCGTCCGCGCCGCTCGGCTGGCTCGCAAAGCCCTATACCACGAACGCGCTCATCGCGATCGTGCGCTCGGCGGCGGCAGAGCTCAAGAGGTCGAAATAGCCCAATCCGCTCGTCCGTCCCAGGCGTCTATTCGCCCCAAGCCTTGAAAGCTTCCTGGAACGCGCGCACGCCGGCGGGCCCTTTTTCCATCGCAAGAATGGCGCGCTTGCCGCTGTTGTAGACGATCGGGATATCGAACCAGTCGCGCTCCTTCAGGAATTGCACGTTGCGCTGGACGTCGATGTCGACGGCCGAAAGCCCGATCAGGAAATAGCCGTTGGTCACTTTCACCGACAGGCCGGCGAGCGGCACGCCGCGGGCTTGTTCTGACGTCTTCATCAGCACGCCCGGAATATTGGCGATGCCGCCTTCGGAAAAATCGGCCGGCAGCGTGAACATGATCTCGATCGTGTGGCTCGCCGGCAGCGCCTTGTCGGTGTTGCGGCGGAGCGACCAGGTCATGCGCATATGCCGCTCGGGGATCTCCACGTCGGCGCGCACTGCCAGTTCGGGCGCGAGCCCGGTCCCCGGCGACACTGTTTCGGTGCGCCAGATCGCCGATCCGACGTAGCGTTTTCCTTTCGGATCGTTTGGGTCCTCGTCATAAAGCACGACCTTCTGCGCGACCGAAGCGGCAGGCGCCGTAGCCGGCTTTGCAGGCGCCGGACTTTCGCTGCTCGGGCCGACGCGGTCGACGATCTTCGGCTGCGCCTTCGGAGCGGCCGCTTGTTGCGCGCCCGACGCGGCGGGCGGATTGCCGCCGGATGAGGCGAAGAGCGATTTGATGTTGTGCCGTTGCCAGTAGCCGAGGCCGCCGATCGCCGCGACGGCCAGCAACAGCAGCGCGATCAGCGCCGGCGCACGCCAGGAACGCGCCGGCACGCGCACGTCCTGCACTTCGTCTTCGGGAGGCGGCGGGGGGCGGCGCGGCGAGGCTTGCTTCTTTGCTTGCTCCGGCTCGGCTAACTCGGCGGCCTCGGCTTCGTCTGACGCCGGCGCAACGAAAGCCGGCGCGGGTCCGACGTCTGCCTCACCCCTCGCGGGCGGATTGGCGGCAGGCTTGAATGTCTGCTCGGATTTCCGCGGCGGCCGCTCCGCCGGCTTCTCCTGCGGCTTTTCAGCAGGCACGGCATCGAGCACGTTGCGCGCGGACTTGCTGGCTTGCGCGGCGGCTCCGCCAAGGTCCTCGGCCTGGGCCATCACCTCGCGGAAATTGCGCAGGCCCTCGTCGCGTAACGAGGAGCGCCTGTTGTCGTCCTTGTCCGCACCTACGGTCTCCGCCGCAGGTGGATCGGCACGGCTTGCGTGCACCGCGTCCGCTTCGACCCGGCGAATGGCATCTTCGAGGGCCAGCCGTTCGCGCGTGATCTCGGATTCATCGAGCGCTGGATCGGACGCGCGTAACTGTCCGATCAATGCGGCGCGCGCGCGTTCGTACAAGGCTGCACGGCTCTCGACAGTGCTCTTGTCGAGACCGCCTATCGCGCGCGAGATCAAGGGATAGTAGTCAGCCATCGGTCGTCAGCATTAAACCGCTTCTTGTCATTTTTCTGTAGTCATTCGAACGGGTTCTTCATCAAAATCGTGTCTTCCCGTTCCGGGCTGGTGGATAACAGGGCGACCGGACAGCCAACCAATTCCTCTATTCGGCGGACGTATTTGATCGCTTGCGCGGGCAATTGCGCCCATGAGCGCGCTTGCGCGGTTCGATCCTTCCAGCCTTCGATGATCTCGTAGACCGGTTCGACCAGCGCCTGCGCCCGCTCGCCCGCGGGCAGATAGTCGATCTCGCGCCCGTCAAGCCGATAGGCCACACATACCTTTACTTCATCGAATCCATCAAGGATATCGAGTTTGGTGAGCGCAAGGCCGTCGATGCCGCAGGTGCGCACCGTTTGTCGCACCAGTACGGCATCGAACCAGCCGCAGCGGCGCGCGCGGCCGGTCACGGTTCCAAACTCACGGCCGCGTTCGCCGATAGCCCGGCCGACCTCATTTGCTTGTTCCGACGGAAACGGCCCCTCGCCCACCCGCGTCGTGTAGGCCTTGCAGATGCCGAGCACGTAGTCGATCGCATTGGGGCCGAGCCCTGAACCGGTCGCCGCTTGCGCGGCCACGGTATTCGACGAGGTCACGAACGGGTAGGTGCCGTGGTCGATGTCGAGCAGCGCGCCTTGTGCCCCCTCGAACAGAATACGCTTGCCCTCGCGCCGCTTGGCGTCGAGCAGCGACCACACCGAGTCCATGAAGGGAAGGATTTGCGGCGCAAGTTTAGCGAGATCGCCGTACAACGTCTTTGCGCTGACCTCGGCGAGCCCTAACCCGCGGCGCAGCGCGTTGTGGTGCGCCAGCAATCGCTCGATCTTGGGTGCGAGCGCCGGCAGGTCGGCAAGATCCATGAAACGGATGGCACGGCGGCCGACTTTGTCTTCGTAGGCGGGACCGATGCCGCGCTTGGTGGTGCCAATGCGGGTCATCGAATTGGTCGTCTCGCGGAACGCGTCAAGCTCCTGGTGGAGCGGCAGGATCAGCGTCGCGTTCTCCGCGATGCGAAGATTATCGGGTGTCACCGCAACGCCTTGTTTCCTGAGCTGGGCGATTTCGTCGATCAGCGCGTGCGGATCGACGACCACGCCGTTGCCGATGACGGAAAGCTTGCCTTCGCGCACGACACCCGAAGGAAGCAACGAAAGCTTGTAAGTCACGCCGTCGATGACGAGCGTGTGCCCCGCGTTATGTCCGCCCTGGAAGCGGACGACGATGTCGGCTTGTTCCGAGAGCCAATCGACGATCTTGCCCTTGCCCTCGTCGCCCCATTGGGAGCCGACTACAACGACGTTCGCCATGCGGATTGCTTCCCTGCGCCGATCCCCGGACACTTCCGCCGGCAAGCCGGCCAGGTCCACCCCCGGATAAAGGAACGAGGCGGCGGAGGCAAGGCGCAACGAGCGCGAAGTCGAACCGTCTGGCGAACTGCCGTAGGATCATTGTCCGAGCGTCATCCCGCCGGAGGCTGTAGGAGCTCTTCAGGAACGTCGATGCATGGTTTCACGCCAAAACAATGGCGCGAACACCGTGTGCAACCGAAAGCAAGGCAGAGAGCACCGCGGGCTCCGCTTGCTCCGTCGGGCACGCAAAGCGCGTTGCGTCAGACCTTCAGCTTGAGCCGATAGGTATAGAGATCGCCGCGGAAGAGGCCTTCCACGTATTCAAGCACCTGCTCGCCGCGGCCGAAGCTTCGCCGCTTGATGAGCAGGCACGGCACGGGTTCGGCGAAGCCGAAAATCTCGCACTCCTGCGGCGACGGCGAGACGGCCTCGATGGCCTGCTGGCCATACAGGAGCGGCGTCCCGCATTCGGCGAGCCGGGCGTAGACGGATCGCGTGAGATCGCCTTCGAGGAGACCGGGCGCGGCTGCAATATTGTACCAAGCGGTTTCGTGCGACAGCGGAATGCCGTCGCCAAATCGCACGCGCTCCAGCTTGAGAATCCTGGTGGTCGACGGCAGCCCGAAGATCGACGCGATCAAGCGGTCCTTGACGACCTTCTGTTCGATGATCCTGGACGAGGCCACGCGGCCAAGCTCGCGCATCTCTTCGGTGAAGCCCTTGAGCCGATCCATGCCCGGGCGCAGATAATGCGGGCTCTCCTGCACGATCGAGCCGAGCCGGCCGTGCGCGCTCAATAACTTGCGCTGCCGCAAGCCGTCGTAGCTGCGTTGCACCGTGACGCGACTGATGCCGAGCCTCTCGGCAAGCTGGCGCTCGGCCGGAAGCGTGGTGCCCGGCGCGATCGATCCGTTCTCGATCAGCGTCTTCAGCTGCTGCTCAAGCTGCTGATAAAGCGGCTCCGCGGTATCGTCCCGCAAGCGGAGCGAGTCAAAAAGCGAAGGACGATCCTTTACGGAATCTTTAACGTCCAGCATCGTCTGTTCTGTCTCAAGTTCCGCTTATACGATCATGAATAGGCGCATTCGCAGGCATTGACAATGGCAAGGCATGATAGCGCAGCAAGCATCTTTGTCCTGGGCAGCTTCGTCGCAGCATGCTCGGCCAAAGTCGTCCGTTTGCCGGTTGCCGGCGAATCGCTGCGCGCCGACGCTTTCACACTCGAGGCCGGCGGAAAGGGATTCAATCTCATGGTCGGCGCGCGCCGTCTCGGCGCCTCGGTCGACGGCCTGTTGGCGGTAGGCGCCGATCTGTTTGCAGAATTGGCCAAACCTGCGCTGATGCAAGCAGACCTGCCGGCGGAAATGCTGCGCCGCTGCGACGGGGCGACCGGCAGCGGCATCGGCTTTGTTGATCGGAGCGGCGAGAACTGCCTCGCAGTTCATCCGGGAGCCAACCTGCGCCTGTCAGCGGCCCATGTGCGCGATGCATGCGACGCAATCCGCGACGCAAAACTGGTGCTCGCGCAATTCGAAATTGGCGACGAGCCGATCGCCGAGGCTTTCGCGCTGGCGCGAAGCGCCGGCGTGCCGACGCTGCTTAATCCTTCCCCGTATCGCGCCATTGATCGTCATGTTCTCGCACATACCTCGATCCTTGTGCTCAACCGCGTTGAAGCGGCACAGGTCGCTCGTGCATTTGGCGTAGAGAGTGCGGCGGCGGACGGTCAGTGGACAAAACTTGCCGCGGCTCTTCTCGGACGTGGTCCCGAAAGCGTGGTCATTACGCTTGGCGCAGAGGGTGCGTCGGCGTGGCACGCAAACGGCCGATCCGAATTCCAGCCTGCTTTTGCGGTTGAGGTGGTCGACACCATGGGCGCCGGCGATGCCTTCACCGCAGGCCTGGCGGTCGGCCTTTGCGAAGGGCGCCCGTTCGAGGATTGCCTGAGGTTGGCGGCAGCCTGCGGCGCTTTTGCGACCCGGCGGCTCGGGGTTTTCGAGGCCCTCGCGACGTACCAAGAAGTCCAGCAGTTTCTACGTATATAACCATAAGTAAGCATTGGACTGCTTTTGGTATTTCCAAAATGGTCAGGTTGTACTATTGTCGTTGCCACCTGCGGTTGGCGGCAATCGCTCGTTTTCGGCTGCCGGGTCGTCTTGTGACCGCCCCTCACATCGAGGGCCAAGAAGCCGGCGCGAGCATAGCGGCGTGACGCCCGAAGCAATGTGCGGCGGGGAATGCCTGATGTCTGGATGCGAAGATCTCTCTCGGCTGATCGACAGCGTCTATGACGCAGCGCTTGATGCCGAGCATTGGCCGCACGCGCTCGAAGGGTTCACGCATTTTTTTGGAAGCTCGGCGGCGCATCTCTCGATCGACAACCAGGCTTCGACGCACGGCCAGCTTGTCTCTTTCGGCACCGATCCTGCCTACGCGCGAAGCTACGCCGACTATTACGCCGCCCGTAATGTGCTCTGGCAACGGATAGTACGGGATGCGATCAATGGAGTCGCGACGAGCCGGATGATTATGCCCACAGACGAGCTTCGCAAGTCGGAGTTCTACAACGACTTTCTCCGGCCTCAGGAGGGTGAAGAAACTCTCTGCTCTCTCTTTTTGCAACAGGCCGACCCCACAACGAGTCTCGTAATCTGGCGTCCGGAACGTTTGGGTCCGTGGGAACAGAAGCATCTGGAATTTCTCAAGGTATTGACCCCTCATGTGCGCGGGGCGCTTCGCGCCAACCAGTACATCGGTGGCCTGCGCCTTGCGCAGGACCTTGCCGGCGAAGCGCTGTATCACCTCGAGCACGGCATCATTCTGGTCGACGCGCAGGCCCTTATGCTTTTCGCCAACAGAGCGGCTGAGGCCATCCTCGCCGACGGCGTATTGCGGATCGATCGGCAAAGGCTCGTTGCGCAGCAACCGTCTGACACGTCCGCCCTGGGCCGGATGATCAATCGCGCGGCGAAGGACAGGCTTGGAGGGTCGTTCGTCATTTCACGCGACAAGCGTCCGTCACTGCTCATCAATGTTGTGCCAATCAAAGCAGAAACATCGCTTCTTGCGCGCAACCTCGGCGGCGCGATCCTTTTCATCAAGGATCTGGAGCGTCCGGCGAAGCCGGACGTGACGGATTTCGCCAACTATTTCGGCCTGAGCCCCGCGCAAGCCGCCCTGGCGCACGAACTGGTGACGGGCGACGGCCTCATCGCTGCAGCAAAACGGCTTGGGGTTTCCCACAGCACCGTGCGCACCCACCTCGGGCAAATCTTCCAGAAGACAGGAACGCGGCGGCAGGCAGAGCTCGTCCGGCTTATCCTTGAATGGACCGAAGGGCCGGCATTTGCCGAGAAAGCGCCAACTGCCGACCAGCGAGCGAGCGATCACAGAAATATTTCGGCCTGCGCACCGGCCGCCGATTGACGAGGGCGATGACGGCAGCAAAATAGTTCGCATGCAGCTGGGCGGGGTCCGTTTTCCCGCCTCAGAACTTCAGCGGCTTTGCCGATTGCACTTGCGGCAGCGCGCGCACCTTTGCGAGCACATCCGCCGGCAATTCACCGTCGATCTCAATCAGCGCGATGGCGTTGCCTCCCGGCGCTTCGCGGCCGACATGGAACGTCGCGATGTTGATGCCGGCTTCGCCCAGCGTCGATGAAAAGCGGCCGATGAAGCCCGGCTTGTCGAGATTGGTGATGTAGATCATCGAGGGCCCAAACTCTGCGTCCATGCGAATGCCCTTGATGTTGACGATGCGCGGGCGTCCGTCGGCAAACACCGTGCCGGAGACATGGCGTGATTGCCGCTCGGTGGTGACCGTCACCGTGATCAGACTTTCGTAGTCGCCCTGCGCTTCGCGCGTGACCTCCTCGACCACGATGCCGCGTTCCTTGGCGACGACCGGCGCGGAGACAACGTTCACGTCCTGCAACATCGGGCGCAGCAGCCCGGCGACCGCGGCCGAGGTCAACGCCTTGGTCTTCATGCTGGCGACCGCACCCTCGTACGAAATCTGCACCTTGGCGATTCCCGTCTCGGTCAGCTGACCGGCAAACGAGCCGAGCTTCTCCGCGAGCGCGATGAACGGCTTGAGCTTCGGGGCTTCTTCCGCGGTGATCGACGGAAAATTGATCGCGTTGGTGATCGCGCCGCGCAAGAGATAATCCGACATCTGCTCGGCGATCTGCAGCGCGACGTTCTCCTGCGCCTCGGTGGTCGCGGCACCAAGATGCGGCGTGCACACCACATTCGGAAGCGCGAACAAGGGGCTGTCGGTCGCCGGTTCTGTCACGAACACATCGAAAGCGGCCCCCGCCACATGACCTGCCGTGAGCGCCTCCGCGAGGGCAGCCTCATCGACGAGCCCGCCCCGCGCACAATTGACGATACGCACGCCCTTTTTCATTTTCCTGAGGGCCGCTGCATCGATGATATTGCGCGTCTTTTCGGTCAGCGGGGTGTGCAGCGTGATGAAGTCGGCGCGCCTGAACAATTCATCGAGATCGACCTTTTCGACGCCGAGATCGAGCGCGCGCTCTGGCGACAGGAAGGGATCGTAGGCGATCACCTTCATTTTCAAGCCGATCGCACGGTCGGCGACGATCGAGCCGATATTGCCGCAGCCGATGATGCCGAGCGTCTTGCCGAAAATCTCGACACCCATGAAGCGGTTTTTTTCCCATTTTCCGGCGCGCGTGGACGTGTCCGCTTCCGGAATTTGCCGCGCCAGCGCGAGCATCAGCGAGATCGCGTGCTCGGCGGTAGTGATCGAATTGCCGAACGGCGTGTTCATCACGATGATGCCGCGCGCGGTCGCGGCCGGAATGTCGACGTTATCGACGCCGATGCCGGCGCGGCCGATCACTTTCAGGCTCTTCGCCTGTTCGAGGATTTTCGGAGAAACCTTTGTCGCGGATCGGATCGCGAGGCCGTCGAAGCCGTCGATCGCCTGGGCAAGCTTCTCCTTGTCCTTGCCGAGCGCGGGCTGGAAATCGACCTCGATGCCGCGGTCCCTGAAAATCTGGACGGCGGCGGGAGAGAGCGCGTCGGAAATAAGAACTTTGGGCATGATCCCCTCACTTTGTCATTCCGGCCGAGCGCGAAGCGCGAGAGCCGGAATCCAGAGCAACAATGTGGACTTTCGATTGGTCGGTATGCGGAACTGGATTCCGGGCTCGCCGCTTCGCGGCGCCCCGGAATGACGCTTTAAGCCGCCTTCGGCAGCGCCGCCTTTGCTTCGGCGAAGGCCCAATCGAGCCAGGGCAGCAGCGCCTCGACGTCGGAGCGCTCGACCGTGCAGCCGCACCAGATGCGCAACGATGGCGGCGCGTCGCGGTGATTGGCGATGTCGTGGGCGGCGCCTTCCTTGTCGAGCAGCGCTTCCATGCTTTTCACGAAAGCGAGCTGGGCCTCCTGCGAAAGCGCGCTGACCGCCGGATCGGCCAGCCGCAGGCACACCGAAGTATTCGAGCGCGTAGCGGCGTCTTTCGGCAGGTGCTCGATCCACGGCGTGCGCGCGACCCAATCGGCAACAGCCTTGGCGTTGGCATCGGCGCGCGCGCGCAATGCCTTCAGGCCGCCGGCCGATTTCGCCCAGCCAAGCGTGTCGAGATAATCCTCCACGCACAGCATCGACGGCGTATTGAGCGTGGCGCCGGCGAACAGGTCCTCGTTGAGCTTGCCGCCCTTCGTGATGCGGAAGATTTTCGGCATCGGCCACGCCGGCTTGTGGCTCTCAAGGCGCTCAACCGCGCGCGGCGACACGATCAGCATGCCGTGCGCGCCCTCGCCGCCCAGCGCTTTCTGCCAGGAGAACGTCACCACATCGAGCTTGGCGAAATCGAGCGCCTGCGCGAAAGCCGCGGATGTCGCGTCGCAGATCGTCAGGCCTTCGCGGCTGGCAGCAATCCACTCCCCGTTCGGCACGCGCACGCCGGACGTGGTGCCGTTCCACGTGAAGACGACGTCGGTGGCAAAATTCACTGCGGAAAGATCGGGCAGATCGCCGTAGGGCGCGGTGAGCGCCGTCACGTCCTTCAGCTTGAGCTCCTTGGTGACGTCGTTCAGCCAGCCCAAGCCGAACGATTCCCAGGCGAGCATCGTGACTGGGTGCGCACCCAGCAGCGACCAAAGCGCCAGTTCGACGGCGCCGGTGTCGGAGGCCGGCACGATGCCGATGCGATAGTCGGCCGGCACCTCCAGCACTTCGCGCGTGAGATCGATGGCGCGCTTGAGCTTGGCCTTGCCGATCCTCGATCGGTGCGAGCGTCCGAGAACTGCGTCTTTGAGGGCCTGGAGGTTCCAGCCGGGGCGCTTGGCGCAGGGGCCGGATGAAAAGTGCGGGACGACCGGCCGCACGCCGGGCTTCGGATTCGTCATTGTGTCTACCCTTCCAGATAGGCGCCCCTCGTTGGGGAGAGGTGTCCCACTGGCGGGGATAAGGAACGCCGCGCCCGCCGTCAAGGCAGGCGACAGTGAACGGTAAACAGTTGCGGGCGCGCTTTGGTGAGCGCGCCCGCAATCGATGCGAAACGTATGTGGATCGATCAGCCTTTGCTGTGCAGCAGCGGAGGCGGCGCCAGGAACGGGCCGCCTTGCAGGGCGCCGAAATTCACCCGCAATCCGAGCCTGATATCCTGTGACGTGAGGTGATGGAATTCCATCGGGTTGTTGAAATTGTTGGTGCCGTCGAAGGCGATCACGTCGCCGGTGCGCGCGCTGCCGAGATCGATGTAGCGGTAGGAGAGCTCCAGCGCCACATCCGGCGACAGCTGATAGCCGAGGCCTGCGTACAGCGCCCAGGCGAAATTCCACTTGCTCGCGCTGCCGGCAAAGGCATCGCTGCCGCCGTTGCCCGCGCACGACAGGCTATTCACGCAGACCGAGAAATCACCGAAGT
This sequence comes from Pseudolabrys sp., assembly GCA_035701545.1. Taxonomy (GTDB): domain Bacteria; phylum Pseudomonadota; class Alphaproteobacteria; order Rhizobiales; family Xanthobacteraceae; genus Pseudolabrys. The sequence goes on from DASSRW010000197.1 coordinate 22,907, forward strand.
TGCTGATCGTGTTGCGGCTGACGCCGACGCCGGCGCCAATGAACGGCGTGATCCTGTACCAGGTACCGAGATCGACGTAGCCGTTGAACAGGAAGGTCCACTCGGACTTGCTGCCCGTGTAGCGATCGTCGGAAAAGCCGCCGCCCGGGATCGCGCCGATGTCAAAGCCGTGGAAGTTTGCCTTCCCGCGGTACTCACCCGTTACGTCGAAACGCAGCCAGTTGTTGAAGTAGTAGCCGATGCCGAGGCCGAATATCGGCGCCGCGTCGAAGCTCTTGTCGATGTTGGTGACCGAATCGAAGTTGTTGTAATTGATGTTGAACAGCCGGCCGACGCGCTGATTGCTGAAGCCGATATCGCCGCGCAGATACCAGCCGGAAAATTCCTCGACGACCGGACGCGGCACCGAAAGGTCGGCCGCACGAACCTCGGTTGCGGTGAGCGCCAACGCGACGCCAAAGGTCAGAATACCAATCCGCCTGCTAAACATGACTCTCGTCCTCTCACTCTGCCGATCGCGCAACTGCGCGAAATCGCGGATGAGAGCGGACGATGGCAGCAAAACGTTAAGTGCCGCTTAACGTTACTTTTTAACCTTGCTTTTTTGCTAACGCGCGGCACCGCTCCGGAGTCAACGCGGAGCAGTTTTAAGAATCTGTTTGCGATTTGGGCTACCAGAAAATTTTGAGCTGTCATTCCGGGGGCGACCGAAGATCGGAACCCGGAATCCAGATGCAAACTCGGCGTTTGGTTCTGGATTCCGAGTTCGCGCTTTCAGCGCGCCCCGGAATGACCACAGGAGAACGGTTCGTAAAGGGTCAGTCCCCCTCGCCCATCTCGCCGATGTGATGCTGCGCGTAAAGCTCGACACCAATCTTGGCGACAAGATCGAGCTGGGTTTCGAGGAAGTCGATGTGGTGCTCCTCGTCCGACATCAGCTTCTCGAACAGATCGCGCGACACGTAATCCTTGACGGAATGACAATGTGTCGCGGCTTCCTGGTAAAGGGCGCGCGCCGACATCTCCGCCGCCAGGTCGCAGTCGAGCACTTCCTTGACGTTCTGCCCGATGTGCAGCGGGTCGAGCACCTGCATGTTGGGGAACCCGTCGAGAAAGATGATGCGCTCGACCAGCTTGTCGGCGTGCTCCATCTCCTCGATCGATTCCTTGCGCCACTGCTTGGCGAGGTCCTTATAGCCCCAGTTATCGAGCAGCCGGTAATGCAGCCAGTACTGGTTGACCGCGGTCAGCTCATGGCGAAGCGCCTTGTTGAGATATTCGATGACTCTGGGTTCGCCGCGCATGAATTCCGTCCTGGCCTCAATATCGGGGTGATCAGTCTAGTGTGAAACGCCGGCGCGCGTCACCTGCGGCGCCGGTGGCACACGTTTTGGAAGGATCAGGCGACCGGCTTGTCGTGCGCGGCGCAGCCGCATCCGGCGGGGCAACCGGCGCCGAGCAAGGCTTCATCCATGATCTTGCGGATCGTGCGAGCGCAGCGGCCGCACTGGGCGCTGCAGCCGAGGCAGCCATAGACCTGGCCGGCGCTGCGCGGCGCAGCCGCGCTTACGGCCGTGCGCACTTCGTGGTCACTGAGGACGTTACAGGAGCAGACGATCATCTTGAGTCACAATTCCGTCGCCGGACGGAATTCAGCTAATGACTCGCGGCTAAATAGTCAAAGCAAAAACGTTCTTTAAAAACGTTCTAATCTATTGAAGGAAAAGGCATAATCGTATCCAAGCTGCATGGAAACGCTGCTGCAAGCAGCTTACCGGGACGCCTTACGCCGCCACTGCGGTGAGCGCCTCGACGACGTCATCCACAGCCGCCTCGACCAGCGCCTTGTCGTCACCCTCGCCCATGACCCGGATCACCGGCTCGGTGCCGGACGGCCGCACGATCAGGCGTCCCCCGCGGCCGAGCTTCTTCTCGGCGTTCGCGATCGCCGAGCGCACGCCGGCGTTCTCCAGCGGCCGTCCGGTCTGGCAACGCACGTTTTTCAGCACCTGCGGCAATGGCTCGAAGCGGTGGCACACCTCGGATACCGGCTTGTTCAGACGTTTAATCACCGCCAGCACCTGCAAAGCGGCGACAAAGCCGTCGCCGGTGGTGCTGTAGTCCGTGAGAATGATGTGGCCGGACTGCTCGCCGCCGATGTTGTAGCCGTGCTGACGCATGTGCTCGAGGACGTAACGATCGCCCACCGGCGTGCGGACCAGCTCCAGGCCAATGCCGGCGAGGTAACGCTCAAGCCCGAGATTCGACATCACCGTCGCAACGATGCCCGGCCGCTGCAATCGTCCGTCTTCCTTCCAGCTTTCCGCGATGACCGCAAGCAACTGATCGCCGTCCACCACGTGACCGCGTTCGTCGACGATGATCACGCGATCCGCATCGCCGTCGAGCGCGATGCCGATATCGGCACGCATCTCGCGCACCTTGTGGCAAAGCGCCGTCAGGTTCGTGGAGCCGCAATCCTTGTTGATGTTGAAACCGTCCGGCTCGATGCCGATCGGTACAACGTCCGCGCCAAGCTCCCAGAGCGCGCCGGGCGCCACGCGGTATGCCGCACCGTTCGCACAATCGATGACGACGCGCAGGCCTTCAAAGTCGAGCGCCTTGGGCAAGGTATGCTTGGCAAATTCGATGTAGCGATCCTGCACGCCATCGATGCGTTTCGCGCGGCCGAGATCGGTGCTCTTGGCCAACTGCTTGGTGAGATCCGAATCGAGCAATTCTTCGATTTTTACCTCGACCTCGTCGCTGAGCTTGAACCCGTCCGGCCCGAACAGCTTGATGCCGTTGTCATCGAACGGATTGTGCGAAGCCGAAATCATCACGCCGAGATCGGCGCGCATCGACCGGGCCAGCACGCCGACAGCCGGCGTCGGAATTGGGCCGGTGAGCAGGACGTCCATGCCGACCGAGGTGAAGCCAGCGACAAGCGCCGTCTCGATCATGTAGCCGGAAAGGCGCGTGTCCTTGCCGATCAGAACGCGGTGCCGATGCTCGCCATTCTTGAACGCCAGGCCTGCCGCCTGACCGACCCTGAGCGCCAGTTCCGGCGTGATCACGCGGTTGGCGCGGCCGCGAATACCATCTGTGCCGAAATAACGACGAACCATCCTCAATCCTCAGCCCCCGACGGCCAATCGCAGCCAAGCGGCGGTATAGCGGCCGGATAGTAATTCCGTCAGGGCCTAAACGCTTCACAAATTGTGAATAACCGTTACCGGCGTCCGTTAACCGGTAAAAACGGCAAATAGCGGGGAAAACTGAAGCAAAGGGCGACCATTCCGCCCGCCATGACGCTGTGCTACCCGGTGATTCCGCATGCTGAGAACATCCCCATGAAAGACATCACCTGCATTGCCGACCTGCGCGCGCTCGCGCGCCGCCGGGTTCCGCGCGCGTTTTTCGAATACGTCGACGGCGGCTCCTACAGCGAGGAAACGCTGGCGGCGAATCGGGCCGATATAGTGCAGCTCAAGCTGCGCCAGCGCGTCCTCGTCGACGTGTCGGAGCGCAATCTGGCGACCACCGTGCTCGGCCGGAAAATTTCATTGCCGTTCATCCTGGCGCCGATCGGCCTTTGCGGCATGCAATACGGCAACGGCGAAATCTTGTCCGCCCAGGCCGCGAACGAGGCCGGCATTCCATTCATCCTCTCGACGATGTCGGTTTGCTCGATCGAGGACGTGGCCGAGACCACGCGCAAACCGTTCTGGTTTCAGCTCTATGTCATCCGCGATCGCGAGTTCTCGCGCGATATTCTCGCACGCGCGCAGGCCGCGAACTGCGACACGCTCGTGCTGACCGTCGATTTGCAGGTTCTCGGGCAGCGCCACCGCGACATCAAGAACGGCATGACCGTGCCGCCGGAGATCCGGCTCAAGAATATCCTCGATATTGCAACCAAGCCACGCTGGGCATGGAGCATTCTGAACGGCAAGCGCAAGACGTTCGGCAACCTCGTCGGCCACCTGAAAGGCGCCGAAAGCGTCACGCAGCTCTCGAAATGGGTCAGCGGCCAGTTCGACCCGGCGCTGAACTGGAAGGATGTCGAGTGGATCAAGAGCGTCTGGCCCGGCAAGATCATCATCAAGGGCATCCTCGACGTGGACGACGCCAGAACGGCGGTGAAGCTCGGCGCCGACGCAATCGTCGTCTCCAACCACGGCGGACGGCAGCTTGATGGCGCGCCGTCATCAATCTCGATGTTGCCGTCGGTCGCGGATGCCGTCGGTTCCGATGCGGAAGTGCTGTTCGACGGCGGCGTTCGTACCGGCGCTGACCTGCTGCGTGCGCTCGCGCTTGGAGCGCGCGCGTGCCTCATCGGCCGCGCCTACATTTATGGCCTCGGCGCCGGCGGCAAAGCCGGCGTTGTCAAGGCCATCGACATTCTGAAAAACGAGCTCAGCGTCAGCATGGCGCTGACCGGAACGAACGCGGTCGAAAGCGTCGGGCCGCAGGTGCTGGTCAATCCTCCCGTGCGCGCGAGCACAAGAACCGAAGGCTGAATCGGCGCATGCCCCTGGTGCGCCCTTCTGTTCGCATAGTTCGGACGGGCTATACTGAGCAAACATCCGCGCCGGAAACCGCTCAGGTGGACCATGCGAACCGAACGTTTCGAATTTTCCAACGACAAAGGCGAGAAGCTGGCGGCGCGACTCGATCTGCCGCTCGGCGTCCCCACGGCGTACGCGCTGTTCGCGCACTGCTTTACGTGCGGCAAGAACAATCTCGCGGCGCGGCGCATTTCGGAGCGACTGGCGGAAACCGGCATCGCCGTGCTGTGCTTCGATTTCACCGGGCTTGGCGCCAGCGAAGGCGAATTCGCCAACACGAATTTTTCATCGAACGTGGCCGATCTGATCGCCGCCGCCGAACATCTGCGCAAGACGCGCGCTGCACCCTCTCTTTTGATCGGCCACAGCCTCGGCGGCGCAGCCATCCTGGCCGCCGCTGACGAAATCGCCGCGGCCCGCGCGGTCGTGACGATCGCTGCGCCGAGCGATCCCGCGCATGTGACGGGATTGTTCAAGCAACATATCGATCGCATCCGCGCGGAAGGCGAGCTCGAGGTATCGCTCGCCGGGCGGCCGTTCCGCATCCGCAGGGAATTCCTCGATGACGTCGCCGAACGACGCCTGGACCAGAAGATCGCAAACCTGAGAAAGGCGCTACTGATCTTTCATTCGCCGACCGATGCAACGGTGGGCATCGAGAATGCCTCGCACATCTTCACCACGGCCAAGCACCCGAAGAGCTTCGTATCGCTCGCCGGCGCGGACCACCTGGTGAGCGGCAAGCAAGATGCGGTCTATGTCGCCAACGTGATCGCCGCGTGGGCGGCACGCTACATCGACAAGCAGCCGGAAGCCATGAAAGCCGAAAGCGAAGCCGGTGTCGTGCTGGTACGCGAGACGCGCGAGGGCAAATTCCAGCAAGAGGTTGTCAGCGGACCACACCGGCTGCTCGCCGATGAGCCCGAAAAAGTCGGCGGCGCCAATTCTGGTCCCGGGCCTTACGATTTTCTGCTCGCGGGCCTCGGCGCATGCACCTCGATGACCATGCGGCTCTACGCCGATTTCAAGAAGCTGCCGCTGGATCGCGTGACGGTGCGGCTCACCCACAGCAAGGTGCACGAAGCGGACTGCGAAAACTGCGAGGATGGCAAAAGCATGCTCGACCGCATCGAGCGCACCATCACGATGGAGGGCACGCTCGACGCCGATCAGCGCAAGCGGCTGCTCGAGATCGCCGACAAGTGTCCGGTGCACCGGACGTTAACATCGAAAATCGACATTCGCACATCAGAGCGCCCGCCGGCATGACTTTGCCATCGTTACGACTGGATTTAGAATCACCGCAATGCAAAACGCCGCGCACGCCCTGACCTTGCAATTTCTCGCCTGGGCCGCCGAGGCGCCGCGAACCTATGAAGATGCCGAAGCGTGGCGGCGAAGCTGTCCGCATCTGTCGGTCTGGGAAGACGCCATTGCGGATGGGCTGATCCGCTTCGAGGGCGGATCGAGCATGCGGCGATCGAGGCTGGCGGTTACGGCACGCGGCCGTGCGGTGCTTGAGCGGGGATAGTCAGGCCGTTCTCACATCGGCGGCGCAATCCCGCGCCCGACATTGACCCGGTTGGCGATAAGCGTGCCGTCCGGCTGCCGCATCGCGCGTGAAATGATGATTTTCGCGCCGGGCTTGAGTTCATCCTTGCTGCCCGGCGCATACGTCACGATCGCGGTTTCGGGCGTGACGTTGATTTTCTTGTCGCCGCCCTTGTAGTGCAACGTCATCGTCGTGCCTTCCTCCTTGGTTACGGGGCCAGCCATTCTGCTTTTGCTCAACATGTTGACGGTGCCGTTGGTCATCGTGCTTTTTGGCTTGTAGTCGAACGGGCGGTCGCCCTCGCCGCTGCCTCGCATCGATTCCGGAACGATGTGGACTTCCACGGCCTTCCAGCTGCCGTCCGGTTGCGGCATCGCCGTCGAGCCGACGAACGATCCCGGCCTGATATCCGCAAGCGAAGCCTTGACGATCGCAAGCACTTTGGCGTCGTCGGTCAACTTCACCTTGAGCGTATCGCCCTCGCGCGATTTGACGGTCATGACCTGTTCATCCATCTGCTCGATGGTGCCGCGAATACGCACCGGCTTCTGCTGCGCGAAAACCGGCGCACCGACGAGGGCTGAAACAATTGCCGCTGCGAGAATCGCCTTTTTCATCTTCAGGGGCTCCCAGAAACTGGCGCACCGCCCTTGCGGGCGGCGCGTTCGCGCAACAATGAACGAACGTGACGTTCCGGTTTACATCGCCGGAGTCAGGTTACGGCCGAGATATAGGTTCTTTGCGACGACCGAGCCATCCGGCTGCTTGTCGGACGCCATGATGATGATTTGCGTACCCGCCTTGAGCTCGCCCTTGTTGCCGGGCGCGACGGCCGTAATCGCCGTCGTCGGTGTCACGATGATTTTCTTTTCACCGTCCTTGTATTTCACCATTAGCGTTTCGCCGTCTTTGCCCGCGACCAATGACTCGACGTACGCATTCGTCATCGTGCTGCCCGGCCTTGCGTCCCACGGGCCATGACGATCCGGGACCTTGCCGCGCTGCGCCGCCATGAAGATATGCACCGAAAAGGCTTCGATGCTGCCGTCCGGCTTCGGCATGCCGGCCACGCCGATGAAGGCGTCATTCTTGATGTCGGCGAGCGACGATTTCACCAGCGCGCCAACACGGGTCTGGTCGTTCATGTGAACGGTAAGCATCGAGCCGTCGCGCAGCTTGAGCGACATCGTCTGGCCGTCGATCTTCTCGATTTGACCGCGAATTCGGTGCGGCTGTTGCGCCAGGACGGCGGTCGTTGCAAATATCAAAGCGATGGCGGCGGCGAGCGCGCGTCCAAACTTCACATTCATGATTGTCTCTCCCGATCTGCCTCGGCGGATCCGGTCGGGCAGTCAGCCGAATAACCCCGGCTGTCGCTGCGTTATTCCGGCCGAGGTCGTCACTTCCTGAGCAGATCGGCTTCGACCAGTTCCCGTAGTTCCTTTGTGACCTGCGGGCGCACGCCGAACCATAGCTCGAAGCCGCGCACCGCCTGATGCAGCAACATACCGAGACCGTCGGCGGTGCGCAGGCCGCGGTCGCGCGCCATCTTGAGCAGAGGCGTCTCCAGCGGGTCATACACGAGGTCGGCAACAACCAATGACGCGGGGCACCGCAAATTTATGTCCAGCGGCGGCTGCCCGACCATGCCGAGCGTCGTGGCGTTGACCAAAATGCCGGCGCCGCCCAACAGGCCCGTCGTTTCCTCCCAGCGCGCCGGATGCACGCGGGGTCCGAAGCGCTGGCGCAGTTCCTCGGAGCGCGCGTGCGTGCGATTGATCAGGTAGACGCGCTCCACCTCGCGGGCGAGCAGCGCGTAGACCACCGCCCGCGCGCCGCCTCCGGCGCCGATTACCACCGCGCTGGCAAGGCCGCGGTCCCAGCCGGGCGTCGCCGCGTCGAGATTGGCAAGAAAGCCTTCGACGTCCGTATTGGTCGAGCGCAACAGGGCGGCGTTGTCGTACCAAAGCGTATTGGCGGCGCCGACCGCCTGGGCGCGATCGTCGGGCTTCGAAAGCTCGAGTGCGGCTTGCTTGTGCGGAACCGTAACGTTGGCGCCGACATAGCCTTGCTCGCGCAGCCGGCCGACGAAATCCGCGAACTTGTCGGGCGCCACTTCCTCGCGCCGGTATTCCGCGTCGAGCCCGTATTGCTTGATCCAGTAATTGTGAATCAACGGGGAGCGCGAATGAGCGATCGGCCAGCCGAGAACACAGGCATATTTTCGCGCGCCGCTCATCGCTCCGCCGCTGCCGTCCTTTGCAACACGCCGATCTCCGTCATGCGACCGCTATAGCGCAGCACGCAGCCGACCCAGCCGGCTCGTGGCGGTTAATCTTAATCGGGGCATCGCGGGGATTTCCCGTCGACAACTTGTCCAAACGCAAGTTTCATGCTGATTTTCCGGCGCCGCACCTGTTAGTCGCCGCGCGCCGGACAGTCAACGCCGCATCCTGCATGGCGCAATCCACGAATCCTGAATCCTCCGACGCCGGCGACAGGAGATTGAGCGTGAAATCGATTTTTATCGACTGCAACGATCAACTCGCGCCGGTATGGGCGCGGGTTTTGCGTTCCGGCGATCCGCCGATCGACGTCAACCGAAAGGCCTTCGCCCGCGACGATTTGCCCTCCATCATTCGCGGCTACGATATCGCAATTGACGACCATTCCTACATGCCGACGCCGCTGGTTGCGCGATGCCCGGAGCTGAAGCACATCGTGTTCCTCGGCACCGGGCCGGCAAGCTACATGGATGTCGGCGAGCTTGGCGCGCGCGGCATCAAGGTGCACATCATCAAGGGCTACGGCGATACCGCCGTCGCGGAGCATTCGATCGCGCTGATGTGGGCCGCGGCGCGCGATCTCGCGCGGATGGACCGTGAAGTGCGGCGCGGCGTGTGGACGCCGCACGAGGGGGTGCAGTTCCTGGGCAAGACGCTCGGCGTAATCGGGCTCGGCGGCATCGGCCGCGAAGTCGCGCGCATCGGCAAGGGCATGGGTATGAACGTGATCGGCTGGAATCGCACCAGGCATCCCGACATTGCCGTGCCTCTGGTCGACATCGACACCCTGCTCGCGCGGAGCGACGTGATCTCGATGAATCTGACGCTCGGTGACGAGACCCGCGGCTTCCTTTCCGCCGAGCGCATTGCACGCATGAAGCCCGGCGTGATCTACGTCAACACCGCGCGCGGCGCATTGGCGGACGAGGCTGCGCTGATCGCGGCTTTGAAGAGTGGCCACATCCGCCACGCCGGACTCGACGTCTTTCACGACGAACCGCTCAAGACGGATCACCCGCTGGCGCAACTGGAAAACGTCACGCTTTCCGCGCATGCCGCCTTCCGCACGCCGGAGGCCTCCGAAACCCTGCTGCGGCGCGCGATCGATATTGTGAAGAGATTGATCTAGCCACTCCGGGCAGCAATCGACCCGCCTCCGCATTGACGCCGTGTCGTTCTCGGCCACAATGGGAAAAAGCCCGGGGAGATGCCGTGAAGCCAGCGCCATTTGCCTACAAGAAGGCTCGCTCGCTTGACGAGGCGATTGCGCTGCTCGGCGAGCACAAGGACGCGCGGCTTTTGGCCGGCGGCCAAAGCCTGATCGCGACCCTCAATATGCGGCTGTCCGCACCATCCCTGCTCGTCGATATCAATGCGCTCAATGAAATGGCGGGTATTACATCCAAGAACGGCGCCGTCGAGATTGGCGCGCTGACGCGGCATGCCGAGGCCGAGCGGTCCCATATCATCGCCCGCGAGGCGCCTCTGATCGCGCGCGCCATGCCGGAGATCGGGCACCCGGCGATCCGCAACCGGGGGACAATCGGCGGCTCGATTGCCTTCGCCGATCCGGCAGCCGAGTTGCCGGCGTGCTTGCTGGCACTCGGCGGCGAGCTGGACATTGCCGGGCCCGGCGGCAAGCGCACCGTGAAAGCGGAGGATTTCTTCAAGGGCCTGTTCGAGACCGCACTTCGTCCGCAAGACGTGCTTACGGCGATCCGTGTCCCCGCCGCCGATGCGCAAACCCGCATCGGCTTTGCCGAGCTTGCGCGCAGGCATGGCGACTACGCGATTGTCGGCCTCGCCGCGACCGCGCGAGCGAACGGAACTGGACTGGCCGACGTAAGGCTTGCGTATTTCGGCGTCGGAGCAACCGCGATCCGCGCACGCAAGGCGGAAGCGGCGCTCACCGGCGGGATCATTGACGACAAGCGGCTTGACGCCGCGGTTGCTGCGCTCGATCTTGAGCCTTCCGACGACGTGCAGGCAACCGCCGCGACGCGCAAGCATCTTGCCGGCGTGCTGCTGCGGCGCGTCGCAAGGCAGTTGATGGAGACGCCGTGACCCGCTCTGCGTCTAGCCGTTTCGGGCGCCGAATGCCGCCTTGAGCAGGCCGAGCTGGCGTTCGACCGGATTGAGCGCCACAACGTTTTCGAGCGGCGCGCTGTTGTGAATCGTTGCGTCGAGACGGCGCACGCTCAGTTGCAGCTTGTGCGAACGCTCGATCAGCTCGCGCAACGCTTCCGGCAGCAGTTCGAGATTGTGTGGATCACTTGCGTCGGCGGCCGAAAGCTTGACCTTCAACTTCTCCTTGTTCGCCTGATCGAGCGACATCTCGCCTTCCTTGACGGCGCGATGCAGCAGCAGCCATGACGCAAGCTGCATCAGGCGCGTGGTCAGCCGCATGCTTTCGGTCGCATATGCGAGCGATGCTGAGCGTTCGAGCTTCTTGGATTCCTTGCGTCCGGGCCCATCGAGATAAACGGCCGTTTCCTCGACCAGCGCCATGCCGTCACGAAACAGGTCGCCGAAGACCTGCGAACTGGCGAGCCGCTCGCTGAAGGAAACGGGCTTGGACCCGCTCGTCAATTTGTCGGACATACGCCTACGCCTTACAAACTCGGGGCCTTCGCGGCCCCATCCAGCCGAGCATCGCGCCACGTGGGATGTACGTCCAGACCGTTATGGTGAATCCTTTCGATATAATTCGCGCAAAAGTTAAGAGACGCCCAGGCTTGGCGGCGCGTTTGCCCCAAAACGGCACAAAAAAAGGAGCCGCCGTTGCCGGCGGCTCGAAGGTGATAACAGGGAGGCGTCAAACAGAGTGGACAGGAGCCACTCAACGTCCAAAACATGGACGGTACGAGTAATGATGGAGAAAGCTTACCGACAAGTTAACAAATCGCGCGCAAACGCTTTTTTTCTCGTAACCAAAGCCCGCGGACGAGTTTCAAAACCGGCCTCACCGTTTGAAGACCTGATCGGCCGCCGAACGCGAGGCGCGCTTGCGCGCCATGTCCGCCTCGATGCGCGTGATCTCGTCGCGCAACAGCCGGACCCGCTCGCCGAGTTCCTCGACAGAAAGCAATGTAAGGTCCTGGCCGACCTCGTGCGTAACTTTTCTTTTCGGCCTGTCGTCTTCGTCGATGGCGGGCATGGCGATCTCCGGCGGCCCCGAAAGCTAGCGCCACGCCGCCGGGTTGTCACACCGCCGGCGCGCGCCTAAACAGCCCCATCCGCATGCGACGAACGAGGAACCGATGACCGCGCTGCCGTCCCGAATGACCGTGATCGGAATAAAGGGGCCGGGCGGACCGGAAATGCTGGTGCCGGAAGAGCGGCCTGTTCAGCCGCCGGGCGAAGGCGAAATTCTCGTCAAGGTCGCCGCCGCCGGTGTCAACCGGCCCGACGTGCGGCAACGTCAGGGAACCTATCCGCCGCCGAAGGGAGCCACCGACATTCCGGGCCTCGAAATCGCCGGCGAAGTCGCAGCGATCGGACCCGGCGTCAAGCGCTGGAAACCGGGCGACAAGGTCTGCGCGCTCGTTGTCGGCGGCGGTTACGCGCCCTATTGCCTCGCCTACGAGCAGCATGCGCTTCCGGTGCCGCCGCAACTGTCGATGATCGAAGCAGCCGCCATGCCTGAAACCTTCTTCACGTGCTGGCAGAACATGTTCATGCGCGCCACGGTCAATGCCGGCGATTGGGTGCTCGTGCACGGCGGAACCTCGGGTATCGGCACGACCGCGATCATGCTGGCCAAGGCCTTCGGCGCCAAGGTCGTCACGACGGCGGGCTCGGACGAGAAATGCGCCGCCGCAAAGAAGGTCGGGGCCGATGTCGCGGTGAACTACAGGACGCAGGATTTCGTCGCCGTGACGAAGGAGGCGACGGAGGGCAAGGGTGCGAACCTCATCGTCGACATCGTCGGCGGCGACTACGTCGACCGCAATTACGATGCTGCCGCCGAGCAGGGCACGATCGCGCAGGTCTCGTTCACGGCAAGCCCGAAAGCGACCGCAAACTTCGCGCGGCTGATGGCCAAGCGCCTGCGCCACACCGGCTCGACGCTGCGCCCGCGCACGGTCGCGGAAAAGGCCGAGATCGCCCGCGGCCTCGAAACCAGGGTCTGGCCGCTGATCGCCGCCGGCAAGATCAAGCCGGTCATCGATTCGACCTTTCCGCTCCTCAAGGCCGCCGAGGCCCACGCGCGCATGGAATCGGGCGCGCACATCGGCAAGATCGTTCTAACGATCTGACCAGGCTCGCAAATTCAGTAGTCTCGTCAGCCGCCGGCTGCTAACCATTGCCGGGCAGCGGATGGCGGGGAGCCGCGAAATCGGCGTAATGTCGAGGCCTAGATCGGAACGTCGATTGAGCGTGCGTATCCGCTGAAGCCGCAGGGCGGAGCGGAAAGCGCGGCTGCGCATTGGGGGATCTCGCTTGAATTTCACGCGTGGCGTGACAGCACTGCTGCTTGCTCTCGCGCTCGCGACGCCGTGGATCGCGCCGCAGCCCGCGCATGCTGTCGAGGCCGTCAACGTGCGCATCGACGCCTCCGCCATCGATCTCACCGGCGCAACCGAGCGGCAGAAAACGGAGACCGACCGCATCCAGGTGTCGACCGCGCCGGGGCCGGACGGAATCGTACGCCGCATCGAGGTGCACGCGCGCGAAGGCAACACCAACTGGGCCGTGTTCGCGCTCACCAACAACAGCGACGAGCAGATCGATCGCCTGATCGTCGTCCCGCACTACCGCATGGTCGGTTCCGGCCTGTTCTGGCCGGACCTCGGTCTCTCGCGCGTGGTGGGCATTACTCCGAGCTCCGGCGATCGGCCCGAACGGCAGGACAACGCCACCGCCGACGTGTTCCGCCTCACGCTCGATCCGGGTACCGTCATCACATTCGTCGCCGAGTTGCGCACCGATAAGCTGCCGCAGATCTATTTGTGGGAGCCGGACGCCTACAAGGACAAGATCAACTCGTTCACCCTGTACTACGGCATCGTCATCGGCATCGCCGGCCTGCTTGCGCTGTTCCTCACCATCCTGTTCGTCGTGAAGGGAAGCGTGATGTTTCCGGCGGCCGCCGCGCTTGGCTGGGCGGTGCTCGTCTACATCGGCATCGACTTCGGATTCTGGGGCAAGGTCTTCGACCTGTCGCCCGCCGCCGAACGCGTCTGGAGGGCCTGCGGCGAGGCGACGCTTTCGGGAACGCTGCTCGTATTCCTCTTCGCGTATCTCAATCTCAACCGGTGGCACGTGCGTTACGCGCACATCACGATCGCGTGGCTCGCCGGTCTTGCGGCCCTTATCGCAGTTGCCGTCTTCGACCCCGCGATCGCCGCCGGCATCGCCCGCATGTCGCTGGCAGGCATTGCGGTCTTCGGATTCGGCCTCGTCATCTATCTGGCGCTGCACGGCTTCGACCGTGCCGTGCTGCTCATTCCGACCTGGCTGCTGCTGGTCGTCTGGGTTTTGGCCGCAAGCATTGCGGTGCTCGGCATTGTAACGAACGACATTATCGGACCGGCCCTGCTCGGCGGCCTGGTTCTGATCGTGATGCTGATCGGATTTACCGTCATGCAGCACGCTTTCGCCGGCGGCATCACGCACGGCATCGTCTCCGACGTTGAGCGGCGCGCGCTGGCGCTCACCGGCGCCGGCGACATGATCTGGGACTGGGACGTCTCGGCCGACAAGGTCTTCACCAGCCCGGAAACCGAGCACGCGCTCGGCTTGAAACGCGGCGCGCTGGAAGGTTCGGCGGCGCGCTGGCTCGACGTGCTGCATCCGCTCGACCGCGACCGCTTCCGCGCTTCACTCGACCGCGCGGTCGAGCAGCGGCGCGGCCGGCTAATGCAGGATTTCCGGCTGCGCGGCGCCGATGGGCACTATCTCTGGTTCACGCTCAAGGCGCGGCCGGTCGTCGGTTCGGACGGCGAGGTCATCCGTCTCATCGGAACGCTGACGGACGTCACCGAAATCAAGAATGCCGAGGAGCGGCTTCTCTTCGACGCGGTGCACGACAACCTCACCGGCCTGCCGAACCGCGAACTGTTTCTCGACCGAATGGAAGCGGCTTTTGCATTCACGCGGTCGAATCCGGATATCCGGCCGTCGGTGCTGGTGATCGATCTCGATCGCTTCCGGCAGGTCAACGACTCCGTCGGCACCGCCGTCGGCGACTCGATCCTGCTGACGGTTGCGCGGCGGCTCGCGCGCCTGCTGAAGCCGCATGACACGCTGGCGCGGCTGTCGGGCGGCCAGTTCGCGCTTTTGCTGATGTCAGTGCGCGAGCCGACCCAGATCGTCGCCTTCGCGGAGATGGTCCGCCGCACCTTGCGGGCGCCGATTGCGCTCAATGAACGAGAAATTTTCCTGACGGCCTCGATCGGCCTCGCGCTCGCCGACACGCAGCCGCGGCAACCCGAGGAAATTCTCAAGGACGCCGAACTGGCGATGTTCCACGCCAAGCGGATCGACGGCGACCGCATTGAGGTGTTCAAGCCGGCCATGCGCTCGCGCAAGACGGACCGACTGACGATGGAATCGGAATTGCGGCGCGCCATCGAGCGCGAGGAGATCACGGTTCTATACCAGCCGATCGTGCGGCTTGAAGACCGCGTGGTCGCCGGCTTCGAGGCGCTGGCGCGCTGGGATCATCCCAAACTGGGCCGTCTGTCGCCGGCCGAATTCATCTCCATTGCGGAGGAAATCGGCCTGATCGTCGACCTGGGCCTCTTCGTGCTCGATCGCACTGCGCGGCAACTCGCAAGCTGGCAGCGCTCCGCGCGCGTGCACGATCCGGTCTTTGCCAGCGTCAATGTTTCATCGCGGCAGCTCCTGCGTCACGACCTGATCCAGGATCTCCGCACGGTACTGGCCCGTTCCGCCGTGGCGCGTGGAACCTTCAAGCTTGAATTGACCGAGTCGCTGGTGATGGAAAATCCCGAGCACGCCGCGCAGATGCTGACCCGCATCAAGGAGCTCGGCGCCGGTCTTGCGCTCGACGACTTCGGCACCGGTCATTCATCGCTCGCCTATTTGCAGCGGTTTCCGTTCGACACGATCAAAATCGACCAGTCGTTCGTGCGCACGACGCCGCGCGGCAGTCGGCCCGTTCTCCTGCGCTCGATTGTGGCGCTCGCGCACGATCTCGGCATGGATGTGGTCGCGGAAGGCACGGAGACCGACTCCGATGCGGTCGAGCTCTATCAGCTCGGTTGCGAATACGCGCAGGGCTTTGCTTTTGGCGAGCCGATGACCGCGGAACAGGCGCGCGATCTGCTGGTCAGCGACCGGATGGAAATGGCGCGCTGACTCTCATTCCGGCCGAGGCCGGAATCCATACGCCGCAGCGCTGAGACTACTGATTCAGGGTTCGCGGCCTAAAGGCCGCGCCCCGGATGGCGGATCACTACGCGTGGCCGGAATCGCTCGACAGCATGCCGAGGTCGACTCCGATCTTGCGCATGGCCTTGGCATACTTGCCTTCGATATCGGCGCCGAAAATGAGATCGGCGTCCGCCGCGCAGTGCAGCCACCCGTTCTGCTGAATTTCGTTCTCGAGTTGCCCCGGCGCCCAGCCGGCATAGCCAAGCGCAAGAATCGCGCTGGCCGGCCCCTTGCCGCGTGCAATCGCCTTGAGGATGTCGAGGGTCGCGGTCAGGCAAATTCCCTCGGCGATCGGCAAGGTCGAATTCTCGATAAAGAAATCCGCCGAATGGAGAACAAAGCCGCGCCCCGTTTCGACGGGCCCGCCCTTGAGCACCTTCACGGTCTCGGCGCGCGTCGGCAATTCAATTCGTTCGCCGGGCGGAATGACCTCGAGTTGCACCAGAAGCTCGGGAAAGCTGATGTTGCCGGCCGGCTGATTGACGATGATTCCCATCGCCCCTTCGCTCGAATGCGCGCAGACGTAAATCACCGCGCGCGCGAAGCGGTCGTCGCCCATGACCGGCATCGCCACCAGCATTTGGCCGTCGAGAAAGCCGGAAGATTTCTTGCCGGATGATTTGCGGGTCATCGCCATGAAAGCTATCCGTTCCGCTTGCCGTTGTGAATGCGGCTTACGGTCGTTTGACGAACGCCGGAGCGCCCCCACCCGTTCCGTGGTAGATCAGTTTTAACCAACAAGCCGATTATGGCCGAATTCGCCATGCCGCCGATATTGCCGTGCCCCGATTGCTCACAATGAATTCAATGGCGCGGGATGCCGCTTTTGCCTAAATGTCGCCTCATGGCTTTCATGCAACAGTCGATGCGATTCGCATTATTTGCGTGCGCCACACTCACGCTGTCGAGTGTTGACCATCCGGCACGCGCCGCTGATGCGTCCGCATGGGTTGAAGATTTGCGCTCCGCCGTGCGCCTGATCGCGGGTGCTCCGGCGGCAGATGCAATACGCGCCGGTATCGAGATAAAACTTCAGCCCGGCTGGCACACCTATTGGCGTTACCCCGGCGATTCCGGCGTGCCGCCGCGCTTCAATTTTGCAGGCTCCGACAATGTCGCGAAGGCGACGGTGAAATTTCCGGCACCGCGTGCGTTTACCGACGAGGCCGGCACGATCCTCGGCTACACGGGCGATGTGATATTACCGGTCGACGTGACTCCGAAGGCGCCCGGAAAGCCCGTGACGCTTCGGATGAAGATCGACTATGCGGTCTGCGAGAAACTCTGCGTGCCGGTCGAAGCGACCACCGAATTGAGGCTTGGCGGGAGCAAAGGCCGCGAGGCCGCGAGAATCGCCGCGGCGGATGCGCGCGTGCCGAAGGCGCTTACCGCCGCGCAAGCGGGGCTGAAAGTCAATCGCATAACCGGCAAAGGCGCAAAACCCGGTGTGCTGGTCGATGTGCCCGCCGCGGCCGGCGGAGACCTTCACGTGTTTGCGGAAGGGCCGACTGAGGAGTGGGCCCTGCCCGTTCCAAAGCCTGCGCAAGGCGCTCCGGCGGGGCGCGCCTATTTTGCCTTCAATCTCGATGGCCTGCCGCCGGGCACCGATCCGACGAAACCGCTCGACCTGACGTTCACGGTCGTGCGCGGCGACAACGCCGCGGAAGTCAGGACCCATCTCGACTAGAGCCGTTTCGGCACGCTAGTTTGGGCCCAAGAAATTTGCCTGTGCAACGTGAGAGGATAACCATGCCCATCAAAGTCGGCGACAAATTGCCCAATGTGAATTTTCGCGTGATGACGGCCGAAGGGCCGAAGCCGAGATCGACCGACGATGTTTTCAAGGGCAAGAAGGTCGCGCTCTTTGCCGTTCCAGGCGCCTTTACGCCGACCTGCAACAACCTGCATTTGCCGAGCTTTCTGAACAACGTCGCCGCGATCAAAGCCAAGGGCGTCGGTACCATCGCCGTCACCGGCGTGAACGACGTGTTCGTCATGGAAGCGTGGAAGAAAGCCAACAACGCCGATGGCAAGATCGAGTTTCTCGCGGACGGCAATGCCGAATTCGCCAAGGCCGTCGATATGACGTTCGACGGCTCGGGCCCGGGCCTCGGCACGCGCTCGAAACGCTACTCGATGCTGGTCGAGGACGGCGTCGTGAAGAAGCTCAATATCGAGGACGCGCCGGGCAAGTGCGACATCTCCGGCGGTCAGGCGCTGCTCGCGCAGCTTTGATCTTTGATTCGCGCGCAAGTTAATCTGTCATGCGCGGGCTTGACCCGCGCATCCATCTCGTTCTTCAAATTTTTGATGGATTGCCGGGTCAAGCCCGGCAATGACGGTCACTTGTTGTTCATCGCCCCGACAGCGCCGGCGCGCGCGGCGACAAGTCCTTCGCGCGCGAGTTGGTCGGCGCGCTCGTTCTCGGCATGTCCGGCATGCCCTTTCACCCAATGCCAGTTTATTTTGTGGTGGCCGAGCGCGGCATCGAGGCGCTGCCATAAATCGACGTTCTTGACCGGCTTCCTGTCGGCGGTGCGCCAGCCGTTGCGCTTCCAGCCCTTGATCCAGCCGGTGATGCCGCCGCGCAGATATTCGCTGTCCGTATAGAGATCGACGGCGCACGGACGCTTCAACGCTTCAAGCGCAGAGATCGCCGCCGTCAGCTCCATGCGGTTGTTCGTCGTGTGCGCTTCGCCACCTTTGAGCTCCTTTTCGTGATCGCCGAAGGTCAGAATCGCGCCCCAGCCGCCGGGTCCAGGATTGCCGGAGCATGCGCCGTCGGTGTGAATGATGACTCGCTGCTCGGACATAATGTCTTTTTCGTTGCGCATGATCTTGTCCGAAAACCGGCTCCCACCTTTCGGGATCATGCGCTAGTCGATGCCGTAGTCGCCGATGCTTTTCACCGACTGGTGGAAGCGCAGCTTGCGGAAATATTCGAGCGGATCCTTCGGCCGCACCAGCGCCCCGTCAGGCACCGCCAGCCAGTCGACCAGACGCGTGAGCAGAAAGCGCAACGCCGCGCCGCGCGCCAGCAGCGGCAGCGCTTCCTTTTCCGCCGCGCCGAGCGCGCGCGACTTCGCGTAACCATTGAGCAGCGCGCGACCTTTGGTGACATTGTAGGAGTGGTCGCTCTCGAAGCAC
The DNA here is from genome assembly GCA_035701545.1 of Pseudolabrys sp. Taxonomy (GTDB): domain Bacteria; phylum Pseudomonadota; class Alphaproteobacteria; order Rhizobiales; family Xanthobacteraceae; genus Pseudolabrys. The sequence continues at coordinate 41,863 of DASSRW010000197.1, forward strand.
CAGGCGTTGAGGCAGATCGCGACGTCGTAGGCGAGCGTGTCCGTGCAGGCGAAATAGAAATCGATCAATCCGGACAGCTTGTCGCCGAGAAAAAAGACGTTGTCCGGAAACAGGTCGGCGTGAATGACGCCTTGCGGCAGATCGCGCGGCCAGCTTTTTTCGAGCTTGCCGAGCTCCTTTTCGATGGTCGCGCAGAGGCCCGCTTTCACGCCATCGCCGCGGTCTTTTGCCTGCTCGAACAGCGGACGCCAGCTTTCGACGGAGAGCGCATTAGGCCGCTTCTTCGCGAAGCCTTCGCCGGCAAGATGCAGCTTGGCAAGCGCGTCCCCAACGGCCGCACAGTGATTGGCCGAAGGCCGCCTGATCCACATGCCGTCGAGGAAGGTGACGATGGCCGCCGGCCTTCCGGCAATCTTGCCGAGCACGTCGCCCTTCCTGTTTTTCACCGGCTGCGGGCACGTGATGCCGCGGCTCGCGAGGTGCTCCATCAGCGCCAGAAAAAACGGAAGATCGCCCGCGGCAACGCGCTTCTCGTAAAGCGTCAGGATGTAGTTGCCGCGCGCGGTGTGAACGAGGAAATTCGAATTCTCCACGCCCTCCGCGATGCCTTTGTAGGCCAAGAGCTCGCCGAGATCGTAGCCGGCGAGAAAGCGGGTGAGATCTTCGGCGGTGACGTCGGTGTAGACCGCCATGACCGCCCTACTCCGCCGCCTGGGTCTCCCGCAGGGCGCGGGGCAACGGGAAGAACACGCCTTCCTTTGCAGCCGAGACCGTCTCCACGTCGAGCACGTAACGGCAGGCGAAGGCGTCGAGGATTTCCTCGACGAGGACTTCCGGCGCCGACGCCCCCGCCGTGACCCCGAGACATTTCACGCCGTGGAACATCTCCCAGTCGATGTCGGTGGCGCGCTGCACCAGCGCGGCGCGCGGGCAGCCGGCGCGCTCGGCGACCTCCTTCAGCCGCTGCGAGTTCGACGAATTGGGCGCACCGACGACGATCATGGCGTCGACGGCCGGCGCGACGCGGGTTACCACTTGCTGCCGGTTGGTGGTGGCGTAGCAGATGTCTTCCTTGTGCGGCCCGACGATCGCCGGAAAGCGGGCCTTCAGGTGCTCCACCATGGCGGCAGTGTCGTTCACCGACAGCGTTGTCTGGGTGACATAGGCGAGCCTGCTGGCGTCCTTCGGCACGAAGGCGTCGATATCGGCGATGGTTTCGACGAGCGTCACCGCGCCCGCCGGAAGCTGCCCCATGGTGCCGACGACTTCCGGGTGCCTGGCGTGCCCGATCAGGACGATCTCGCGGCCGCGCTTGAAGTGAATCTCGACTTCGCGGTGGACCTTGGTGACCAGCGGACAGGTGGCGTCGAGCGCCAGCAGATTCCGGCGCTGCGCTTCCTGCGGAACCATGCGCGCCACGCCGTGCGCGGAAAAAATGACCGGCGCCTCGGTATCCGGCACCTCGTCGAGTTCCTCGACGAAAATCGCGCCCTTGGCGCGCAGTTCATCGACGACGTAGCGGTTGTGGACGATCTCGTGGCGCACATAGACCGGCGCTCCATACAACGCCAGGGCCCGCTCCACCGATTCAATCGCGCGCACGACGCCGGCGCAAAAGCCGCGCGGCGAGCAAAGCAGCACTTTCAGCGCGGGTTTTTCGGGAGCGGAACCGGTCATGAAGTCCCCTGATTCGCCTCGCGGCGCGCTTCGACATGGGCCGCAGCGGCGTGCGCTGTCAAGCCATTGCCCGTTGCGCGAAGCCCTTGTCCTGCCTATATTCCGGCCACTTTCCGATCATCGCCGATGATCTGGTGCTTCGCCCGGAAGGGCGGGCGAAGCGTAGAGGAGATTTGTCATGTCGAGCGCAGCACCGTTGATGCCGAAGGCGACCGCCGTGTGGCTTCTGGACAATACCGCTTTGTCGTTCGATCAGGTGGCGGATTTCTGCAAGCTGCACCCGCTCGAGGTGAAGGCGATCGCCGACGGCGACGCCGCGCAGGGCATCAAGGGCCTCGATCCGATCCAGACCGGACAATTGACCCGCGAGCAGATCGCCGCGGCGGAAGCCGACCCGAACAGGAAGCTGGAACTGTCCGCGCCCAAGGTCGCGCTGCCGGGTGCCGATCAGCGCGGCAAAAAGGGCCCGCGCTATACGCCGGTTTCGCGCCGGCAAGACCGGCCCAATGCGATCCTGTGGCTGGTGCGCAATCATCCGGAGCTCAAGGATGCCGCCATCATGCGTCTGGTCGGCACGACGAAATCGACGATCGCTTCGATCCGCGAGCGCACCCACTGGAACGCCGCAAGCCTCACCCCGATGGATCCGGTGACGCTCGGCCTCTGCTCGCAGCTCGAGCTCGATTTCGAGGTCAACCGCGCCAACAAGGAAAAGCCGGCGCAAGCCGAGGCCGGCGCGACGCTGCTGCCCGCGTCCGAAACGACGGCGAAGAAAGAGCCCGAAACCGCGGCGGGCGACTCCGAGAAGAAGCAAGGCGAAGAGCTCGACGTGAGCGCCGTCCTGGCCAAGCTCAAGCAACTCGGCGGCAAGGGCGACAAACAGGACGAATGAACCACCGCTGACAGCGCGGAAATGTCGCAGCGCATACGAGCGTCCGTACGGTCCCGTATGGGCGCTCCCTTAACATCCGATTTACCGCCGGCCTGAGACGATCCACCGCGCGCGCCCGCGCTCGATGGTGCCCCACACGCGGCGCGCACGGCCGCGCGATTGCTCCAGCCGGGAATCGCGCGGCCGCTCATTGTGCGCGGCGCCAGACGGTGACGACGAGGCCATGCGCCGCATCAAGCGTCTCGCGCTCGGCCGGCGTTAACCCGTGCTTTTCCATCACCTGCTCCGGCGTGAACTCCGGCACGCCGGGAAAGACGGGCCGGCCGTTCGGCAGCCGCACGCCCGGCGCGCGCGTCAGATGAAACGCGTCGTACTGGTCGAGAAACATGCCGAACACCGACGTGCCGCCGACGACGCCGAGACTGCCGCCGCTCAAGTCCAGCGCCGACCAGGCTTTGCCGAAGCTCGCGCCACGCGGATTCCACAAGATTCCTTTCGCATTGTCCGGATCGCGTTCGATCGCCGCGACGCGGCCCGTGACCGTGATGCGGTGGCGGCGCGGCGAATGCGGCTGCATCTCGTGCGAATGGCGGCCGTGGATGACGGCATCGCAGCGGTCGAGCCCATCGGCGAAATATTTCTGGTCCGCCTCGAACTTGAGCTCCTCCGGCATGATGCCGTGCGAATCCGCGAGCATGCCGTCTTCGGAGACGATGGCGTAGCCTTCGATGCGGGTTGGAAGTGTCATTTTTGGCCGCAGGGTCCGAACCGCTTCGCTTTCCGTCATCGCCCGCGAAAGCTGGCGATCCAGTAAACACAACGCTTGCAGCAGTTTACTGAATGCCCGCTTTCGCGGGGCATGACAGCGGAAAGGCTGAGCCACGGGCCACACGATTCCATCGGAAATTGCTTCATTCTACTCGCCTTCCTTGCGCGCGGTGCCGTTGACGTTGGCGATGTAGCGGGCGACCGATTTTTCCAGCACCTGTCTGGCGTCCTTCGCGATCACGCGGTCGAAGTAGTGGCCGTAGAGCGTCTCGAACGAAAACGGCGCCATCGCCTTGCCGATCTGCTCCACTTCGCGCGCGGAGAGCGGAATGAAATTCGGGTAGCTGCGCATGAAGGTGAGCCACTTGCGGTCGGTGGCGACGGTGAGGATATCGCCGGCGCAGACCGTGCCGCGTCCGTTCGCGCCGCCCTGCCAATGCAGCACCGTGCCGCCGGGAAAATGCCCGCCGCAGCGGATGAGCGTGACGCCGTCCCATAGCTTCAGCGTGTCGCCGTCCCAGTGATGCACGGCCTTGTCCGGCCGCTTCACCCAGGCGCGATCCGCCGCGTGCAGATGGATCGGCGCGTCATCGAAGGCGCGGCTCCATTCCACCATCGTCGTGTAGAAATGCGGATGCGAAATCGCGATCGCCTTTAAGCCGCCGAGCCCCTTGATGAGCGCAACGGTCGCGGCGTCGAGCGTGGCGATGCAATCCCACAGCACGTTGCCGCCGGATGTGCGCACCAGCAGCGCGCGCTGGCCGATGGCGAAATGCGGCTCGCTGCCGATGCCGATCACGCCCGGCTCATGCTCGACGAATGAGTTGCGGTGCGACTTTCGCAGCGCGTCAAGCGTCGTCCAGGTCTGGCCGCGCGCCGGCACGTATTGCCGCTCTTCCTCGCAGATGTCGCATTGCGCCGGCGGATTTGCGCTTTCCGCGAATTGCGTGCCGCAGGCGGTGCAGATGAAGTGGGGCATGGGAAGGGACTCGCGTTGCTGACGATTGGATGCGGGAAGTGATTTGAGGTTTCAGTTTAGCAGTTTGCGGTGGGTGGCGAGTGTTAGCGAACTTTCCTGCTTGTCCCTCCCCGCTTGCGGGGAAGGTGGACGCGAGCGGCAGCGAGCGGCCGGGTGGGGTTTCGTTTTCGTCGCGAGTAAACCCAACCCGGCTCGCATTCGCTCGCCGACCCTCCCCTTGCAGGGAAGGGATAGGAAGCGCGCAAGCGCCATCGCCCCTGTTGTTTGGCCGGCGCGGGGTGCGCCGGTATTCCCGTTGCCCCCCGGACAGGCCGAGGGGGATGGAGCGCCGAAAGGCGCGTCCATTCGTCATTGTGCCGCGCTTCCTTGCGGAAAACGCGGGCGCCTGCCGGCGCTCCACCCAGACGAGCTTGCGCCCGTCCGGGCTTATTTGCGGCGTTCTCCTTCCGGCGCCGGGCCGCGCTTTTGGCTCGGCTGTTGGCGTGCTCTTCGAGTTTCCCCGATAAGCCGGCCCAGCCGACCGCCATCAGCGAGCTCCTCGCGGGGACTCGTCTAGTGGTCCCGGGCGGAGCCCCGGCGCCGCCCGGGACCAT
>DASSRW010000198.1:0-5655 GCA_035701545.1 Pseudolabrys sp.
CCTCATGGATTGCCGGGTCAAGCCCGGCAATGACAGCGAGAACAGTACGCGCGCTTCCTTATCCCTCCCCTGGAAGGGGAGGGCGGCCCGCCGAAGCGCGGGAGCGCGAAGGCGGGTCGGGTGGGGTCACGCTTGAAAAAAACGGCGCGTCAAAAATTCCCCCACCCGCCGCTCGCGTCCACCCTCCCCGCAGAGCGGGGAGGGATTACGAAAATCTGCGGCCAACGCACTCCCACACGAGGTGATAAGAAAACCGAATGAGCGAACGCCATCAGGTCATCATCGTCGGCGGCGGGCCGGTCGGGCTTGCGCTTGCCGTGACGCTCGGCACGCGTGGCATCTCCTGCCTGCTGCTGGAGCGCCGCGTGACGCAGGCGCGCATCCCGAAGGGACAAAACCTCACGCAGCGCACGCTCGAGCATTTTTATTTCTGGGGCATCGCCGATGCGCTGCGCGCCGCGCGCGTGATGCCGAAGGACTATCCGATCGGCGAGGTGACGGCCTACGGCAACCTGATGAGCGAATGGTGGCAGGCGCCGCCCGGCCGCGAGGTCGTGCGCCAGTTCTATTTCCAGGACAACGAGCGCTTGCCGCAATATCAGATGGAAGCGGTGCTGAAGCAGAAACTAGCAATCTTGCCTTCGGTCGAAACGCGCTTCGGCTGGACGGCAACGAAGATCGAGCAGGACAGCGAGACCGTTCGCGTCACGGCGACCACCGAAAGCGGCGCAAGCGAATTCATTGAAGCCGATTATGCCGTCGGCTGCGACGGCGGCCACTCGCTGGCGCGCGAGCAAATCGGCATTGCGCGCGGCGGCACCGATTTCGATCAGCTGATGATGCTCGCTGTCTTCCGCGCGCGCGAATTGCACGAAGGCCTCAAGCGCTTTCCCCAGCGCTCGACCTATCGCGTGATGCATCCGGATTACGACGGCTACTGGCAATTCTTCGGCCGCATCGATGTGGGCGAGGGCTGGTTCTTCCACTGTCCCGTGCCGGCGGGCACGACCAAGGAAAATTGCGATTTCCTCGGCCTCATCCGCAAGGCGGCGGGCTTCGACTTCAATGCCGAATTCGACCATGTCGGCTTCTGGGATCTGCGCGTCGCGGTGGCGGAAAAATATCAGGTCGGCCGCGTGTTCATCGCCGGCGACGCCGCGCACAGCCATCCGCCTTATGGCGGCTTCGGCCTCAACAACGGGCTTGAGGACGCGGTCAATCTCGGCTGGAAACTTGCGGCGCGGCTGCAAGGCTGGGGCGGCGAGGCGCTGCTCGAATCCTACAGCGAGGAGCGCCGCCCGATCTTTCATGAAGTGGCGGAAGATTTCATCGCGAAACGCATCCGCAACGATGCGGAATTCCTGCGCCGCTACAATCCGGCGCGCGACCGCAGGGAATTCGAGGCGGCATGGAACGCGCGTGCCGGTGAATTGGGAAAACGCGCGCAGGTGTATGAGCCGCATTACGAGGGCTCGCCCGTCATCGCCGGCCCGTCCGGCGGCAAAAGCAGCGCGCATGGCGAACATATGCTGAAAGCGCGCGCCGGCCATCACCTCGCGCCGCAGCCGCTGTCGTCGGGCCGCAACGTGTTCGAGGAATTGGGGGAAGGCTTTGCGCTGTTGGCTCTTGATGCGGGCGCGACCGCCGCGTTCGAGCAAGCGGCGCAGGCGCGGCATGTTCCTTTGAAGGTCGTGCGCGACACCGGTGCAGACGGACGCGCGCTGTACGAGGCGCGGATGATTTTGGTCCGGCCCGATCAGTACGTCGCCTGGACCGGTGATGCGGCGCCGGACAATCCCGGTCTGTTGATGGATCGGGCGGCCGGCCGGAGCGTTTCCCTTGCGTGAGACACTATCACAAGCGCGACTTTCCCGTTTCCGATATCCGCCGCTTCCTCGAGCCCGGCCCGGTGGTGCTGGTGAGTTCGGCCTGGAAGGACGAATACGACATCATGACCATGGGCTGGCACGTGGTGCTGGAATGCTCGCCGTCGCTTGTCGGCTGCATGATCTGGAGCGGCAATCACAGCTACAAGCTGATCAGCAAGTCCAGGGAATGTGTGATCAACGTTCCGGCCGTCGATCTCGCCGCGAAAGTCGCCGGCATCGGCAATTGCTCCGGCGCCGACGTGGACAAGTTCGAGAAATTCAGGCTGACGGCGGTCGCCGCCGACAGCGTGAAGGCACCGCTGATCGGCGAATGCCACGCCAATCTCGAGTGCCGGCTCTACGACGGGAGGCTGCGCGACAAATACAACTTTTTCATCTTCGAGGTGGTGAAGGCGCACGCGCTCGCGTCGCCAAAATACCCGAAGACCATTCACTACCGCGGCGACGGCATGTTCATGGTTTCCGGCCGCTCGCTCAATCTGCGGCGCTTGTTCAGGCCGGAGATGCTGTGACCATATTCTTTATGAGCGCGCCAAAAGCGCGCCGCGGGATTCAACCTTTTGTTGACCCTGCAAGGTTAGCCTTCCGCGCCATGTCGGACATTGCCGCCCCCACGCTTTCCCGGATCAGATTGCCGAGCGTCTCCTATGGACCGTTCCACCTGCTGGAAGCGGTGCCGTGGCTGATGCTTGCAACGGCGGCGCGCCTTTATATGTCCCACGACTGGGGGCGATGGTTCGCCGCCGCAGCTTTTGACAATCTTTGCATCTTTCTCGCGTTCCTGCTTTCCGCGCGACGCATGATCGAGTTCGCGGACGGAACGACGGAGCTTGCGACGCTCGATTTCCGCGGCCAGTTGCGGCTGGCGCGCGAGGTGCTGCCGCCGATCCTTGCCTTCGTCCTGCTGGGCAGCTTCGTCGTCTGCGGCCTCGGCGCCCGGTGGACCGGCCTGTATTTCCTGCTCGGGTTCGACGGCATCGCCTTCGATCAATTCACCTACGCCTGCATGGCCTGGAGCGCGCTGCTGGCGGGGCTGCTCCTTCTGGCCCTGCTGCAGTCGCTCTATTTTCCGCCGCTCGATTTGTTCTCGGTGCTGCGGGAACTGAAGTATCGGGCGGCATACATGGTGCCGGCGATTGTCGCGGTTGCCGTTGCCGATATCGGCCTGAGCCGCGTGCAAAACGTCTTCCGCGGCTGGATCTATTTGTTCTGGCAGACGGGAATGTCGCCGCTGCTCGTGAAGAAACTGGTCTATTTCCTTTTCATCTTCGGGTTTGCCTCCGTGCGGTTGTGGGTGACGCTCGCCATCCTGATATTTCTGCTGCGCGAGTCGTACCGCCGCGACCATGCGGCTGCGACGTCGGACGTCGGCCAGGCCTGACAACGACAAGCGAAGGCCGCATCGCCCTTGATTGCGCCCGATTTCCCTGCCACATGCGCCCACATGAACAAGCCGCTGTCGCCCGCCGATTCGATTCCGCAGACGCCGATTGCCGCCCAAGTCGAGCGGCGGCGCACGTTTGCAATCATCTCCCACCCGGACGCCGGCAAGACCACGCTCACCGAGAAGCTGTTGCTGTTCGGCGGCGCCATCAATCTGGCGGGGCAGGTGAAGGCCAAGCGCGACCGGCGCTCGACGCGCTCGGACTGGATGGCGATCGAGCGCGAGCGCGGCATTTCCGTCGTCACCTCCGTGATGACGTTCGACTACGACGGGCGTGTGTTCAACCTGCTCGACACGCCGGGCCACGAGGATTTTTCCGAGGACACCTACCGCACGCTGACCGCCGTCGACTCGGCGGTGATGGTGATCGACGCCGCCAAGGGCATCGAGGCACGCACGCGCAAGCTGTTCGAGGTCTGCCGCCTGCGCGACATTCCGATCGTCACCTTCATCAACAAGATGGATCGCGAGAGCCGCGACCCGTTCGAGCTGCTCGACGAGATCGAGAAGACGCTCGCGCTCGACACCGCGCCGATGACCTGGCCGATCGGGCAGGGGCGCGATTTTGTCGGCACCTACGATCTATCAACCGAAAAAGTCCGGCTGCTCGAGCCCGACGGCAGAACCAGCGAGCCGCGCGCGGCGGACATTCCCTCGATCATCCCTGCCGACTCGATGCTCAAGGCGGACGCGGTGGAGGAAGAGCTCAAGCTTGTGCAGGAGGCCTGCAAGCCGTTCGATTTCACCGCGTTCCGCGAAGGGCATCTGACGCCGGTCTATTTCGGCTCGGCGCTGAAGAATTTCGGCGTCAAGGATTTGCTCGACGCGCTCGCCCATTTTGCGCCGGCGCCGCGCGCACAAGTGGCGAGCGCGCGCAAGGTGGACGCGCACGAAAGCGCGATGACCGCGTTCGTGTTCAAGATCCAGGCCAACATGGATCCGAACCATCGCGACCGCATCGCGTTCGCGCGGCTGTGCTCGGGCAGGCTCGACCGCGGCATGAAGGCGAAGCTGGTGCGCACCGGCAAGCCGATGACGCTGTCGGCGCCGCAATTCTTTTTTGCGCAGGATCGCTCGGTGGCCGACGAGGCTTATGCCGGCGACGTGGTCGGCATCCCGAACCACGGCACCCTGCGCATCGGCGACACGCTCACCGAAGGCGAGGAGATTTCCTTTCTCGGCGTGCCGAATTTCGCGCCGGAAATTTTGCGGCGCGTGAAGCTCGGCGATCCGATGAAGGCGAAGAAGCTGAAAGAGGCGCTCCAGCAGATGGCGGAGGAGGGAGTCGTGCAGGTGTTCCGGCCGCTCGACGGTGCGCCGGCGCTCGTCGGCGTGGTTGGACCTTTACAGCTCGATGTGTTGAAGGTGCGGCTCAAGGAGGAATACGGGCTCGATATCGATTTCGAGCAGCCGGAGTTTCAGTTGGCGCGCTGGATTTCGGCCGAGGACGATAGGAAGCTCGACGAGTTCGTGCAGGCGAATTATTCGAGCGTCGCCGACGACCTCGACGGCGACCGCGTGTTCATGGCGCGCAACCAGTTCATCCTCGATTACACGCGCGAGCGCGCTCCCGGGCTGACGTTCACGGATATCAAGGATGTCAAAGATAAGCGCCCCTGACCAAGACTGTTATTCCGGTTCCGCGCCTTCGGCGCGTCCCGGAATGACAAGAGCTAATTCACCTTCACATTCGCCGCCTTGATCACCGGCGCCCAGCGCGCGATCTCGCCGTCGATCTGCTGGCGGAATTCCTCCGGCGAGGAACCAACCGGCTCCATCAATTGCACGGCGAGCTTGTCGCGAATGTTCGGCAGCTTGAGAATGTCGACGACGTCCTTGTTGATCGCATCCACAATCGCTTTCGGCGTGCCGCCCGGTGCGATCAGGCCCATCCAGGCATCGGCTTCGACGTCGACGCCGCTCTCCTTCAAGGTCGGAAGATTGGGCAAAAACGGCGAGCGTTTCGCGGTCGAGACCGCGAGCATCTTCACCTTGCCGGCGTTTGCCTGCGGCAAGACGGAGATCGCCGGCATGCAGGCCATTTGTGCGTCGCCGCGCATCACGGCGAGCACCGCCGCAGGCGAGCCTTTGTAAGGCACATGCACGAGCTTGGTCCCGGATTTCAGCGCAATCGCTTCCATCGCAAGCTGCGAGAGCGAGCCGGTGCCGATCGAGGCAAAGTTGTACTTGCCCGGCTCGCGCTTGATGAGCGCAACCAGGTCGGCGACCGAATTGACGTTGAGCGAGGGATTGACCGCGAGAATGCTTGCTTGCGTGATCAGTTGTGTGATCGGCGCGATGTCCGTTTTCGGATTGTAAGGC
>DASSRW010000199.1:0-8728 GCA_035701545.1 Pseudolabrys sp.
ATGACGATCGAGCGCGTGCGGGTGCCGCTCGGCGTCATCGGTATCATTTACGAAAGCCGGCCGAACGTGACGGCGGATGCCGGCGCGCTCAGTCTCAAGGCTGGCAACGCAACCGTTTTGCGCGGCGGCTCCGACAGCTTCCGCTCGTCGCGCGCGATCCACGCTGCATTGACCCAAGGCTTGCGCGACGCCGGCCTGACCGAAGATGCAATTCAGTTCGTCCCCACGCGCGACCGCGCCGCGGTCGGCCTGATGCTGGCAGGGCTTGGCGGCGCCATCGACATCATCGTGCCGCGCGGCGGCAAAGGCCTCGTCAGTCGCGTGCAGGCGGAAGCGCGCGTGCCGGTGTTCGCGCATCTCGAAGGCGTCTGCCACGTTTACATCGACAAAGCCGCCTCGCTCGAGATGGCGAAGAAGATCGTGCTCAACGCCAAAATGCGCCGCACCGGCGTGTGCGGCGCGGCTGAGACGCTGCTCGTCGATCGCGCCGCCGCCGCGACGGAGCTCAAGCCGCTTGTCGAGATGCTGATCGACGCCGGATGCGAGGTGCGCGGCGACAAGGCGACCCAAACCGCCGACCCGCGCGTCAAGGCTGCAACGGATGAAGACTGGTCGACCGAATACCTCGATGCGATCATTGCCGTAAAGGTTGTCGATGGAATGGAGGCTGCCATCGATCACATCGAGCGCTACGGTTCGCATCACACCGACGCCATCGTCACCGACGACAAGGCTGCCGCGGATCAATTCCTCGCGCAGGTGGATTCGGCGATCGTGCTGCACAACGCGTCGACGCAATTCGCCGACGGCGGCGAATTCGGCTTCGGCGCGGAGATCGGCATTGCCACCGGACGGCTGCACGCGCGCGGCCCGGTCGGCGTCGAGCAACTGACCAGCTTCAAGTATCGCGTGCGGGGTTCGGGGCAGATCAGGCCGTGATCAACCAACCGGATCCGCATCGTCCAGTCACAGCCTGATCGAAGGGGGCGGCGATGGCACGCGAGCGATTGCTCCCTCCGCATGCGCGCGGCATGGCCATCGGCCTTTTCGGCGGCACATTCGATCCACCGCATGAAGCGCACGTCGGCGCCTCGCTGCTCGCGATGAAGCGCCTCGGCCTCGACCGCGTCTGGTGGCTGGTAACGCCCGGCAACCCGCTCAAGAACACAAACGGCCTCGCGCCATTGACCGCACGAATTGCCGCCGCCCGCGCGCTTACGCACGACACCCGCATCGACGTGACCGGCCTCGAGGCCGTCATCAAGACGCGATACACGTATGACACCATCAGCTGGCTGGTGCGCCGTTGTCCGGGTGTCCGCTTCGTCTGGATCATGGGGGCGGACAACCTGCGCAGCTTTCATCGCTGGCAGCGCTGGCGCGACATCGCGTGCCTGGTTCCAATTGCCGTGGTCGATCGGCTGGGGCCGAGTCTCTACGCCAGCGCCAGCACGGCCGGCCAGGCGCTGGCGCGCTTTCGGCTGCCCGAATCGGCGGCGCGCTCGCTGGCGAACCGGAAGCCCCCCGCGTGGATTTATCTGCACGGTCTCAAATCGCCACTATCCTCAACCGCGCTGCGCGCGTTGCGCAAGAAGCCCTACGGGACGGTGAAGGCCATGACAAAAGCCGCTAAAGCGGAACCCACAAAAAAGAAACCCGCGGGCAGACGTGGCAAGGAGAAAAGGAAGTAGCTATCTTTTGTTCGATCCTCGATGCGAGTCGAGGCGAGTGCGACAAACGAAAGGATAAGGGCCCCTGTCCACACCTGCACTCTCTCGGGCACCCCGTCGGGCGCCCGAACCCGTCTCCCAGCGGCCTGCTGCAACGGAGGCGCTTCGGATCGTCCTTGCGAGCTTGGAAGAAATGAAAGCCGAGGACAGCGTTACAATCGATCTCACCGGCAAAAGCTCAATCGGAGATTACATGGTCGTGACCTCGGGCAGGTCACAGCGCCATGTGGCGTCCGTGGCTGAGCGCGTGGTGAAGGATATCGCGACAGCCGGCGTTCCCGGTGTGCGCGTCGAAGGCTTGCGGCATTGCGATTGGGTGCTGATCGATGCCGGCGACATCATCGTGCACGTGTTCAAGCCGGAGACGCGCTCGTTCTACAATCTTGAAAAGATGTGGTCGGGTCGGAACGACGCGCGTCCTTCGAACTGATATCGTTGCGGCGCGATGCGCATCGTCGTTGCCGCCGTCGGCCGGCTGAAGCACGGCCCGGAAACAGAGCTTGTCGAGCGTTACCGTAAGCGCGCCGGGCAAACCGGCCGCGCTCTTGGGTTGCGCGACGTTGAAATCATCGAAATCCGTGAGAGCCGTGCTGAAGAGGCCGGCAAGCGCATGCTCGAAGAATCGATTGCGCTGGCAAACATCATTCCTCCGGCGGCGGCGGTCGTCCTGCTCGACGGCCGCGGCGACAATCTCGACAGCGCCGGCCTCGCCGCACAAATCGGCCAGTGGCGCGCCGACAACCGGTCCGCTGTTGTATTCATGATCGGCGGGCCGGACGGCCTGAGCCCGAGCCTGCGCGACAAGGCGACGCTGCGGCTCGCCTTCGGGGCGGCGACCTGGCCGCATCAATTGGTGCGGATCATGTTACTGGAGCAGCTCTATCGGGCCGCCACGATCCTCGCCGGCCATCCCTATCATCGCGCGTAAGCGGGTTCGGCCGGCGGCGAGATTTGGTCTCATTCCGGTGCCAGTGCTGGAAGCCACCTTGCCGCCGGGCGGCGAAGACGTAATTTGAGTCCGATGATTTGGTCCTGGACGGGATTTGATTCGCGCGCGGCGCTTACGGCCGGCTTCGGGGTCGCGCTATCGCTCCTGGTCGCGGCATCGGCGCAGGAACAGGCGCCGGGGGCCGCGCCGAGCCAAAAGCTCGATACCCTCAAGCAGCGTAATGAAGAACTCAACAACATCCGCGATCAGCAGAAAAAATCCGCCGACAACGAAGCCGCGATCAAGCGCGAAATCGAGCAGATCGGCGCCGACCGGCGAAAGCTCAACCAGAGCCTTATCGACACGGCCGCCCGCGTGCGCGATGTCGAGAACAAGATCGCCGCCACGCAGGCACGGCTGAAGCCGCTCGACGACAACGAGCGCGCCATCAACAAGTCGCTCGATGCGCGCCGCGCCGTCACCGCGCAGGTGCTCGCCGCCTTGCAGCGGATGGGCCGCCGGCCGCCTCCAGCATTGCTGGTGAGCCCCGAAGACGCATTGCAATCGGTGCGTTCCGCCATGCTGCTCGGCGCGGTCGTGCCGGAACTCCGCCATGAGGCGGAGGCGCTGATGAACGACCTGGCGGAGCTTGTGCGCGTGCGCAAGCAGATCGCAGCCGAACGCGACCATCTGAACAGCGAGAAGGCCTCGCTCGGCGGCGAGCGCAAGCGGCTGACGGCCTTGATCGACGCGCGGCAAAAACAGACCGCCGAGCGCGAGAAGGCATTGGATGCCGAACGCACGCGCGCCAGCGAGCTTGCCCGGCAGGCCGGCGATCTCAAAGATTTGATCGCCAAGCTCGAGCAGGGCCTCGACTCGGCCAAGCGATCCGAACTGGAAGCCTCCCGGCAGGAAACGCGGCCGGCGATGGCCGCCCTTCACGACCCCGGCCGCCTTGCGCCGGCGGTCTCGTTTGCTTCCTTGAAGGGCCGCATTCCCATTCCCGTTAACGGCGTCAAAATTCGTGAATTCGGCGCTCCCGACGGCGCGGGCGGCGTCGAAAAAGGCCTGTCAATCGCGACGCGAGCCGGCGCGCAGGTAACGGCGCCCGCCGACGGCTGGGTTGTTTACGCCGGACCTTTTCGCTCGTACGGACAACTCTTGATCCTTAATGCGGGCGGCGGGTATCATGTGCTACTTGCCGGAATGGACCGAATTTCAGTCGACGTCGGACAATTCGTATTGACCGGCGAGCCCGTTGCGGTAATGGGAAGCGGCTCCCAAATTGCCGCAATTCTAGCGACAGGTTCCAGCCAGCCGGTGCTCTACGTTGAGTTCCGCAAAGACGGGATTCCCGTCGATCCAGGCCCATGGTGGGCCGCAAGCCAAGGCGAAAAGGTTCGCGGATAATGCGCAAGACAACCCTCATTCTTCTCGGCGCTGCTGCCGGAGCGGCATTGACGCTGCTCGCGACGCAGCCGCGCCTCATGCTGGTCGGCACGACGGCCAATGCCGCTGCCGCCGACACGTACCGGCAGCTCAACCTGTTCGGTGATGTATTCGAGCGCGTACGCGCCGATTACGTGGAAAAACCCAACGACAGCAAGCTGATTGAAACGGCGATCAACGGCATGCTGGCGGGGCTCGATCCGCACTCGAGCTACATGGATGCGAAAAGTTTCCGCGACATGCAGGTGCAGACCCGCGGGGAATTCGGCGGCCTTGGCATCGAGGTCACCATGGAAGACGGGCTGATCAAGGTGGTGGCGCCGATCGACGACACGCCCGCCGCCAAGGCCGGCGTGCTGGCAAACGACATCATCGTCAAGCTGGACGACGATCAGGTGCAGGGCATGACGCTCAACCAGGCCGTCGAGAAAATGCGCGGTCCGGTGAATACCAAGATCAAGCTCACCATCGTGCGCAAGGGCGTGGAAAAGCCGCTCGAGGTCTCGATCACGCGCGACATCATTCACGTGCGCTCGGTTCGCTCGCATGTCGAAGGCGACGACATCGGCTACATCCGGCTTACGCAATTCAGCGAGCAGACCACCGACGGCTTGAAGAAGGCGATCGCCGACATCAAGGCGAAGGTCAGCAATGACAAGCTCAAGGGCTACATCCTCGACCTGCGCAACAATCCCGGCGGCCTGCTCGATCAGGCCATCTCCGTGTCGGACACCTTCCTGCAAAAGGGCGAAATCGTCTCCACGCGCGGCCGCAATGCCGAGGAAACGCAGCGCTTCAACGCGCGGGCCGGCGATCTGACGGACGGCAAGCCGCTGATCGTGCTGGTCAATGGCGGCTCCGCCTCGGCCTCGGAAATCGTCGCGGGCGCCCTTCAGGACCATAAGCGCGCGACGCTCATCGGCACGCGCTCGTTCGGCAAGGGCTCGGTGCAGACGATCATTCCGCTGGGGTCGGGCAACGGCGCGCTGCGCCTGACCACGGCCCGTTACTACACGCCGTCCGGCCGTTCCATTCAGGCCAAGGGCATCACGCCGGACATCAAAGTGCTCCAGGACGTGCCGGATGACATGAAGTCGAAGACGACCGACACCAAGGGTGAGGCTTCCTTGCGTGGCCATCTCAAGGCGGCCGAAGGCAAGGAGGAGACCGGGTCGCAAGCCTATGTCCCGCCCGATCCGAAAAACGACAAGGCGCTGATCATGGCCGACGAGCTCCTGCGCGGCACCCAGGTCAATTCGGCGTTCCCGCCCAATCCGAAGGCGCCCATTCCGAATTGAGGGATTTGAAACGCTGAAAACCAACGGGGCGGCCTCGGGCCGCCCCGTTCGCATTTCGGCCCGCGCCTGAGTTGTTTGCATCGCCGTGATAGACTCCGGCAATGATTCGTAAGGATCGCTGCCGTGGCGACGGATGAACTCAACGCGCCGCTCGGGCAGAACAAGCGCAAATCGCGGCCCGGATTTCCCGTCCCAGTATCTCAGGTCGTGGCGGGAGCGCTTGGCTTGTTTACCGTCGCCGCCATGCTGTGGGCGATTTTTGCCAGCGATCCGCTCGGCGGCGAGCCGGTTGCGGTCGTGCCCACCCATCCGCCGGAAAAGGCAAGCGCCCCCGTGGCGTCGGGCGCCGGCCGCGCGGAGCACGACCGCTACGACGGGCCGGGCGCAAAAGCGCAGCCGGCCGCTGCGGCCTCGAGCGAACCCGCCGCGCCGGCCGGCAGCAACGTCATCACGGTCATAAACGGCGCCACCGGCACAAAAGAAAGCATTGTGGTTCCGGACAATCCGGCTCAAGCGCCCGCGGGCAAAGCGAGCGAGCCGCAGCAACCGGCTATCCCGCAGCTCCAGGAAAAATCGAAACAAGGAAGCATTCCCAGGATAGGCCCGCAGGAGCAGCGCGCGTTGGCGATGTTCGCGCATCCGCGCAAGCTCCCAGCGGACAAGGCGGATGCGCCGAAAATCGCCATCGTTGTCGGCGGACTTGGAATCAGCGCCTCGGGGACCGCCGAAGCCCTCGCAAAATTACCCGCGCCGATCACGCTTGCGATCGCGCCCTACGGGACAAACCTCGACCAGCTGGCCGAACGGGCGAGCGCGGAAAAACATGAATTGCTGCTGCAAGCGCCGATGGAGCCGTTTGATTATCCCGACAATGATCCGGGCCCGCAGACCCTGCTGACCTCTTCGACGCCCGCGCAGAACTTGGAACGGCTGCACTGGCTGATGAGCCGCTTCCACGGCTACGTCGGCGTTGCCAGCTATATGGGTGCACGGTTTACCGCCTCCGAGCAGGCGTTTGCTCCGGTGCTTGCCGACATTGCCAAGCGCGGCCTCATCTTCGTCGATGACGGTGCCTCGCCGCGCAGCGTCGCTGCCCGCATCGCGAGCGGACAAAACTTTCCGTTCGCCAGGACCGATGTCGTCCTCGATGCGGTGCCGACGCCGTCGGAAGTCGACCATGCGCTGGCGCGGCTCGAGCTGCTCGCGCGCGAACACGGCATGGCGGTGGGCATGGCGACGGCGCTGCCGTCGACGATTGATCGCATCTCGCAATGGGCGAAGCAGGTGGAGAAGCGCGGCTTTGTGCTGGTGCCGATTTCGATGATCGCGCAGAAGGCAAAGTCGTCGTAGTCTCGCTCACCTCCGGCAAAGCTCACGCCACAGTCTGGAACGCGAATGCTCCCTTACGAATCGCTGCCCTATCGTGCATGCGCGGGCATGATGGTGCTGAACCGCGACGGGCTGGTGTTCGTCGGCCGGCGCGCCGGCGGGCCCGAGCACACCGATGCCACGCATGTGTGGCAAATGCCGCAAGGCGGCATTGACGATAACGAGGACCCGTACAAAGCGGCGCTGCGCGAGCTCTACGAGGAAACCAATATTCGCTCGGTCGAGAAGCTCGGCGAGATAGCCGAATGGCTGGCCTATGACATTCCGCGCGATCTCGTCGGGCAGGCGTGGAACGGAAAATATCGCGGCCAAAAGCAGAAATGGTACGCGCTGCGCTTTACCGGCAACGACAGCGAGATCGATGTCGGCAATCCCGCCGGCACGCACGAGCCGGAGTTCGTGGCCTGGCGATGGGTCGCGATGAGCGAACTGCCGGCGCTGGTCGTGCCGTTCAAGCAGCCGGTCTATGCGCGGGTCGCGAAGGAGTTTGCACGCTTCGCGCGCTAGTGCATCGCCGTCGCCAGGATATGCCGGTCGATCTGCTTGAAGTGATCGAGGCGCATGATGAGCTTGTCGAGCTCGTTGCCTTCCTGAGTTTTCTCGATCCGCCGTTCAATCTCGGCGATGCGGGCGGCGATCGTGGTTCGGTCGAAATCTTCCACGCGTTCCGCCACGTCGGCAAGGACGGTCAAGCCTTCGGCCGACACTTCCGCAAAGCCGCCGAGCACGACGATCTCGCGCTCTCCATCGCTGCCGTGCACCGTCAGAATGCCGGGCCGCAGCGTCGCAACCGCCGGGGCATGACCGGGCAGGACGCCGAAATCGCCTTCCATGCCGGGCACGTCCACCTGCTCGACGTCGCCGGCAAAGACCAGTTTTTCGGGAGAGACCAGATCGAAGCGGAAAGTCGCCATGGCTGTAAGCCGGCTTACGCCGCCTCCGCCGCGAGCTTCTTGCCCTTCTCGACCGCCTCTTCGATCGTGCCGACCATGTAGAAAGCGGCTTCCGGCAAGTTGTCGTACTTGCCTTCGCAGAGACCCTTGAAACCGCGGATGGTATCGGCGAGATCGACCAGCTTCCCGGGCGCGCCGGTGAACACTTCGGCGACGTGGAACGGCTGCGACAGGAAGCGCTCGATCTTGCGCGCGCGCGCGACCGTCAGCTTGTCCTCTTCCGACAATTCATCCATGCCGAGGATGGCGATGATGTCCTGCAGCGCCTTATAACGTTGCAGAATCTGCTGAACCTGCCGCGCGACCGCGTAATGCTCCTCGCCGACGATCAGCGGCGACAGCATGCGCGAGGTGGAATCGAGCGGATCGACCGCCGGATAAATGCCCTTCGCCGCAATGTCGCGGGAGAGCACGGTGGTCGCGTCCAGGTGCGCGAACGATGTTGCCGGCGCCGGGTCGGTCAGGTCGTCGGCGGGAACGTAAATGGCCTGCACCGACGTCACCGAGCCCTTGGTCGTCGTGGTGATGCGCTCCTGCAGCGCGCCCATGTCGGTCGCGAGCGTCGGCTGATAGCCGACCGCGGAAGGAATACGGCCGAGCAGCGCCGACACTTCCGAGCCGGCCTGCGTAAAACGGAAAATGTTGTCGACGAAGAACAGCACGTCCTGGCCCTGGTCGCGGAAATGCTCGGCGACCGTGAGGCCGCTCAGGCCGACGCGGGCGCGCGCGCCCGGCGGCTCGTTCATCTGACCGTAGACCAGCGCGCACTTCGAACCGGCGGCAGTGCCGTTGTTCTTCTTCGGGTCCTTGTTGACGCCCGATTCGATCATCTCGTGGTAGAGGTCGTTGCCTTCGCGCGTGCGCTCGCCCACGCCGGCGAACACGGAGTAGCCGCCGTGCGCCTTGGCGACGTTGTTGATGAGTTCCATGATCAGCACGGTCTTGCCGACGCCGGCGCCGCCGAACAGGCCGATCTTGCCG
>DASSRW010000200.1:0-8014 GCA_035701545.1 Pseudolabrys sp.
TCGCTCTCATCAAATTTGCTCTCGATATGCTTCGATCAAAACCCGAAGGGATGCGTCCCCAGGACATCTATCGTGAGATTGAATCGCGGATAGCGCTAGATGATTTCGATAACGAAAAGATGAGCGGTTCGGGGCTGCCACGATGGCGCGCCGCCTTGCATTTTCATTCTGTTGCTGCCGTCAAAGCGGGCTTGCTTGTGAAATCAGATGGTCGATGGACGGTAACTGAAGAAGGACAAAAGGCGTCCCAGCTCGCGCCAGAGGAATTAAAACGCCTTCTGCGCTCCCGATATCGCGAGTGGCGTTGGGGCAGCCGCAGAAAATCTGAACAGGAGGCAGCTCGGTCTCCGACCGCATCTGACGAACCGGTGGCTGTAGCGGAGCGCGTCTCGGTATTGTTTGAAGATGCTAAAGAGAAAGCTAGGGTAGAAATCGATTCCTACTTGGACACTGTCGATCCATACGAATTTCAGACCCTCGTGGCTGCTCTTCTGGAAGCGATGGGTTACGCAACCAGTTTCTTAGCTGCACGTGGGCCCGATGGCGGCACTGACGTACTCGCCTATATCGATCCCATCGGCGCAAGAACGCCGCACATTCGAGTGCAAGTGAAGCACAAGAATCAGCCGGCGAGCCGCGAAGAGATTGCGGCGTTACGAGGTATTATCCGCGCGGATCGAGAGATCGGACTGTTTGTCTCTTCCAGCGGGTTTACGCGCGAAGCGCGCCGGGAAGCGGGAAATGGTTCGGTTCACATTGAGCTCGTCGATCTTGATCGGTTCTTGGAGCTTTGGCTGCAATATTACGAAAAGCTCAAAGAACAGGCGCGCACGAAGTTGCGCCTCGAGCCGGTATACTTTCTGGCGCCGGAGATCGAGTAAACCTTCGAAACTGGGTCGAGATTGGGGGTGTTCGTGACGAAAGAAGAGCGAACCGCACTACGCGTCTATTCAAGCGGCCTTCTAAACTTCGGAGCGGGTATTTTCTCCTCTTTTTTGGTTTCGGTGTATTTCACTCCACCTCAAAACCTGACCAAAAATCTTTGGTGGTTCGGCATCTTGGTGTTCGCTCTTGTCACCAGCTTGGTAGTTTCTGGCGCAAAGGGCCGAGAGGTGACTTGATGGATCCAAAGACTGTCGTCGCGATTGTCGTCGCTGTCGTGCCTGTCGCCGTCTACATTTTCGCTATGAGGCGGTTTGGTCACGCTGACTGGCGCGGCATTGCTCACCCGTTCCAGAAGCACCAGGCGGCCGACTTGCCTGCCGAATAGCTCCAAGACCGTTTTCAAACTGCCTTCCCATAACCGCCCGCCGTGGGCGTCTGGATGATGACGGCTTCGCCGGCATCGATGGTGGTCTCGTCGCAGCCTTGCAGGCGCTCCATGCGGCCGTCCTTGCGCCGCACCCAGTTCTCGCCGACCTGGCCCGGCTCGCCGCCGGCAAGGCCGAACGGCGGCACGCGGCGGTGGCCGGACAAAATCGTGCATTCCATCTTTTCAAGAAACCGGATGGTGCGGCGAATGCCGTCGCCCGCGTGCCACTTGCCCTTGCCGCCGGAGCCTTTGCGGATGTGGAAGTCCTCCAGCACCGCGGGATACCGAAATTCCAGCACTTCGGGATCGGTCAGCCGCGTGTTGGTCATGTGCGTGTGCACGGCGTCGGTGCCGTTGAAGCCTGGCCCTGCAGGCGAGCCGGAGCAGACCGTCTCGTAATACTGATACTTCGCGTTGCCGAAGTTCAGATTATTCATGGTTCCTTGCGCTGCGGCCATGGCGCCGAGCGCGCCGAACAGACAATTCGTCACGGCTTGCGATGTCTCAACGTTTCCGGCGACGACTGCTGCGGGATACTCAGGCGACAGTAACGACTTTTTCGGCACGACAATGTTGATCGGCCGCAGGCAACCGGCATTCATCGGAATGTCGTCGTCCACCATGACGCGAAAAACGTAGAGGACGGCGGCGCGCGCCACCGGCTCCGGCGCGTTAAAGTTGGTCGGCTGTTGCGGCGACGTTCCGGTGAAATCAAGCGTTGCTTCGCGCTTCTTCTTGTCGACCGTGATCTTCACCTTGATGACGGTGCACTGATCCATCTCGTAGGAGAATGCGCTGTCGTGCAGGCGGTCGATCACGCGCCGCACGCTTTCGGCAGCGTTGTCCTGCACGTGCTGCATGTAGGCCTGCACGACGGGAAGCGTGAATTGCTTGACCATCTTGCGCAGTTCCTGCACGCCTTTTTCATTGGCGGCGATCTGCGCCTTGATGTCGTTGATGTTCTGCACGGGGTTGCGCGCCGGATAGCGCGCGCCGGTCAGCGCCGCCATCAGCGCCTCTTCGCGGAAGCGGCCGCGATCGACCAGCTTGAAATTGTCGAACAGCACGCCTTCCTGCTCGATCGTGGTCGCGTTGGGCGACATCGAGCCCGGCGAGATGCCGCCAACATCCGCATGGTGGCCGCGCGAGGCGACCCAGAACAGAATATTGCGGCGTCGGTTGTCGAACACCGGCGTGCAGATCGTGATGTCGGGCAGGTGCGTGCCGCCGTTGTAGGGCGCGTTGATGCAGTAAACATCGCCGGGCGCGATCCTGCCCTTGTTGTCGCGAACGACGGTTTCGACCGAGCGATCCATCGAGCCGAGATGCACCGGCACGTGCGGCGCGTTGGCGACCAGCGTGCCGTCGGCGTCAAAAACCGCGCAGGAGAAATCGAGCCGCTCCTTGATGTTGACGGAGTAGGCGGTGTTCTGCAGCGACACGCCCATCTGCTCGGCAATCGACATGAAGAGATTGTTGAACACCTCGAGCATCACCGGATCCGCCTGCGTGCCGATGGCGTGGCGCCGTTTGGCGGCCACCGCGCGCGTGAGCACGAGATGGTCTTTCGCGGTGATCTCGGCCTGCCAGCCCGGCTCGACCACGACCGTCTGGTGCGGCTCGATGATGATCGCGGCGCCCTTCACGCGTGCGCCGGGCTTCAGCTGCTCGCGCGTGTAGACGCTGGCCCTGTGCCATTTGCCGTCGGAAAAGAATTTGGTGCGGCGCGCGGGCGCCGGCAGGGCGCTTCTGCTTTTGCGCAAAGTCTTTTCGCGAAACTTCGCGCCGCCACCGACGGCTTCGACGGAAGCCGCTTCGATAACCATCTGCTTCGACCGATCGATGAATCCGAAGCGCGCCTTGTGCGCCTTTTCGAAGGCGCGCTGCATTTTGTTCAAAGTCACTCCGGGGCGTCTGGATTCCGGATCGCGACCTGCGGTCGCGTCCGGAATGACGAAAGAAGAGATGACCAGCGGCGTATCCGTCCCCGCGTAGCGGATGTGCGCACGCACGATCACCTTGATTTTTGCGGCAGGGACGCCCTGGCCCGCGACCTCCTCTCTTGCCTGTTTGCCGAGCCGGGCGCCGACGCGCTCGATGGCCTTCAGCGCCTTCTCGCCGAACGGCAATTCGATCGCCTGCTGACGCGTCGCGCGGATGTCGGCGAGGCCCATGCCGTAGGCGGACAGCAGCGACGAGAACGGATGGATCAGCACCTTCGTCATGCCGAGCGCATCGGCGACGAGGCACGCGTGCTGGCCACCGGCGCCGCCGAAGCAATTGAGCGCGTAGCGCGTCACGTCATAGCCGCGCTGCACG
The DNA here is from genome assembly GCA_035701545.1 of Pseudolabrys sp. Taxonomy (GTDB): domain Bacteria; phylum Pseudomonadota; class Alphaproteobacteria; order Rhizobiales; family Xanthobacteraceae; genus Pseudolabrys. The sequence continues at coordinate 3,632 of DASSRW010000200.1, forward strand.
GAAATCTTCTTGATCGCGTTCGCCATGTTCTCGACCGCGATCTTGATGAAGCCGTCGGCGATTTGTTCCGGCGTGCGGCCGCCGCCGACCTCGCGCGCCAGGGAAGCGAAAGCGGCGCGCGTGGCATCTGCGTCGAGCGGCTGGTTGCGCTCGGGCCCGAAGATTTTCGGGAAGAATTCCGGCATCAGCTTGCCGGCCGTGACGTTGGCGTCGGTCACCGCCAGCGGGCCGCCGCGGCGATAGCATTTTGGTCCCGGATTGGCGCCGGCTGAATCGGGTCCGACGCGGAACCGCGCGCCGTCGAAATGCAGAATCGAGCCGCCGCCGGCTGCGACCGTATGGATGAGCATCATCGGGGCGCGCATGCGCACACCGGCGACTTCCGTCTCGTAGGCGCGCTCGTACTCGCCGTCGAAATGCGAGATGTCGGTCGAGGTGCCGCCCATGTCGAAGCCGATCAGGCGATCGAAGCCGGCCTCGCGCCCGGTCTGCGCCATGCCGACAACACCGCCGGCGGGACCGGAAAGGATCGCATCCTTGCCCTGGAAAAGATCGGCCGCGGTGAGGCCGCCGGACGACATCATGAACATGAGGCGGATGTCTGATCCCTCCCCCGAAGGGGGAGGGTGGTCGGCGAAGCCGACCGGGTGGGGGTGCTTTGAAGCACTGCGCACAACCACACCCGGCCGCTCGCTTGCGCTCGCGTCCGCCCTCCCCGTCCCGGGGAGGGGTGGAGTACCCATCTCGCTCGCCACATGCGCCACGTAGCGCCGCAAAATCGGCGAGAGATACGCATCGACGACGGTCGTATCGCCGCGCGACACGAGCTTGATCAGCGGCGATGCCTCGTGGCTCGCCGAAACCTGCGCAAAGCCCATCTCGCGCGCGAGCGCGGCGACGCGCTTCTCGTGCTCGGGATAGTGATAGGCGTGCATGAACACGATGGCGACGGCGGCAATGCCGCCGGCTTTGGCGGTCTCCAGATCGCGCCGCACGCGGTCAAGATCGACCTCGCGCTCGACCGTGCCGTCGGCGCGTACGCGCTCGTCGACCTCCGCGACGCGTTCATAGAGCGTGTCGGGTTTGACAATCTGCCGGGCGAAGATTTTCGGCCGCGCCTGGTACCCGATCTTGAGCGCGTCACGGAAACCTTTGGTGATGAGCAGCAGCGTGCGCTCGCCCTTGCGCTCAAGCAGCGCGTTGGTTGCGACGGTCGTGCCCATCTTCACGGCACCAACGCGGCCACGTGGGATCGGCTCGCCGGATTTCAGCTTGAGCAGATCGCGGATGCCTTGCACCGCAGCGTCGCCATAGGCTTCGGGATTTTCAGACAGCAGCTTGTGCGCGATGAGCGTGCCGTCGGGGCGGCGGCCGACAATATCGGTGAACGTCCCGCCGCGGTCGATCCAGAAATCCCAGCGCTGCGATGACGTTTTTGCGGTCATGGGAGAAGAAGGAATGATGCGGGCGGCGCACTATGTCCCGCCTGTCGCGGATAAAACAAGCCTGTTAGGTTTGGCGCCGGCACAATTTCGCGGGCAAGGGTTGATCCATGCGCCATTTCGCAAAACGCCTCTTCACAATGGCTCCGTTCGCGGCAGCGTTGCTCGTTGCCGCGCAGGCGCAAGCGGCCGAACTCAGGGTCTTGAGCGGCAACGGCGCGAAAGCAGCCGTGCGCGAGCTTTGCGCGCAATTCGAGCACAAAACCGGCAACAAGGTTGCGATTCATTTCGAGGTAAACGCCGAGTTGAAAAAGAAGATCGAGGCTGGCGAGCCGTTCGATGTCGCCGTGCTGAACCCGCCGGTGCTCGATGCCTTGATCACGGAAGGCAAGATCGGCGGCGATACGCGCGCCGACATCGGCCGCGCAGGGCTGGGTGTCGCGGTGCGCGCAGGCGCGGCGAAACCGGATATCTCGACGGTCGATGCGTTCAAGCGCGCGCTGCTCGCGACCAACGCGGTCGCGTTTCCCGGCAAGGGTGCGAGCGGGCGCTACTTCGTCAGCCTGCTCGACCGCATGGGCATCGCGGCGGAGATGAAATCGAAGCTGAAGCCGATGAAGGCGGAGGACACCGTCGAGGTCGTCGCCCGCGGGGAAGCGGACATGGTCGTGGTCGTCTCGACGCGGATCACGGGCGTTCCCGGCGTCGAGCGGGTGGGGCCGATCCCGGAAGCGTTGCAGACCAAGATCGGATTTGCTGCGGGCGTGAGCAGTTCATCGAAAGAAGCGGGTGCCGGCAAGGCGCTGGTTCATTTCCTGAGCGCGCCGGCGGCCGCCGAGACGCTGAGAAAAAACGGCGTCGACCCCGTGCACTAGAGAAAATCTGGTTTTGATTGAATCGCGCGCAGCACCTTTCAGCTCTCCCGTAGGGAGAGGTCGGATCGCGGAACGCGATCCGGGTGAGAGGTTACAGCATATCGATAGTCACGATCGCCCTCACCCCAACCCTCTCCCCGCAGAGGGAGCATCCCTTGCTTGCGGCGCTTCAAAATGAAGCAACATCGCTCTAACCCCGCTTCACGCGCATGCGCTGGCCGATGACGACCGTTGCGACCACGCCGGCCGCATAGGCCAGCGTCGATAGCCGGATCGGCTCGCCATTGACGGGTGCGGCCAGCGTGACGATCACGAACGGCTGCAACAGCGTCAGTTGCCCGACGCGCGCGACGCCGCCCATCGCCATCGCCGCATTGAAGACAAAAAACGCGAAGAACTGGCTGACAAAACTCACATAGCCGAGCCCGATCCATGCCGGAAGCGGCGTATCGATCAGGTGCGGAGGCCACAACGCCACCGTCGCGATCGCCCCCAGCGGCATGAACATCGCGACCTGCCACGAGATCACCTCCCAGCCCGGCCGTTGCATGCTCAAGCGGCCCGATAGCGCATAGCCGAAGGCGCCGGCGATGACGGTGCCGAGCAGGTACAGGTCGCCCAGCGCAAACGAATGGGCTTCGCTCTGCCGCAGCACGAACACGATGACGATCGCCGCGCCGGCAAGGCTCGCCAGCCAGAAACCTGCGCTCGGCCGCTCATGCGTGACGAACGAAGCGGCGGCCACGGTCACGAGCGGCATGATGCCCAGGACGACGCCGCCATGTGCCGCCGGCACGTTCGCCATCGCAAGCGCCATCAGGACGGGAAAGCCGACGATGGTGCAAAGTCCGGTGACGAACAGTTCGAGCCACATCGTTCGGCTGGGCAGCGGCCGCCGCAGCAGCGCGAGCAGCAACAGGCCGGCGCAGCCGGCGATCGTGGCGCGCGCCGCGGTGAGAAACAGCGGATCGAGCGCGCTGACGGTCAGGCGCGTCGCCGGCAGCGTGCCGCCGAAAAGACAGACGCCGGCAAAGCCGAGCGCGATGCCGAGTTTTTCGCGGGAGAAGGACATGCGGGTCGGGGCGAACGCTAGCCGCTACGTTGCGCTGCCGCCAGTGAAAGCATTTGATGAATCATCGGAGGCGGTCTCGCCAAAAATGGCGAGGCGCCCGGCGGGTTCTCCGCCGGACGCCCCCTTGTGATGCATCAGCCGACCTGTAAGCCGGGTTCTGTATGGCGCATGGCGAAAGGCCACGCACGTGACGGCCATTCCTCTCGCACGCCGGTTGCCCGGCGCGTCAAGCAACCTACCCGAACGGCCGATCCGGACTGATCCGGGCTTTCGCCCGCGCCGTTCCTATTCGGTCTTGCTCCCGATGGGGTTTGCCGTGCCGCTTCCGTTGCCGGAAACGCGGTGCGCTCTTACCGCACCTTTTCACCCTTGCCGCGGGCGATACGCAACGCTGCCCGAGGCGGTCCGTTCTCTGTGGCACTTTCCCTGAGGCCCATCCCCGCGAAAGCGGGGATCTGCCCCGCCGGACGTTATCCGGCACCGTTCGTCCATGGAGCCCGGACTTTCCTCCCCGGCCGCCTTTCGGCATTGGTCCGGAGCGGCCGTCCGGCCGACTGATGTCCTAGGCATGGGGTGGAAACGAGGGTCCGTCAAGAGTGGGCGGGGGTCGCCGCCGGACGGCCGAAAGGGGCGGGCCGCGCCTTCAGCAACGCGTGCAACGTTTGCAACGTCGACGGGTCCGCAACCCCGTCGACCCGCCCCTGCCGGAAGTGCCGCTGAAAGGCGGTCACGACATCGCGGGTCGTGTCATCGTAAGTGCCGGTTGCGGGCACGCCGTATCCGTAGCTGCTGAGCGCGAGCTGGATCTTGGCGACGGCTTCGCCGCTGTCGCCAAACTGGAAGCGGTCGCCTTCCGCGGTGAGCGGGGCGGGCGGCACCCAATGCCCGACGCCGGAGACGTTCAGCAAGGCCCAGGGGAATTTTTCACCCGGGTCCTGCTTGCGCGCGGGCGCGACATCCGAATGCGCCAGCACACGGTCAGGGCTGATCGGTC
>DASSRW010000201.1:0-6172 GCA_035701545.1 Pseudolabrys sp.
GGCCTGCTGATCTGGGGCCTGCAGCCCGGGCCGCTCCTGTTCGTCGAGCAAAAGGACTTCGTCTGGGGCCTGATCGCCAGCATGTACATGGGCAACATCGTCGGCCTTCTGATCGTGCTGACGTGCGTGCCGCTGTTCGCCTCGATCCTGAAAATTCCGTTCAGCGTTATCGCACCGATCATCATGGTGTTCTGCGCCATCGGCGCCTACACCGTGCACAACAACACGTTCGACGTGGTGATGATGGTGGTGTTCGGCATCGGCGGCTACTTCATGAAGAAAACGAACTACCCGCTGGCGCCGATGGTCCTTGCGATCGTGCTGGGCGACAAGGCCGAGGAAGCCTTCCGGCAGTCGCTGCTGGCGTCGCAGGGCAGCCTCAGCGTGTTCTGGTCGAACGGCCTGGTCAGCACGATCATGACGCTCGGCCTGATCGCGTTGTTCTGGTCGCAGATTCAGAGCGGTTGGAACCGCTTGCGCGGGGCGAATAAAGGCCTGCGTCCGGCTGAATAGACGGTTTGCTCCGGCTTTCCTGGAGCGGGGTTGCGCACGGGCGAAGAACTGGAATATTGTATACCACCAATGAGTAAATCCGATCGCTCAGCCCGCGCGCGTGTGCGCACCCGCAATGGCGCTCCGACAGCGCAGCCGGATCCGACGCTTCAACCGGCGCTCGCCCCGATCGAGGCGACCTCGAGCTTCAAGCAAAAAGCCTACGTGGCGCTGAAGAACGCGATTGTGGCGATGGATATCTATCGCAGCCGCAGCGACATCCGCCTCGATGAGCGCAAGCTGGCGCAGGACTTCGGCATCAGCCGCACGCCCGTCCGCGAGGCCATGGCGCAGCTCGAGAGCGAAGGCTTCGTCCGCTCGGTGCCGCGGCGCGGCATCTACGTCGTGCGCAAGACCAAGCGCGAGGTGATCGAATTGATCACCGCCTGGGCGGCGCTCGAGAGCATGGCGGCGCGGCTGATCACCGAGAATGCGATAGACGCCGATATCGCTTCATTGCGCCGGATGTTCACGACGTTCGAAAGCGGGGCGTTGCGCGCGCATCTGGACGAATATTCCGAGGTCAATATCGAATTTCATCAGTCGATCATTCGCATGAGCGGAAACCGCGTGCTGATCGACATGGCGGAAAACCTGTTCACCCATATGCGCATGATCCGCCGCAAGACCATTGTCGAAAAGGATCGCGTCGATCGCTCGATCCGCGACCACATGAGTATCATCGAGGCGCTCGAAAAGCGGGAGACCGCGCGCGCCGAGCAGCTCGTGCGCGACCACGCGCTCGGCCTTGCCGAACACGTCGAGCGTTATGCCGACTATCTGGACTGACGATGCCGGACTTCTTCCTCAAGCTTGTCCCGCCGCGGCCGTCGTTTGCGATGGATATGAGCGACGATGAAAAGCAGATGATGCAGCAGCATCTCGGCTACTGGAAAGCCAGGCTCGAGCGTGGCGAGGTCGTGGTGTTCGGGCCGGTGCTCGATCCCGCCGGCGCCTACGGAATGGGCGTGATTTCCGCGCCGGACGAGGCCGGCGCACGCGCATTTGCCGACAATGATCCGGCGATGAAATCGAACCGCGGCTTCACGTGTGAAATTTATCCGATGCGCGCGGTCACGCGCGAAACCATCAACTGACTACGGAGAGATTCCCATGGCTGACGCAGCAGTCAAAGAAAAGAGCGCAGAAGCAAATGCAGCAGAAGCAGAACGGGACCTCACCGACGGCTTTCATCTCATCATCGACGCCCTCAAGCTCAACGGCGTCACGACGATCTACGACGTGCCCGGCATTCCGGTCTCGGATTTCCTGCGCATGGCGCAGGCCGAGGGCATCCGCGTCATCTCGTTCCGGCACGAGCAGAACGCCGGCAATGCCGCGGCGATGGCTGGCTTTCTGACCCAAAGGCCGGGCGTCTGCGTCACCGTCTCGGCGCCCGGCTTTCTCAACGGCCTCACCGCGCTCGCCAATGCCACGACCAACTGCTTTCCGATGATCCTGATCTCGGGCTCGTCGGAGCGCGAGATCGTTGATCTCCAGCAGGGCGATTACGAGGAGATGGATCAGCTTGCCATCGCCAGGCCGCTCTGCAAGGCCGCCTTCCGCGTGCTACACGCCGCCGACATCGGCATCGGTGTCGCCCGGGCCATCCGTGCCGCCGTTTCGGGGCGGCCCGGTGGCGTCTATCTCGACCTGCCGGCAAAGCTGTTTGCGCAGGTGATGGACGCGCAGGCCGGCCAGAAGTCGCTGGTCAAGGTCATCGATCCGGCGCCGGCGCAGATCCCTGCGCCTTCCGCGGTCAAGCGCGCGCTCGACGTGCTCAAGGGCGCGAAGAAGCCGCTGATTATTCTCGGCAAGGGCGCGGCCTACGCGCAGGCCGACGAGGCGATCCGCGCTTTGGTCGAGAAGGCCGGCGTTCCGTTCCTGCCCATGAGCATGGCCAAGGGCCTTCTGCCCGACACGCATCCGCAGTGCGCGGGCGCCGCGCGTTCGACGGTGCTGAAGGATTCCGATGTCGTCATGTTGATCGGCGCGCGGCTCAACTGGCTGCTGTCGCACGGCAAGGGCAAGACCTGGGGGCAGGCGCCGAAAAAGTTCATCCAGATCGACATCGAACCCAGGGAAATGGATTCGAATGTGGAGATCGCCGCGCCGGTCGTGGGTGACATCGGCTCCTGCGCGACCGCGCTGCTGGACAGCATGGGCGGGAATTGGCCGGCGCCGCCCGCCGATTGGCTCGCGGCCGTCAAGACCAAAAAGGAAGACAACATTGCCAAGATGGCGCCGCGGCTGATGAACAACAACGCGCCGATGGACTTCCATGGCGCGCTCGGCGCGCTGCGCACCGTCATCAAGGAGCGGCCGGACGCCATTCTTGTCAATGAAGGGGCCAACACGCTCGACCTCGCGCGCGGCGTCATTGACATGTATCAGCCGCGCAAGCGGCTCGACGTCGGCACCTGTGGCGTCATGGGCATCGGTATGGGCTTCGCCATCGCCGCGGCGGTTGAAACCGGCAAGCCGGTGCTCGCCATTGAAGGCGACAGCGCCTTCGGCTTCTCCGGCATGGAGGTGGAGACGATCTGCCGCTACAACCTGCCGGTCTGCATCGTCATTTTCAACAACAACGGCATCTATCGCGGCACCGACCTCAATCCCACGGGCGGGGCGGACGCCGCTCCCATGGTGTTTGTCAAGGACGCCCGCTACGAGAAGGTGATGGAGGCTTTCGGCGGCGTCGGCGTCCACGTGACGACACCCGATGAGCTCAAGCGCGCCGTCGATGCGGCAATGGATTCGGGCAAGCCGACTCTCATCAATGCGGCGATCGATCCCGCGGCCGGCAGCGAGAGCGGCCGCATCGGCAATCTCAACCCGCAAAGCGCGTTGAAGAAGAAATAATCCGTTCGATACGATTTTGGAGGATGTGAAATGGCCAAAAGGAAAGCGAAGAAGGCGAAAGCCGCCAAGTCGAAATCGGCGGCCAAAAAATCCGCCCGCAAAGTGGTGAGACTCGCGAGCGCCAAGAAGAGCGCGAAGAAAGCAAACGGCAACGGCGTGCATTTGCCGAAGATGTCGAACAAGCCATACGGCAAGGACGGCAAGGCGCTCTCGGGCGTGCGCATCCTCGACTTCACGCACGTGCAGTCCGGGCCGACCTGCACGCAACTGCTCGCCTGGTTCGGCGCCGACGTGATCAAGATCGAGCGCCCCGGCATCGGCGACATCACCCGCGGGCAACTGGTCGACGTGCCCGGCGCGGACTCGCTTTACTTCACGATGCTCAACCACAACAAACGGTCGATCACGATCGATTCGAAGCACCCGCAGGGCAAGCGCGTGCTCGACGAGCTGATCACGAAGTGCGACGTCCTGGTGGAGAATTTCGCGCCCGGCGCGCTCGACCGCATGGGTCTCACCTGGGAGCACATCCACAAGCTCAATCCGCGGATGATCGTCGCCTCGGTCAAGGGCTTCGGTCCTGGTCCCTTCGAGGACTGCAAGGTTTACGAGAACGTCGCGCAATGCACGGGCGGCTCAGCGTCGACCACGGGCTTCCGCGAGGGGCCGCCGCTGGTCACCGGCGCGCAGATCGGCGACAGCGGCACCGGTCTTCATCTCGCCCTCGGCATCGTCACGGCGCTCTATCAGCGCACGCGCACCGGGCGCGGGCAGAAGGTGCTCGCGGCCATGCAGGACGGCGTTCTCAACCTCTGCCGCGTCAAGCTGCGCGATCAGCAACGGCTGAAGGCCGGACCGCTCACGGAATACAGCCAGTACAGCGAAGGCATTCCGTTCGGCGAGGCGACCCCGCGTGCCGGCAACGACTCAGGCGGCGGCCAGCCCGGCTGGATCCTGAAGTGCAAAGGCTGGGAGACCGATCCCAACGCCTACATCTATTTCATCACGCAGGCGCCGGTGTGGGGTCGGATCTGTGACCTCATCGGTGAACCGACCTGGAAGACCGATCCGGAATACGCCACGCCGAAGGCGCGGCTGCCGAAGCTCAAGAAAGTTTTCGACCGCATCGAGCAGTGGACCATGACCAAGAGCAAGTTCGAGGTCATGAAGCTCTGCAACGAAGTCGACATTCCCTGCGGGCCGATCCTGTCGATGAAGGAGCTCGCCGAGGATCAGTCGCTGCGCAAGACCGGCACGGTGGTCGAAGTCGATCACCCGACCCGCGGCAAGTACCTGAGCGTCGGCAATCCGATCAAGCTTTCAGATTCGATTTCGGAGGTGAAACGCTCCCCGCTATTGGGCGAGCACACGGACGAAATTCTGAAGGATGTGCTCGGCCTGAGGCCCAATGTGATTGCCGAGATCAAGAACTCGGGCGCGCTCAGCGCACCGAAAAAGGAAGAGAAAGCGGCTTAGTGCCGTCGTCATCGCCCGCGCAAGCGGGCGATCCAGTAACCGCTGTCATATCGGTGTTTACTGGATGCCCGCTTGCGCGGGGCATGACCGATGAGGATTGAGGGAGGAGTTCGGATGCGTATTGTGGTCCACGGCCAGCAGGCCTTCGGCAAGGCCGTGCTCGAGGCGCTGCTCAAGCGCGGCGACAACGTCATCGCCGTGTTTGTGGCGCCGGAAAAGGAAGGCGCAAAGGCCGATCCGCTCAAGGAAGCCGCGCTTGCCGCCAAGCTTCCGGTCTATCAGCCGGCTTCCTACAAGGACCCGAAGGTGTGGGAGGAATTCAAGGCCTTGAAGCCGGACCTGCAGGTGATGGCTTTCGTAACATTGTTCGTGCCGGAGGAATTTCTCAACATCCCGACGCACGGCTCGATCCAGTATCACCCGTCGCTGCTGCCCGCCTACCGCGGCGCCAGCGCGATCAACTGGCCGATCATCAAGGGCGAGAAGGAGACCGGGCTATCGATTTTCTGGCCCAACAACGGGCTCGATACCGGCGATGTCCTTCTTCAGAAGAAAACCCCGATCAGCGACACCGACACGCTCGGCTCGGTCTACTTCGACCGGCTGTTCCCGATGGGTGTCGAAGCGATGCTCGAGTCCGTCGATCTGGTGAAGGCAGGCAAGGCGCCGCGCATCAAGCAGGATGAAAGCAAGGCGACTTACGAAGGCCGCTGCGGCCCCGGCAACGCCAGGATCGATTGGGGCAAGCCGTGGGAGCAAATCGACCGCCTGATCCGCGGTTGCAATCCGGCGCCGGGCGCGTGGACCACGCTCAATGGGCAGACATTGAAGATTTTCGACGCCAGGCCGCTGCCGGCCAAGGACCCGAAGGGCATCGCCGGCAAGCTCGGCGAGATCGCCGCGGTCGAAGCCGACGGCTTCACCGTCGTTTGCGCGGACGGACGCTTCAAAGTCACCCGCGTTCAACCCGCCGATGGCAAGAAGATCGATGCCGGCGAGTGGGCGAAATCTGCAAACGTTGCCGTGAAAGCGATCTTCTCGTGAACCGATTCCCCTCAACCGCCTGATTCCGTTTCAAGACGCGCCTCCGGCGCGCCGCGGAACGACCAGGTCATAATCCTCACTCTGATTGGATGTATCTCATGCCCGCCTCACAACACCAGAATCCGAAATCCGACATCGAAATTTCCCAGACCGCCAAGAAGCGGCCCATTCTCGATATTGCCAAGGAGAAGCTCGGCATTTCGGCGGAAAATCTCGAGCCTTACGGCCACTACAAGGC
>DASSRW010000202.1:0-6411 GCA_035701545.1 Pseudolabrys sp.
CGCGCTGACCTTCAGTGGAAAATCCGCGCCGCAGATGCCCGGGCCCTCAATGGGCTTTATCTGCACGGCGCCGGCGCCGAGCTTCACGTCGCCGGATTTCAGGCACGCGATCTCGGCATCGCGTCGCCACGGCTCGCGCTCGCCGAAATGCATGAAGCCGCGGCCGCAGCCAGCGAGCGCGACGAGAACAAAAACACCAGACAGACCGAACCAGACGCCCCGCTTCATTCCACAAAAATGCGAGCAGTTTCTTTAACGGGGTATCAACGCTGTCGATGTGCGAATTTGTTAAGGATAAGGAAGTGTTTCCGCAACCGTCATTCCGGGCGCGCGCCAGCGCGAACCCGGAATCCAGAAACAAGCAATGAGAATGCATCTGGATTCCGGGTCCGGACCTTCGGTCCGTCCCGGAATGACACGAGAACGGTATCAAGCCGCCTCGGTCCTTGCCGCCGCCGGATCGTAATTGAGGATCGGCGCGAGCCAGCGCTCGCATTCGGCGAGCGTCCAGTTCTTGCGCCGCGCGTAGTCCTCGACCTGATCGCGCTCGATGCGGCCGACACCGAAGTAATGGCTTTCCGGATGGCTGAAATAGAGCCCGCAGACCGACGCGCCAGGCCACATCGCGAAGCTTTCGGTGAGCTTGACGCCGACGCGCTCAGCGTCGAGCAGCTTGAACAGTGTGGCTTTTTCGGTGTGATCCGGCTGCGCCGGATAGCCGGGCGCCGGGCGAATGCCGCGATATTTTTCGCCGACCAGGTCCGCATTCGTCAGCGCCTCGTCCGGCGCGTAGCCCCAGAATTCCTTGCGCACGCGTTGGTGCAATCTTTCGGCAAACCCTTCCGCCAGCCGGTCTGCCAGCGCCTTGGTCATGATCGAGGAATAATCGTCGTTGGCGAGCTTGAAGCGGTCGGCGATCTCGTCCTCGCCGATGCCCGCCGTCACTGCAAACGCGCCGATGTAGTCGCGAAGACCGCTGTCGCGCGGCGCGACGAAATCGGAGAGCGCCACGTTGAAGCGCCCCTCCCGCTTCGACAATTGCTGGCGCAGCGAATGCAGCACGGCGATCGGGCTGCCGCGATTCTCATCGCCGAACACCAGCACGTCGTCGCCTTCCGTCTGCGCCGGCCAGAAGCCGCATACCGCGCCGGCCTTGAACCAGTTTTTCTCGACGATGCGCTTGAGCATCGTCTGCGCGTCGTCGAACAGATTGCGGGCCGCCGCGCCGAACTTTTCGTCATTCAGGATCGCCGGATATTTTCCGTTCAACTCCCACGTCGAGAAAAACGGCGTCCAATCGATGAAATCGATCAGTTCGGCCACCGGATAATCGCGCAGCACCCTTGTGCCAAGGAAGCGCGGCTTCGGCGGAACGTATGCGCCCGACCAGTCGATCTTCGGAGCATTGCCGCGGGCGACCGCGAGCGGCAGGCGCGATTTGTCGTCCTGCGCGCGCGCATGTGCGGCCGCGACCTTGGCATACTCGCCGCGCACCTGCGCGACGTAGCCGGCACGGTTTTCCGCCGACATCAGCGCCTGCGCCACGCCAACCGCGCGGCTCGCGTCGTTCACATAGACCGCCTGCCCGCGCCGGTAATTGGGGTGAATTTTCACCGCCGTGTGCACGCGGCTCGTGGTCGCGCCGCCGATCAAGAGCGGCACCTCGAAGCCCTGCCGCTCCATCTCCGCCGCGACGTGGCACATCTCGTCGAGCGAAGGCGTGATCAGCCCTGACAAGCCGATGATGTCCGCGTTTTCGGCCTTCGCCGTCGCCAGAATCTTCTCCGCCGGCACCATCACGCCGAGGTCGACCACCTCGTAATTGTTGCACTGGAGCACGACGCCGACGATGTTCTTGCCGATGTCGTGCACGTCGCCTTTGACCGTCGCCATCACGATCTTGCCATTGGCGTTCTTCGCACCGGCACCGCGCTCGGCCTTTTCCTTTTCCATGAACGGCATCAGGTAGGCGACCGCCTGTTTCATCACGCGCGCGGATTTCACCACCTGCGGCAGAAACATTCGTCCCGAACCGAACAGATCGCCGACGATGTTCATGCCGTCCATCAGCGGCCCTTCGATCACATCGAGCGGCCGCCTGGCGTTCTGGCGCGCTTCCTCGGTGTCGGCCTCGATGAATTCCGTGATGCCGTGCACCAGCGCATGCGCGAGCCGCTGCTCCACGGGCTTCTCGCGCCAGGCGAGATCGGCTTCCTTGGCCTCCTGCCCCTTTCCCTGGAAATTCTTCGCCAGCGCGAGCAGCCGTTCCGCCGCATCGGGACGACGGTTGAGCACGACGTCCTCGCAGGCTTCGCGCAACGCCGGATCGAGATCGTCGTAGACCGCGATCTGCCCGGCATTGACGATGCCCATGTCCATGCCGGCATGAATCGCGTGATAGAGAAAGACCGAGTGCATCGCCTCGCGCACGCGCTCGTTGCCGCGGAACGAGAACGACAGGTTCGAGACGCCGCCGGAAATATGCACGTGCGGCAAATCCTGGCGGATCGCGCGCGCCGCCTCGATAAAGGCGACGCCGTAATTGTTATGTTCCTCCATGCCGGTGGCGATGGCGAAGATGTTCGGATCGAAGATGATGTCTTCCGGCGGGAAGCCGATCTTGTTCACCAGGATGTCGCAGGCGCGCTGCGAGATTGCGACCTTGCGTTCGAGCGTGTCGGCCTGCCCCTTTTCGTCGAACGCCATCACCACCACCGCCGCGCCATAGCGGCGCACGGTCTTTGCGTGGGCGATGAAGGCTTCTTCGCCTTCCTTCAGCGAGATGGAATTGACCACCGGCTTGCCTTGCAGACACTTCAGCCCGGTCTCGATCACCGAAAACTTCGAGGAATCGACCATCACCGGCACGCGCGCGATGTCGGGCTCTGCCGCGATCAGGTTGAGGAACGTGGTCATCGCCTGCTCGGAATCGAGCAGGCCTTCGTCCATGTTGACGTCGATGATCTGCGCGCCGTTCTCGACTTGCTCGCGCGCAACGGTGAGTGCGGCCGCGTAGTCGCCGGCGGTAATCAGCTTGCGGAATTTGGCCGAGCCGGTGACGTTGGTGCGCTCGCCGACGTTCACGAACGGGATTTCCGGCGTGAGCGTGAACGCTTCCATGCCGGAAAGCCGCAAGTGGCGGGGCGGCGCAGGAATTTGGCGCGGCGCCTTGCCTTCGACCGCCTTCGCGATGGCCGCGATGTGCTCCGGCGTCGTGCCGCAGCAGCCGCCGACGATGTTGACCAGACCCGACGCCGCGAACTCGCCGAGCAGCTCGGCCATAAATTCCGGGCTTTCGTCGTAGTAACCGAATTCGTTCGGCAGGCCGGCGTTCGGATAGGCGCAGACCAAGGTATCGGCGACGCGGCCAATCTCGGCGATGTGCGCGCGCATTTCGCGCGCGCCGAGCGCGCAGTTGAGCCCAATTGAAATCGGCGACGCATGCCGCACCGAATTCCAGAACGCTTCCGGTGTCTGGCCCGCGAGCAGCCGGCCGGAGCGGTCGGTGATCGTGCCGGAGATCATCACCGGCACGTCGAGGCCGCGCTCATCGCAAACCTCGGCGATGGCGTAAATCGCGGCCTTGGCGTTGAGCGTGTCGAAAATCGTCTCGATCAGCAGGAGATCGGCGCCGCCCTCGATCAGGCCACGCACCTGCTCGGCATAGGCGGCGCGCAGTTGATCGAACGTGACCGCGCGGAAGCCGGGATTTGTCACGTCCGGAGAGATCGAGGCAGTTCGATTGGTCGGTCCGATCGCGCCGGCGACGAAGCGCCGGCGGCCGTTTTCGGCTTCCGCATCGTTCGCCGCCTCGCGCGCAAGCCGCGCGCCGGCTACGTTGAGCTCGTAGGCGATGCCTTCCATGCCGTAGTCGGCCTGCGCAATCGCAGTCGAGGAAAACGTATTGGTCGAAACGATGTCGGCGCCGGCCTGAAAGTAGGCGTAGTGGATGTCGCGGATGGCGCGCGGCCGGCTCAGGTTGAGCAGATCGTTGTTGCCGCGCACCTCGCGGTTCCAGGCGTCGAAACGCGCGCCGCGATAGCCGCCCTCATCGAGCTTGAGCGACTGGATCATCGTGCCCATCGCGCCGTCGAGCACGAGAATGCGATTTCTGGCTTCCTCGCGAAGCGCAGTCCGGGCGCTGCTGTGGGACGTGTTGGGCATGAACTATCCGCGGGTTGGGGCGCGTTCGCTCTCGCCCTTACAATTTTTTATGTCATTCCGGGGCGCCGCGAAGCGGCGAACCCGGAATCCATACTCCGCAGCGCTGCGGGTTATGGATTCCGGATCCGCGCCTTCGGCGCGTCCCGGAATGACTCGCACATTGATCTCGCACGGTGCTTTGTTGAACCGCATCACACCACCTCCCGCACCGCCGGGCGCAGGCCCAAAAGGTGGCAGATCGCATAGACCAGGTCGGCGCGGTTCATGGTGTAGAAGTGGAAGTCGGTGATGCCGCGGTCGACCAGATCGAGCACCTGCTCGGCGGCAACCGCGGCCGCAATCAGTTTGCGCGTCGCGCCATCGTGGTCGAGCCCGTGGAAGCGATCGGCAAGCCAGGCCGGCACCGAGGCGCCGCAACGCGCGGCAAATCCCATCGTCGCCTTGAAGTTCTGCACGGGCAGAATTCCCGGCACGATCGGGATATCGATGCCGCGCGCGTGCACGCGATCGCGATAGCGGAAGTAAAGATCGTTCTCGAAGAAGAACTGCGTGATGGCGCGCGTCGCGCCCGCATCGACCTTCGCCTTCAGCATGTCGATATCGGCCTCGACGGTCGGGCTGTCGGGATGCTTTTCCGGATAGGCGGATACCGAAACCTCGATGTCCGGCGCGATGCGCTTGATGCCGGCGGCAAGCTCGGCCGCATTCGCGTAGCCGCCCGGATGCGGCGCGTAGCGCGCGCCGGCGCCGCCGGGCGGATCGCCCCGCAGCGCCACGATGTGGCGCACGCCGGCGTCGTGATAGGTGCGCACGATCTGGTCGACTTGCTCGCGCGTCGCGCTCACGCAGGTCAGATGCGCGGCGGGAACGAGCGTCGTCTCGGTCAGCATGCGCTTGACGGTCGCGTGCGTGCGTTCGCGCGTCGAGCCGCCCGCGCCGTAAGTGACCGAAACAAAATTTGGTGCCAACGGGGCCAGCCGCTCGATCGATTCCCAGAGAATTTTGTCCATCTCCTCCGTGTTCGGCGGAAAGAATTCGAACGACGTGCGAATGCCGCGATTGTTTCGCCCGACAAAGCGGCTGGGACGCATGTGCGAGTTCATCACGCCACCTCGCGCGAAACAGTGGGTGTGGCCATCAGCGCGCGCGCATCGCGCGCGAGCCAGAGCGACACGGCGATCTTGCCGTCCGAACCGGGCTCCGGCTGAAGGCTCTTGTGCATCAGCGGTTCGAGCTGCGCCGCGCTCATCCATTGCGTCACCGTTTCCGGCGCAAAGCCGAGGCGCCGGTGGGCGTGCTGCTCGCGCAAGAATTCAAGCTCATGCGGCGCGAAGTCGACGACCAGCAGCCGCCCGCCCGGGCGCAGCACGCGCGCGGCCTCGTGGATCGCGCGCGCGCCGTCGTCAAGGAAGTGCAGCACCTGATGGATGATGACCGCGTCGAAGGAATCGTTGGCGAGCGGCACATCGTAGATGTCGCCCTGCCGCACGCTGCAATGCCTCAGGCCCGCGCGTTCCAGGCGGTCGCGCGCGAGCAAAAGCATGTCGAGCGACAGATCGAGCCCCAGCCCGCGCTCGATTTTCGGCCCGAACAGTTCGAGCATGCGGCCGGTGCCGGTGCCGAGATCGAGCAGCGAGCGGAACGGCCGGTCGGCGAGCGCGTCGACGATCGCCGCTTCGACCGACGACTCCGCCACATGCAGCTTGCGGATGCGGTCCCACTCCGCCGCGTGCCGGCGGAAATAGGCCTGCGCCGCCGCGGCGCGCGCCGCGCGCACCGAGGCCAGGCGCTCGCGGTCGCGTTTCACGATCGGATCGGCGGGATCGAGATGCGCGAGCAGCGCACGCGACAAATCCGCGCCGCCGCCATGGTCCGCGATGCGAAAGAAAGCCCAGGTGCCCTCGCGGAAGCGCTCGACCAGACCCGCCTCGGCCAGCAGCTTCAGGTGCCGCGAGATGCGCGGCTGTGATTGGCGCAGGATGTCGGTCAAGTCGGAGACGGTCAGTTCGGCTTCGGCGAGCAGCGCCAGCACGCGCAGACGCGTCTCCTCGCCGGCCGCCTTGAGCGCCGCATTCAGAGCGTCGAAGCCGAGCCTGTCGCCGGCTGCATCCATGACGATCGTTGCTCCCGGGGCGTCGAAATGGCCATGGGCCATTTCCCACCATATAAAGATATCTTTATAAGTTTAATGGGAAGGCCGCAAGGCCCTTTCCTGTCCAGCATTGCCTGATGCGCCACTCCATGATG
>DASSRW010000203.1:0-4757 GCA_035701545.1 Pseudolabrys sp.
GAGATCACGCTCTCGCTGATGACGCCCTACTTCGCCTATTGGGTGCCGGAGCACCTCGGCGGCTCCGGCGTGCTCGCAACGGTCGCCTGCGGACTCTACGTGAGCTGGACCGGTCCGCGTCTGATCGCGTCCGCGACCCGCCTTCAGGGCATCTTTTTCTGGGACTTGATCGTCTATCTGGTCGAAGGCCTCGTGTTCCTGCTCACCGGCTTGCAGGCGCGCGCGCTGGTCGAAAGGGCGCAGGCCTTTTCGATTCACGATCTGCTGATCGCGACCCTCTGGACCGCCGCGATCGTCATTGCCGCCCGCTTCATCTGGGTTTTTCCGGCGACCTACATGCCGCGCTGGGTCTATCCGAGGCTCGCCAAACGCGATCCGTCGCCGCCCTGGCAGAGCGTGTTCCTGCTTGCATTCACCGGTGTCCGCGGCGTCGTTTCCCTTGCCGCGGCGCTGGCCATTCCCTTTGCCCTGAACAACGGGCAGCCGTTCCCTCACCGCGACCTGATCCT
Source organism: Pseudolabrys sp. (assembly GCA_035701545.1). Classification (GTDB taxonomy): domain Bacteria; phylum Pseudomonadota; class Alphaproteobacteria; order Rhizobiales; family Xanthobacteraceae; genus Pseudolabrys. The sequence goes on from DASSRW010000203.1 coordinate 510, forward strand.
GTTCGTCACGTTCGGCGTCATCATCATCACCCTGGTCGGACAGGGATTGATGCTTCCGGCAGTCGCGCGCTGGCTCGGACTTTCACAGCTTGGGCGCTCCGAGCGCGAGAGCGAAATACACGCCGAGATCGAGGCGCGGCAGGCCGCGCTCGAGGAAGTGAAAAGGCGCCTCGACAGCTTTATCGAGGAGCGTGAATTGCCCGACGAAGTGGTCGAGCTCTTGCGGACGCGAAACCAGAGCCGCGCGCAAGTGCTGCCGAAAGACATGAATGACGGGCTTGCGCACATGCGGCAGAGCGCGGAATTGAAAAAGAAGCTGATCGAGGCCGAGCGCGATTTCATCTACGAGCTTTTGCGCGACGGCAAGATCACCGACGAGGCGCGCCGGCGCATCGAATACGAGCTGGATCTCGAAGAAGCCGGCGTCGCCAATCGCGATTCGCACGGCGGCGGATGGATGTAAGCGCGCGCGCTTCCGGCGCCGCAAACGTCAACCTCACTGGAAAGAGTATTTGCGTACCGCGGCGCGCAGCGGCGCCCGCGCGACGCGGCGCAATTTGCGGAACTTCGGTCAACATGACGTGAACGCTGCATGCGGAGAGATTGTCTCGCGTTTGAGTCAAAGGCGACGATTCGAAACATGGAGTCAGAACATGCGCAGTAAGATCACTCTTATCGCCATGGTCGCCGCGGCTCTCGCGTTTCCAACCGCCGGTGCGCTCGCGCAGCGCGGCGGAGGTCACGGCGGCGGAGGACATGGCGGCGGTGGCGGCGGCGCTCACGCTTCCTTTGGCGGCGGCGGTCATTTCGGCGGCGGGGCTCGCTTCGGCGGCCGCAGCTTCGGCGGCGGCCCCGGCTTCAGCTCACGCATGGGCACGGGCGCCCGGTTCGCGGCCTTCAACGGCGGACACCGCGGCTTCGTCAATGGCGGCCGCCGCGGTTTCGTCGGGTTCCGCGACCGCGGTTTCAGCCGGTTCTCGGGACGCACGCATTTCGCGAGGTTCAATGGCGACCGGCGCTTCGTCGGCCACGGGTTCCGGCGCGACCGGTTCTTCCGCCATCACCGCTTCGCCCGCTTTCACCATCGCCGGTTCTTCTTCGGTGCGCCCTTCTTTGCAGCCGACTTCGGCTATGACTACGCCTACAACGATGCGTGCTGGGTCTGGCGGCCGACGGCGGTCGGCTGGCGCCGAGTCTGGGTGTGCAGCCCCTACTACGATTACTCGTATTACGGTGCGCCGTTCTACGAGCCCTACGCCAGTCTTGCGCTGTACTGAGAGCTTTGGATCGCCAGTTGCCGCCCGCGTCATGGGGGCGGTGAGTGCGAAGCGTCAAGTCACGTGAGTGCGCCGCTGATCCGGAATTGCGCCCGTTGTGCCGTCCCGGCTCTCCAGCGCTCCACGTCGTGCTCCGCCGTCGCGGTTCTATTCGGCGGCGGCGCGCGCACCCGTGCCAAACCGGCGCTCGATATAGTCCGCCACCATCTGCTTGAAATCGGCGGTAAGCGTGGCCCCGCGCAGGGTCGCGGCCTTCTTGCCGTCGATGAACACCGGCGCGGTCGGCTGCTCGCCGGTTCCGGGTAGCGAGATTCCAATGTCCGCGTGCTTGCTCTCGCCCGGCCCGTTCACGATGCAGCCCATCACCGCCACGTTGAGCGTTTCGACACCGGGATAGCGCGTCTTCCACTCCGGCATGGACGTACGGATGAAATTCTGGATGTCGGCCGCCAATTCCTGAAACGTTGTCGAGGTCGTCCGCCCGCAGCCCGGGCACGCGGCGACCAGCGGCACGAACGTGCGCAGCCCCATGGTTTGCAGGAGTTCTTGCGCCACCTGCACCTCAAGCGTGCGGTCGCCGTTCGGCTCCGGCGTCAGCGAAATGCGGACGGTGTCACCGATGCCCTGCTGCAACAGCACGCCGAGCGCCGCGCTCGACGCCACGATTCCCTTCGATCCCATGCCGGCTTCGGTCAGGCCCAGATGCAGCGCATAGTCGGATCGCCGCGCAAGCTCGCTGTAAACCGCAATCAGATCCTGCACCGCCGAGACTTTCGCCGAGAGAATGATGCGATTTCGCGGCAGGCCGATTTCCTCCGCGCGCACAGCGGACGTGAGCGCCGACTGCACCATCGCCTCGTGCGTGACCTCACGCGCGCTTTTGGGCGACGGCGATTCGTTGTTCTCGTCCATCAGCTTCGTCAGCAGTTCCTGATCGAGCGAGCCCCAGTTGACGCCGATGCGCACCGGCTTGCCGTACTTGATCGCCATTTCCACAATTTGCGTGAATTGCGGATCGCGCTTGTTCCTGAAGCCGACGTTGCCGGGATTGATGCGGTACTTGTCGAGCGCGTCGGCGCAGGCGGGGTGCTCCGCCAGCAATTTGTGACCGATGTAATGGAAGTCGCCGACCAGCGGCACGTCGACGCCGAGCTGGCCAAGCCGTTCCTTGATGTGCGGCACGGCGGCAGCCGCTTCGTCCCGGTCGACGGTGATGCGCACCAGTTCGGAGCCCGCGCGCGCCAGCGCCGCCACCTGCCGCGCCGTCGATTCGACGTCGGCGGTGTCGGTATTGGTCATCGACTGCACGACGATAGGCGCGCCGCCGCCGACGGCGACGCCGCCGACCTCGACCCGCACGGAGTTGCGACGCTGCTGGCTGCTGATACTCATCGGATATTGCCGTTCAAACGGCCCTGCCGGGCGAAAGTTCCATATTGCTCGCGCAAAGTTCCATGATCCTCATAGTATGTCACGGCGCGCGATTTACCAGCGCGAGGCCGCCCGCGACCAGAGCCACCGCACCGGCAAAGGCGGGCGTCAAAGGCTCGTTCAGCACCAGATGCCCGGCGGCGACGCCGAACAGGGGCGTCAGGAACGTGAAGGCGGAGAGACGGCTGGCCGAATAGCGCATCACCAGGGCGAACCAGATCACGAAGGTGATGCTCACGACCCACACCGTCTGGTAGGCCAGGGAGCCGAGCGCGAGCGCCGAAGGCATGTGCGCAACACGCTCGCCGGCAAAGTAGGCCGCAACGGCCATCATCGGCGCCGAAACCACGAGCTGATAGAGCATTACCTTTTCCGCCGAAACGCGGTTGAGCGACGTCACCTTGATCATGAGCGTCGTCACCGCCCACATCAGGGCGCCGCCGACCACCATCAGATCGCCGATCGTCTGCCGCGGGTCGAGCGCCGGCGTCGGCAAGCCAAAGGCGACCAGCATGCCGGCGAAGGAGAGCGCAAGCCCGAGCCATTGCGCGGGACCGAACCGGTCGGCGGGCAGAAAAAGACGCGCCCCGATGACGACGAAGAACGGCGCAAGATAGAGAAACAGCACCGCGCGCGTCGCCGTCGTGTAGGCGAGGCCCTGATAGATCAGAATAAATTCGACGCCGAAAGCGAGCCCGGTCAGGAGGCCCGCGCCGAGCGTGCCGTCGCGCGCCAGCAGCGGAAGACCGCGCGCCTTCGCCCAACCTGCAACGAGCAGCGCCGCAACGAAAGAGCGGATCGCGGCCTGCGTGAGCGGCGGGACGTCGTGCAGCGCGAGCTTCACCGAGACCTGATTGAAGCCCCACGACAGACACAGCATCACCACGACCGCCGCGGCGACGGCATCAAGCGGGCGGGTGATGTGGCGGGATACGGGCGTGGCTGTCACGCCGGTTGTCTTATCGCGCCGGGGCGGGCAATGCTATGCAATCGAACCCATTGTGATTGCGCGACCGCCGTGCCTTCGTCTTGAACCCCGAGAACACGAACAATATGGACGGCCTTTCCAAAACCAGCGCTCGAACAACGCATGGGCGAACCAGCCCTCAGCCAGGCGCCCCCTTAGGCAGGATCAATTTCTGCCCGCCGGCGGGACGGCCTGACCGGTGACAATGCTTCCCCTCTCAGGGCTGCTGGTGGTTTCGGTGGAGCAGGCCGTCGCCGCGCCCCAGTGCACCTGCCGGCTCGCCGATGCCGGCGCGCGCGTCATCAAGATCGAGCGGCCCGAAGGCGACTTCGCGCGCGGCTATGACAGCATCGTGCACGGCGAAAGCGCGCACTTTGTCTGGCTCAACCGCGGCAAGGAATCGGCCATTCTCGATCTCGGCAAGGCCGAGGACAAGTCTGTACTGGAGTCCCTGCTCGCGAAAGCAGATGTATTTGTGCAGAACCTCAAGCCCGGCGCGCTGGCAAAGCTCGGCTTCTCCGTGCCGCGCCTGCGCAACGATTATCCACGCCTCATCTGCTGCTCCATTTCAGG
>DASSRW010000204.1:0-21503 GCA_035701545.1 Pseudolabrys sp.
CCCTCGCTCAAGATCATGATCATCGCCGGTGCCGCGCTTGCCGTGCTCGGCGGCGGCGGCGCGGGTGCCTATCTGTTCCTCGGCCATTCGCACGCCGAGAAGAAAGTCGCCGCGGTCGCCAAGCCGGCGATTTTCGTCGACATGCCGGACGTGCTGGTGAACCTCGCCAACCCCGGCTCCGAGCGCACGCAATATCTGAAGGTCAAGGTCGTGCTGGAAGTGCCCGACCCCTCGGTGGTCGCGCAGATCCAGCCGCTGATGCCGCGCGTGATGGACGCCTTCCAGACCTATCTGCGCGAATTGCGGCCGACCGATCTCGACGGCTCCGCCGGACTCTACCGGCTCAAGGAAGAACTGACCCGCCGCGTCAACGCGGCGGTCGCGCCCAATCACATCACGGCGGTGCTGTTCAAGGAGATCGTCGTCCAGTGACGGCATAGCCATGGCACAGAAAGACCAGGTCGATCAGGACGCGCTGGCCGCCGAGTGGGGGCTGGCGCTCGAAGCCGAATCCGGTGCCGCGGCGGCGCCCGCCGGCGAAGCGGGCGGCGAGGGTAACGGCAGCGAAGAGGCGGTGGCGGCGCAATGGGCCGCGATGGTCGAGGACGGCAATCAGTTCATTCATTCCGCCAAGGGCGGCGCCGAGCGCATCCTCAACCAGGACGAGATCGACAGCCTGCTCGGCTTCAGTCTCGCCGACGTCAATCTCAACGATAATTCCGGCATCCGCGCGATCATCGACTCGGCGATGGTCTCCTACGAGCGCCTGCCGATGCTGGAAATCGTCTTCGACCGGCTGGTCCGGCTGATGACGACGTCGCTGCGCAATTTCACGTCCGACAACGTGGAAGTCTCGCTCGACCGCATCACCTCGGTGCGCTTCGGCGACTATCTCAATTCGATTCCGCTGCCGGCGATCCTGGCCGTGTTCAAGGCGGAGGAATGGGACAACTTCGGGCTCGCCACCGTCAACTCGAGCCTCATCTATTCGATCATCGACGTGCTGCTCGGCGGCCGCCGCGGGCAGAGCACGATCCGCATCGAAGGCCGTCCCTACACCACGATCGAAACCAATCTCGTCAAGCGCATGATCGAGGTCGTGCTGGCGGACGCCGAACTCGCGTTCCGCCCGCTGTCGCCGGTGAAGTTCAACATCGACCGGCTGGAGACCAATCCGCGCTTTGCAGCCATTTCCCGCCCGGCGAACGCCGCCATTCTGGTGCGGCTGCGCATCGACATGGAGGATCGCGGCGGAAACGTCGAGCTGCTGCTGCCCTACGCCACGATCGAGCCGATCCGTGCCGTGCTGCTGCAGATGTTCATGGGCGAGAAGTTCGGCCGCGACCCGATCTGGGAAGGCCATCTCGCCACCGAAATCGGGCAGGCGCAGGTCGAGGTCGACGCAGTGCTGTACGAGGCCAAGCTGCCGCTGCGCCGCATGATGAACCTCAGTGTCGGCGATACCCTCGCGCTCGAGCTGAAGTCGGACGCGCTGGTGAAGGTGCGCTGCGGCGAGGTCATGCTGACGGAAGGCCGTATGGGGCGCGTCGGCGACCGCATCGCCGTGCGCGTCGCCAAGCCGCTGCAAAAGCCGAAGACGACGTTCGCGATGTTCGAAAACGCGGACGGACCCACCAACCGGCTGGAGGCACCATGAGCTACGGCTACATGATCGAGAGCATGGTTTCCATCCTGCTCCTGCTCACAATTCTTTATTGCGTGAAGCTCAATCGGCAGCTGCGCCTGCTCAAGGCGGACGAGCAATCGATGCGTTCGACGATTTCCGAGCTGGTCACCGCCACGGAAATTGCCGAGCGCGCGATCGGCGGCCTCAAGTCGGCCATGCACGAGGCGGAGCAGCCGCTGGCGGCGCGCCTTGAAAGCGCGGAGCGGCTGTCGGCAAACATCGACCGGCAGATCGCCGCCGGCGAGGAGCTGCTTGCGCGCTTCGCGCGGCTTGTCGCCGCGGCGCGCCACGCGGAGCTCGCGCCGCCTGAGCAGGCTCCCGCGGCGCCGGACGCGAGATCGGTCGCGGCCGCCGCCGAGGCGTTCGCCGCGCGCGCGCGGGCGCGACTGAGCGGCCTTGCCGCATGATCCGCTTTGCGCGGAATTTCCGGCTCATTCCGCTCGTCCTGCTGGCGACGACCTGCTTGCTTGCGCTCAAGGTCTCCGGACTCATTCTCGACGGCGGCTACACGCTCGGCGAGCGGCTTGCGCAGCGGGGCAAACCCGGCCTGCACGTCAGCACGAACGAGCGCGTGCCGGACTTCCCCAAGATCGTCGTCGCCGACGGCAGTCAGCCCAGGCGCTCGTGGGCGCAGGAAATGTTCAACTTCGGCGGCGACCCGAACGACATCACCGGCTCGACCGGCGAGAGCGAGCCGGCGGCTGCGCCCGCCGGCGAACCGCCGCTGAAGTCCAGCACGAAGCCGCCGCCCCCGCCCAAGCTCGACATCGCCGGCAACGAATACAAGATGGAGCCCGGCCAGGTTAATTCGCCGGGCGAGCGCGCAATCCTCAAGCGCCTGCGCGAGCGCAACCAGTCGCTGGAGAAGCGCAACCGCGAGCTCGACATGCGGGAAAATCTCATCAAGGCGGCGGAAAAGCGCGTGGAAGCGCGGGTCGAGCAGCTGAAGGACATCAAGACGCACGTCGATACCGTGGCCGAAAACCGCGACAAGGCCGAGCAGGAGCGCTTCAAGAGCATCGTCACGATGTACGAAAACATGAAGGCGAAGGACGCCGCGCGCATCTTCGACCGGCTCGACTTGAGAATCCTGGTTCAGGTCGTCACCATGATCAATCCGCGCAAGATGTCGGAAATTCTCGGCCAGATGACGCCCGAGGCGGCGGAGCGGCTGACCGTCGAGCTTGCCAACCGCGCAAGCGATGAAAAAAAGCCCCAGTCGGCGGACGCTCTGCCGAAGATCGAAGGCCAGCCGACCGCGCAGTGAATCCGGCACGGTTAAGGCCGCGTTAAACGCGAAAACATAGGCTGTTGCGGCCGGCGTCCTGGCCGGTGGAGTGGTCATGCCGGTCGGAACGATCAGCCTGAGCAGCGTGCGCGCGTGCGCCTTCCGGCGCGTGGCGGAATTTTGCTTTGCTCTCGCCGTGGCGGGCTTCGCCTTCGCGGCGCAACCGGCTCCCGCGGCCGAGCCGGTCAAGGGCGAGCTCGCGGTCGAAACGGACGGCGGCTATCTCCGGCTGGCCTTCCGCTTTGCCGACGAGGTCAAGGCGCAGGTGACGGTCTCCGGCGCCGTCATGGTCATCAAGTTCGACAGGCCGGTTGCCGTCGCGGTCGACAAGATCGCGGCGCGCGCCGCCGATTACGTCAGCGCCGCGCGACGCGATCCCGACGGCTCCGCCATCCGGCTCGCGCTGGCGCACAAGCTCAAGGTTCACGTCATCCCGGCGGCCGAGCGCATCTACATCGATCTCCTGCCGCCGACATGGACCGGCATATTGCCGGGGCTGCCGCAGGAGGTGATCGACGAGCTTGCAGAGCGCGCGCGCACGGCCGAGCGCGAGTTGCGCCGCGTGCGTGGCGACCGGCCGAAGCTGGAGAGCCAGACGATCCAGGTGAGGGTCGGCACCCAGCCGACATTTAGGCGCTACGAATTCAGGCTGCCGGAGGGCGCGAGCGCCAACGCGAGCCGGTCGGATGGAAAGCTGACGCTCAGTTTCGACCAACCGATCAAATGGGATTTGGCCGACGCAAGGGCGTCGTTGCCGAAGGCGCTCGCATCGGTGAATGCGACGCGCGACGACGAATCCGCACAAGTCGTGTTCACGTTGAACGGCAAGCCCGAGGTGCGCGCCTTCCTGGATGGGCGCAGCTTCATGGTCGACGTCGGCAACGGCGCAGGTTCGCTGGTCCCGGCACTGAAGCTCGGCGGCAATCAGGCGCGCGCCGCGCCGGACACCACGCCGGCCGTCGCCCCTGCGCAGGCAACGCCCGCGTCCAGGCAGATCGCCCGCGCACCGGCCGCCCCGCCGCCGCTGCCCGGCCCCGAAAAGCCGGCCATGGCGCCGGCGCCCGGGACGGAAAAGTTAGCTGCCCCGCCGCGCGAGAGTCGTGCTGCTCCGCCGGACGCGGTGAAGCCAAAGATGCAGGCGGCTCATCCAGCGCCTTCGGCAACGCCGCAGGCGCAAAGCCAGCCGGCGCCGGCGCCGCAAGCGGACACGAAAGCCGCTCCGCCGGCGCGGCGCTCGTTGCCCGTCGATCCGAAAGCGCCGGTCGTCGCTGCCGTTGCCCTTGTGGGCGACAACCTGAACGTCGACTTTCCGTTTGCAGTGCCGACGCCCGCCGCGGTGTTCCGGCGCGCCGACACGTTATGGCTGGTGTTCGACAGCGAAGCCAGAATTGATGTCTCGGCGCTCAAGGTCGACACCGCGCGCATCGTGCGTTCCGTCTCGCTTGATCATGGCGAAGACGGCGAGGCGATCGTGCGGATCAGGCTTGTGCGTCCGCAGCTTGCCGCGCTGGTCGCGGACGGCCCGGGCTGGAACCTGACGATCGGCGATTCCGTCATCGGGCATACGCGGCCGCTCGGCATCGCCCGCAACATCGTCGGCCGCAACCGGGCCAGCATCACCATTCCGATCGACGAGCCCAAAAAGATCCATCGCATCACCGATCCCGACATGGGCAATACGTTGATGGTGATCACCGCGCTCGGGCCGGCGCGCGGATTTCTCAAGGAACAGGATTTCGTCGAGCTGCGGGCGCTCGAGTCGACTCACGGCGTCGTCATCCAGCCGATCGCCGATGACATCTCCGCCGAGCTTGCCGTCGACAAGGTCGTCATCAGCCGGCCGGGCGGGCTGACGATATCGGCGATCGAGCTCAACGGGCGCGTCTCGGGCATGTTTCACTCGCTCAATTTCGACACGCAGCTCTGGAAGTACAACCGCAAGGTCAGGTTCAGCGCGCGCCAGTCGGAGCTGATCGGCATGGCCGCATCGGCGCCTGAGCAGCGCCGCAACCGCGCGCGGTACAATCTCGCGCGCTTCTATCTCGCGCGCGGGATGTCGGCGGAGGCGGGCGCGGTCGCTTCGGTCGCGCTCGATGACCGCAAGGGCGGCGGCGACGAGGTTTCCGGCCTTGTGCTCAGGGCGGTTTCCGACGTGCTGATGCAGCGGCCCGAGGCGGCGCTGAAGGTGCTTTCGAACCCGCAGATCGGCAACCAGCACGATGCGCCGATCTGGCGCGCGATGGCCTACGCCCAGCTGCGCCGCTGGGACGACGCGCGCGACGGCTTCAAAAACGTGGAAGGCTCCATGGCCGCGCTGCCGGTCGAATTGCAAAGGCTTGCGCTGATGACGGCGGCGCGGGTTGCGATCGAGGTGAGCGATTTCAGCGGCGCGGCCAAGCTGATGGACGAAATCGCCACCATCGGCATTCCGCCGCAAATGCAGCCGTCGATCTCGGTGCTCACCGGCCGGCTCGACCAGGGCCTCGGCCGCAACGAAGAGGCGTTGGCCGCCTACCACAGCGCCGTCGAATCGGACGACCGCCGCGCCGCCGCCGAGGGACACTTGCACGAGATCGAGCTGAAATTCTCGTCCGGCGAGATGTCGCGCGACGACGCTATTCGCGCGCTCGAGACGCTAACGACCGTGTGGCGCGGCGACGACACGGAAGTGGAGGGGCTGAAGCTCCTTGCGCACCTCTACACGGAAGAGAAGCGCTATCGCGACGCCTTTCACGTGATGCGCAGCGCGATGATGGCGCATCCGAATTCCGCGATGACGCGCAAGATCCAGGACGAGGCGGCTGCGACGTTCGACCATCTTTTTCTCGACGGCGTCGGCGATTCGATGCCGCCGGTCGAGGCGCTCGGCTTGTTTTACGACTACCGCGAGCTCACGCCGATTGGCCGCCGCGGCGACGAAATGATCCGCAAGCTCGCGGATCGCCTGATATCGGTCGACCTGCTCGATCAGGCGGCCGAGTTGCTCCAGCATCAGGTCGATCACCGCCTGCAAGGCGCGGCGCGCGCGCAGGTCGCCACCCGCCTCGCCGTCATATATTTGATGAACCGCAAGGCGGACCGCGCGCTCAAGGCCCTGCAGTCGACGCGCGCGGCCGGGCTCTCGACCGAGCTGCGCGATCAGCGCCTGCTCCTCGAAGCGCGCGCGCTTTCCGAGCTTGGCCGCCACGAACTGGCGCTGGAGGTCATCTCGGACTTGAAAAGCCGCGAAGCGATTCGTCTGCGTTCCGACATTCTTTGGGCGGCGCAGCGCTGGCGCGAGGCGGCCGAGCAGATCGAGCTGCTCTATGGCAACCGCTGGAAGGACTTCACTCCGCTGACGGAAACCGAGCGCCAGGACATCCTGCGCGCCGGCATCGGCTACGCGCTCGGCGAGGACGCGCTCGGGCTGCAGCGCTTCCGCGAAAAATACGCGGCGAAGATGGCCGACGGTCCGGATCGCCGCGCGTTTGACGTGGTGACGGCGCCGATCGGCACCAGCGGCGCGGAATTCCGCGACGTGGCGCGGCGCATCGCCAGTCTCGACACGCTCGACGCTTTCCTGCGCGACATGCACAAGCGCTATGCGGACAGTTCGCCATTGTCGCCGGCCGCAACGTCCGATGCGAAAGCCGAGAAGCCGCAGCCTGCGCCGGCCGCGGCGCCGGCGACGCAGCCGGCGGCCGCAAATCCCGCCGATGCGGCGGCGGCCAGGCCGCCGGTGCCAAATCCGGCGTCACTGCTCCTGCCTTCGAAAATACCCGAAGGCGTGCCGCTGAAGCCCGATCCGGCGCCGACCGGCTCGATCGCGCGTCTGCATTTGCCGCGGCTGCACATCGAGGGTCGCGGGTTCTAAAGCGTGACCCGGCTGCATTGAATCGCCGTTCGTCCCCGCGAAAGCGGGGACCCAGTGAAAAAAATGCCAGACCTTTCAGAATTGGTCTGGATTCCCGCCTGCACGGGAATGAGCGGAGCTTGCTTCCACCTCAGCGGATCAAGCTCTAGGTCCCATAGCTCTGGATCAGCGATCCGGCGACCAGGCTCCAGCCGTCCACCAGCACGAAGAAGATCAGCTTGAACGGCAACGACACCACGACTGGCGGCAGCATCATCATGCCCATCGACATCAGCACGGAGGCGACGACCAGGTCGATGATGAGGAAGGGCAGAAACAGCAGAAAGCCGATTTCGAAGGCGCGCTTGAGCTCGGAAATCATGAAGGCCGGCACCAGCACGCGCAGCGACAGGTCCTCGGGCTTTGCCGGCGCGGCTTCCTTCGACATGTCGACGAACAGCTTCAGGTCCTTCTCGCGCACGTTCTTTTCCATGAACGCGCGCAACGGCTGCGAGCCGCGCTCGAAGGCCTGCTCGGTCGTGATCTGGTTGGCGAGCAGCGGTTTCACGCCGGTGTCGTAGGCGCGCTGGAGCGCCGGTCCCATCACGAACGCGGTCAGGAAGAGGGCGAGCGACACGATGACCGCGTTCGGCGGCGCGGTCGCGGTGCCGAGCGCGGTGCGCAACAGCGACAGCACCACGACGATGCGCGTGAACGACGTCATCATCACGAGAATCGAGGGCGCGAGCGACAGCACGGTCAAGAGCGCGATCATCTGGATCACGCGCTCGGTCAGCCCGGTGCCCTGGCCGAGATTGACGCTGATGTTCTGCGCGGCGGCGGGCGTCGCCGCTGTCGCCAGTGTCCCCAGTGTCACCGCTACTCCAACCGCCACCGTCACCAGACGGACACGGCGGCCGGAAGTGCGTGTCACGATTTTCCTAAAGGACGGCCGAGCAAGCTGGCCATCTCCTGTTCGAGGTTGTCGAAGGAAGATTTCGCGGAAGACGGCTCCGGTTTCGGTTCGGCCTTCGGCTCCATCTTCGGCTCGGTCTTGGTCTCAAGCTTGGGCTCGACGCGCGGCTTGAAGTCGCGATTGGGCGCGCGCACCGCCGGCTCGGCCGGCTTCACCGGCGGCGCCGGCGAAGCAACCGCGAGCGGGTCGGTGACGGGCGGGCGATTTTCCGGCGGACGGCGCAGCGCCGCCTCGAGCTGCAACGCCATTTCCGCGAGGTTGTGATCTGTCTGCGGTGGCGCCGCTGGCGCCGGTGGCGTCACGCGTACCGGCTCCGGCCGACCTGCGGGCGGCTCAGGGGTAGGTGACTTGGCCACGGGTTCGACATTGGGCGCTCCGGTGCCATCGGTGACAGGCCGCGCGCGCGCGCCGGGCTCGGCTGCGAGCCAAGGCTCGTCCGTCACGCTGGGACGCGTTGCGCGTGCCGCCGGTTCGCTCGCCACGGGCTGCAAGGGCCACGGCGTCTCGGCCGGCGGCGCGACGCGCGGCGGCTCGTTCACCGCGCGCATGGCGTCGCGCGGCACGTCGCGTGCGCTCGCCGCGCGCACGATGTTCGATTCGATGACGAGATCGGAAGGGCCGATCATCAGCAGGTGCTCGACGTTGTCGCGCCGGATCAGAACGAGACGGCGGCGCCCGTCGACCGTCGCCGCGTCGATGACCGCGAGGCGCGGCTGGCGTCCGCGCGCCGAGCCGCCGCCGAGCCGGCTCGCGCCGAAGCGGCGCATCAGCCACGCGGTCAGTCCGATGAGAGCGAGCACGACCAGGAAGGCGATGAAAAACCGCGCCGCCAGCGGAAGCTCCGTCCCGAACACAGATGAAAACATCAATGCGCTCCATAGTGCGCGCCTCGGCGCACCCGGCGGGAATCGGCCGAATGGTTAACGCCGCAGGCACTATTTGCCGCCCCGAATACTAACAGATGATTAACGGGGCGTGCCCTTTTCCGGCCCATTGCCGGTTCGCGGGCAGTTCTCATGGTAAACGTGTCCTGAACATGGCCGGCCCGTGGCGGCGGCTTTTTACCCGCCGTTAACCATACGCCCGGCAAAGTCTGCCTACCGCGGACCGCAAACCGCGGGGAGGGCCTGGCCATGGCAATCGCCGATATTCCGATCTTTTCGATGTTGCGCACCCGGATGCAGTGGGGGCAGGAGCGGCAACGCGTGCTCGCCGAGAACATCGCCAACGCGGACACGCCCAATTTCAAGCCGCACGACCTGGTGCCTCCCGATTTCAATTCCAGCCGGGGCACGTCGCCGCAGGGCCCGTTTGTCGTGCTCGCGCAGACGGAACCGGGGCATATCACCGGCTCGGACGAGCCCTCGGCGATCTTCCGCAGCCGGAAGGACGAAGGCTACGAGGTGCGGCCCGCGGGGAATGCCGTCAGCCTCGAAGACGAGATGATGAAGCTTGCATCGAACCAGATGGATTATCAGGCCGCGGCCGCGCTCTACACGCGCAGCCTCAACCTGCTGAAGACGGCGCTCGGGAAAGCGCCGTGATTGCCTTTCGCAAGGGGAGCTGAATCGTGGACTTCTTCAGGACGATGGCGATCGCCGCTTCCGGATTGCGCGCGCAAGCAGGACGCATGCGGGTGATTTCGGAAAACGTCGCCAACGCGGACTCAACGCCGACCACGCCCGGAGGCGAGCCTTACCGGCGCAAGATCGTGACGTTCCGCTCCGAATTCGACCGCGCGCTCGATGCCAAAGTCGTCGAACTTGGCCGCGTCAGCCTCGATACGTCCGCCTTCCAGATCAAGCACGAGCCGGGACATCCGGCTGCCGATGCCAACGGCAACGTCAAATACCCGAATGTGAACCCGCTCATCGAAATGACCGACATGCGCGACGCCCAGCGATCATACGAGGCCAATGTCAACGTGATCAGCGCGACGCGCCGCATGATCCAGCGCACCATCGACATTCTCAAAGCCTGAACAGGTGACTCATGCCGACACCGCTCGCCGCCGCAGGCGCTTACGCCAACGTCGCCCGGCTTGCAGCCGATCCGGCCCTTGCCCGCGCGGCGAAGCCGCAAGGGGTGGCGGAAGCCGATACGAGTTTTGCCGCCGTGCTCAAGGACGCGCTCGGCGCTGTCAGTGAGGCGGGCCAGAAGTCCGACGCGCAGGCGCGGGCGATGGTGAGCGGCAAGGGCAATATGGTGAACGCGGTTACGGCCGTGGCCGAAACCGAAGTGGCGATCGACGCAATTGTGGCGGTGCGCGACCGCGTCATCGCGGCTTACGAAGACATCATGAAGATGCCGATCTGATCGGCGGAAGCGGGCAGGGAGGTAGTCGCAAGATGACCGGAGCCGAAGTTCTTGACGTCGCGCGCGACGCGATCCTGACACTCATCTATGTGGCAAGCCCCGTCATGCTGGTCGGCCTGGTGGTCGGCGTGGTGATTTCGCTGCTGCAGGCGGTGACGCAAATTCAGGAAATGACGCTCGCCTTCGTGCCCAAGATTCTGGCGATTTTCCTTTCGCTTTTGATCGTCTTGCCGTTCATGGCGGAGAAATTGCAGGCCGAAATGATGCGCATCGCTGCGCGCATCGTAAGCGGCTGACGAATGACGATCGACATCTCCTTCCTGCCCGCGCTGGGCGCGGCATTCATGCTGGTGTTCGCGCGCATCGGCACGATGGTGATGCTTCTGCCCGGCATCGGTGAATTGAATCTGCCGACGCGCGTACGGCTGGTGATCGCGCTTGCCCTGACCGCGGTGCTGCTGCCGCTGCACCGCTCCGCCTACCACATCGATTTGCAGGCGCTCGGTCCGGTGATCGCGACGGGCGGCGAAGAGATGCTGATCGGCGCGGTGCTGGGGCTCACCGCGCGGCTTGCGATTTCGTGCCTGCAGGTGGCGGGGTTCGTTGTCGCCCAGCAGCTCGGATTTGGCTTCGCCACGGCCGTCGATCCGACGCAGAACGAGCAGGGCGTTCTGGTCGGAAATTTCCTGACCATGCTGGGTATCACGCTCATCTTCGCGACCAACCTGCACTACCTGATCATCGCCGCGCTCAACGATAGCTACAATCTGTTTCAGCCCGGCTCCGTTCCTTTCACCGGCGACATGGCGCAGCTGATCACCGGCATTGTCGCCAGGTCGTTCCGCATCGGCATCCAGCTCGCGGCGCCGTTTCTGGTGTTCGGCCTGCTGTTCAACGTCGGCCTTGGCGTCCTGTCGCGGCTGATGCCGCAGATGCAGGTCTTCTTCATCGGCCTGCCGCTGTCGATCATGCTCGGGCTCGTGCTGCTGATGCTGGTGATCGGCGCGATGATGGCGACGTTCGTCGGCTATCTCGAAGACGTGCTCGGCCAGCTTGCGCCGCACGCGTTGTAGCCGGAGGCAGGCGCGGGCATGGCCGAAGAAAACGACAACAGCCAAAAAACAGAAGACCCGACGCAGAAGCGGCTCGACGAAGCCATCAAGCGCGGCGACGTGGTCAAGAGCCAGGAAGTCAGCACCTGGTTCATCATCGCCGGTGGCACCCTCGCGGTCACCGCCTTCTCCGGCACGGCGAGCACGAGCCTGGCGGTCACGCTGCGCGGGTTGATTGAGCATTCCTCGCAAATCCGCGTCGACGGATTTGCGCTCGCGCAGCTCGGCGAAAAGCTCGGTGTCAGCGTTCTGGCCGCCGTCGCCATTCCCTTCCTCCTGCTCGCGCTTGCGGCGCTCGGCGGAAACCTCATCCAGCACCGGCTGGTCTGGTCCTTCGAAGTCTTGCAGCCGAAGCTGAGCCGGATTTCGCCGGCCGCCGGCTTCAAGCGGCTGTTCTCGACCCAGGCGCTCGCGAATTTTGCGAAAGGCCTCATAAAGCTGGTCGTGGTCGGCACGGTGCTGACGGCGCTGATGTGGCCCGAGCGCGCGCGAATCGAAAACCTCGCGTGGACGGATATCGCCTCGACATTGCCGCTGATGCGCACGCTGGCGCTCAAGCTGCTCGGCGCCGTCGTTGCGATGCTCGCGATCGTCGCCGCCGCCGACTACCTCTTTCAGTACCGGCAATGGTACGAGCGGCAGAAGATGTCGCTGCAGGAGATGAAGGAGGAGTTCAGGCAATCGGAAGGCGACCCGGCCATTCGCGGCAAGATGAAGCAGGTCCGGCAGACGCGCATGCGCAAGCGCATGATTGCGGCGGTGCCGAAAGCCGCGGTGGTGATCACGAACCCGACCCACTACGCCGTCGCCCTGCAATACGAGCGCGGCATGGAGGCGCCGGTCTGTGTCGCCAAAGGCGTCGACGCGATGGCGCTCAAGATCAGGGAGGTCGCCGGCGAGCATTCGGTTCCGATCGTGGAAAATCCGCCGCTCGCGCGCGCCCTGCACGCGACCGTCGACGTCGATCAGGTCATTCCGGTGGAACATTACAAGGCGGTCGCCGAGGTCATCGGCTACGTCATGCGGCTGCGGCGGTCGCCTTTGGGCCGTGAAAAGCGCTGAATTGCCGGCGCCAAGCCCTTGCGCCGGTAGCCCGCCTTAAGGCACTCAGAGGCGCGGGGAATTAAGGCTTCGCCACCGCGCGTCGGGGCTCAAGATCGATGGCAGCGCAGGAACCGGCAGCGCAGATTGCATCCCTGCCCGATCGCGGCGAAGGGCAGCGTGCGTCGGCATTCGATCGAAACCAGCATATTTTGCGCAGCGGCAGCGTCGGGATGGTGCTGGCCGTTGCCATATTGCTGGTCGGCGCGGCGGCCGGGCTTGTCTATGTCGGCTCGGAGCACGCCCAGCCTTACATTATGACTCTGCTGGCCGTGCTGGCGACCGTCGGCGTCTTTTCGCTCTTTGCGTACGCCGCGGGCATCCTGCGCGTTGCAGGCAAGGACCGCGGCGGCCCCTTGTTCAAGGCGCTGATCGACAACGCGTCGGACGGCCTGCTTGTCACCGATCCGGGCGGACGCGTGCTCTACGCCAACAGCGGCTACCTCGATCTGATCGATGCCAGGGGTCCCGACGACGTTCGGCCGATCGAGCGCGTTTTCATCGGCGACCCGGACGTTTCCGAATCGATCTACCGCCTGCTCAAGGCGGCGCGCGAAGGGCGGCGCTTGCAGGAGGAGGTGCGGATCGCCGGCGCTCACGCCACGACCGCGCGCTGGCTGCGGCTGCGCGTGCAGCCGCTCGCCGAGAGCGGACCCGATTCGAGGCTCACGGTCTGGTCGATCGCCGACGTGACGCGCGACCGGCAGCGGCAGGAGAACGTCTTTCAGGAGCTCCAGCACGCCATCGACTATCTCGACCACGCGCCGGCGGGCTTCTTCTCGGTCGACGCACAAGGCTCGATCATCTACCTCAACGCAACGCTTGCGGCCTGGCTCGACTACGACCTGGCGCAGGTCGGCACCGGATCGCTCAAGCTCACCGACCTCGTGGCCGGCGAAGGCGCGGCGCTGCTGACGACGCTCAACGCCGCGCCCGGCGACGTCAAAACCGAGGTGCTCGATCTCGACCTGAAGATGCGCGCCGGCAAGCGGCTGCCGGTGCGCATATTCCACCGGATCGCGTTCGGTGCGGACGGCGCGGCCGGCGCCTCGCGCACGCTGGTGCTCAACCGCGCCCGCGGCGGCGGCGGCGATCCGCAGCGCGCGGCCGAAGTGCGCTTCATGCGCTTCTTCCAGAACACGCCGATGGCGATCGCCACGGTGGACAAGGCCGGCCGGATCGCGCGCAATAACGCCCGCTTTGCCCACACCTTTGCGAGCGCGCTCAAAGGCGACGACCGCTCAATATATATGTGTGTCGCCACGCGCGACCGGCCTGAGCTCGAGACGGCCATCCGCAAGGCCGCGGAAGGGCAAGGCGATATCGCTCCAGTCGAGGCGGCGCTCAGCGGAACGGAGGAACGCTGGGCCAGCTTCTTCGTGTCGGCAGTCGAGGAGGAGGACCGCGACGGCGAGGCTGCGATCGTCTACGCGCTCGAAACAACGGCGCAGCGCACGCTGGAAAACCGGATCAACCAGCAGCAGAAGATGGAATCGGTCGGCCAGCTCGCCGGCGGCATCGCGCACGATTTCAACAACGTGTTGTCCGCCATCATGATGGCGACCGATTTTCTGCTCAACGCGCACCGGCCGACCGATCCGTCGTTCCAGGACATCATCCAGATCAAGCAGAACGCCAACCGCGCGGCGGCGCTGGTGCGGCAACTGCTCGCGTTCTCGCGCAAGCAGACGCTGCGCCCGCAGGTGCTCGATCTCAACGAAACGCTGAGCGACCTGATGATGCTCCTGCGCCGGCTGATCGGCGAGCGGGTGACGCTTATGCCGGCGCTTTCGAACGATTTGTGGCCGGTCAAGGTCGACATTTCCCAGTTCGAGCAGGTGATCGTCAACCTGGCGGTCAACGCGCGTGATGCCATGCCGGACGGCGGAACGCTGACGGTGCGCACGGCGAACATCACGGCGGCGGAATGCGCGTCCTTCACGGCCAAGGGCATGCCGGCCGCCGACTATGTCCTGGTGGAGGTGAGCGACACCGGCACGGGCATTCCGGACGGCATCATCGACAAGATTTTCGAGCCGTTCTTTTCGACCAAGGAAGTCGGCAAGGGCACAGGGCTCGGTCTTTCCACCGTCTACGGCATCGTCAAGCAGACCGGCGGCTTTATTTATGCGGACTCGAAGCCAGGCAGCACGGCTTTTCGCATTTTCCTGCCGCGCCACGTTCCGGGGGCGGAAGCCGCCGCGCGACCCGCGGAAGCGCCGGCGGCCGCCGGCGCAGCGTCCGCGGCCGACGATCTCGCGCGCGCGGCGACGGTCGATCTCACCGGGCAGGGCACCATTCTTCTGGTCGAGGATGAAGAGGGCTTGCGCGCGCTCAACGCGCGGGGGCTCGCTTCGCGCGGCTATACCGTGCTCGAGGCCGGCAACGGCGTTGAAGCGATCGAGGTGCTCGAACGCGAGGGGACCATCGATCTGGTCGTGTCGGACGTCGTCATGCCGGAAATGGACGGGCCGACGCTGCTCAAGGAAATGCGCAACCGGCATCCGGACATCAAATTCATCTTCGTCTCGGGCTATGCCGAAGACGCTTTTTCGAAGAGCCTGCCGGAAGGCGGCATGCCGGCCTTCCTGCCGAAGCCGTTCACGCTCAAGCAACTGGTCGCCGCCGTCAAGGAAACGATGGGCGGTTAGCGATTGCGCCTATTGCGCCTGGTCGCACGCGCGCGCGAAGCGGATAAGGCCGGTGAAGAACACCATGTCGCGCGCACGGCACTGAAAGACTTGCCCATACAGCGGCTGCGGCGCGTTGAAGTACGCCGCTTCGCGTTGCGTCGCCTCCTGCGTTGTGCCAATCGGGGTGTCGGCGGGAACCAGTTCCGTCAAGCTGCGGTCGACCGGCGAAAACGTTGCAAATGCGCTGCCCGAAGTCGCCAACAAGAAGGCTATTGCCACTATCTTCGTCATGACCCAAAGCCTCGCAATTCTCCGGGAGGCAATCGGGATGTGGGCACGCGCGTTCCCGCCGGCCAATGACAACAGTGTGAGGGCGCCCCTTACAAAAGCATGGAACCATTCCTATTTTTCAGCCCGGCGCTGACGCCGGAAGGAAGCGGATCATGACTCGTTTTCGCGCGCTGATCGGTTTCGCGGTGATCGCAACCGCGCTCGTGTTTTCGGCGGTTGCCGATGCTCGCGTCGGCGGCGGCTTCTCGGGAGGCAGCCGTGGCTTCCGCACCTATTCGCCGCCGCCCGTCACGCGCACCGCGCCCGATACTGCGTCTCCCATCCAGCGGTCGCTGACCGGCCGGCCGTCGCAGCCGTCCGGAACGCAAAGCCAGCCCGGCTCTTTCGGCAACGGCTTTTTCGGCCGCGGTCTGTTTGGCGGGCTTGCCGCAGGGTTTCTCGGCGCCGGCCTGTTCGGATTGCTTTTCGGCCACGGATTTTTCGGCGGACTCGGCGGCGCCGGCTCGATGCTGGGGCTGCTCTTGCAGATCGGATTGATCGTCCTTCTGGTTCGCTTTGCGCTCGGCTGGTGGCAGCGCAGAAACATGCCGGCGTTTGCCGGCGCTTCTCCTTCATCGGCGCACGCCTTCGAGACGGGCGGCGCGGGATTTGGCGCAAACTCTTCGGCCGGAGTGCCGCTGTCGATCACGAAAGCGGACTATGACGCCTTCGAGCGGCTGCTCGGCGACATTCAGCGCGCCTATGGCGCCGAGGACCTCGCCGCGTTGCGCGCAAAGGTGACGCCCGAGATGCTTTCGTATCTGTCGGAAGACCTGACGAGGAATGCGAGCCGCGGCGTCGTCAACGAAATCTCCGACGTGAAGCTTTTGCAGGGCGATCTCGCCGAAGCCTGGCGCGAGGGCTCGACCGACTATGCAACGGTGGCCATGCGCTTCTCGCTGGTCGACCGCATGGTCGAGCGATCGAGCGGACGCGTCGTGGAGGGCGATGCGGAGCCGGTCGAGGTCACCGAGGTCTGGACGTTTCGGCGCGAGCAGGACGGCGGCTGGCTGCTGTCGGCGATTCAGCAGGCGTAACGGCTATCCGCTTTTTGCGGGCGCCGCGCTCTTGTCCGGAGCGGCGTCGGTCATCGCAAGGTGGTGCTCGAAGTTCACGCCGACCTGCTTTTCCTTGCGCCACACCACATGACAATAGCGGCGCGGCGCCACGTCGCGATTGGACAGCAGCAGCTCGAAGCGCTCCGGGAGTGCCTCGGCGCTTTCCACCTCGAGGCGGGCGCCGGTGTCCGAAGCGTCCGCAAGCGCACAGCCTTCCAGCCGGCCGTCGGCCAAGACAATCCAGGCCGAATACCGTATCGGCTGGCGGCGTGACCTGCGCTTGTCGTTCTTCATGGGTTTTGCTGCCGCTGCTGTCGCGCGCTCCGGGCCGCACGGTAACGTTTTCTTAACGAAATCCCGCGTCGGCAGCGCAGTCTAGGAGTTTGCAATTACCAATTCATAAAGCGCCGGAAACCCAGTATCCGCGGGCGTTTTCGCGCCTGCGCGGGCCGCCTTTGCGGGCGCGGGGCCGTTGACCTTGCGGGCAAATCCGTCTATGTGGCCGCCCGCAACCTGGTTTTCGGCTTAGCTTGCACGCTCCCGGCTTGGGCCAGCGACCTCAAGTGATCCCCCAAAACTCGGATAGTTGCCGCCTTCGCGATGAGCGCGCGGGCGTCCAACGCAAAGCGTGAAAGGAACTATGAATGGCTGTCGGAACTGTGAAGTTCTTCAATACCCAGAAAGGCTACGGATTTATCCAGCCTGACGACGGTTCGAAGGACGTGTTCGTGCACATCAGTGCCGTCGAGCGTGCCGGTATGCGCTCGCTTGTGGAAGGCCAGAAGGTCAGCTACGAGATCGTCACTGAGCGCGGCAAGCAGGCGGCGGGCAATCTGGCGCCGGTCTAAGCCGATCGGTTACGGAATTGACGAGAAGCCCGGCGGTTACGCCGGGCTTTTTGATTCTCGGACGACGAATGAGCCGCTAACCTCCGGTGCTTTGAACGGGAGAATTGTCATGGACATCTATGCGTGCGGCTCACGGCCATCGCGCCGCATGAGCGCGCCGAGTTTCACCGGCACCGTCTGGCAGGATCCGATCATTCAGGCGCCCGATCCGGCGCTGCTGCGGTCGGCCCGGGTGCGCTTCGAGCCGGGTGCGCGCACGGCTTGGCACACGCATCCGCTCGGGCAGACGTTGCATATCACTGCCGGCGTCGGCCGCGTGCAGACGTGGGGAGCGCCGATCCGTGAAGTCCGGCCCGGCGACACCGTCTGGATCCCGCCGGGGGAAAAACACTGGCACGGAGCCACGCCGACCACCGCCATGGAACACATCGCGATGCAGGAGCATCAGGGCGGCGAGCACGTGAAGTGGCTCGAGCCCGTCACCGACGCACAATACGGACAGCCGGTCACGGATTGAGGGCGGCATCACCGGCTGGTGATCGCCGTACGTGGAATAGCCGCAATCATGCGGTGTTGAGCATGGCCGGTGGCGCGGCATCCGCCGCGCCCAAGTCGGGAGGACTTTCATGATTGCAATGCGGACATGTCTGCCGCTCGCTGCTTGCCTCGCACTGCTCATCGGCCCGGGCGCGCTGGCGCAACAGGCCGATATGTCGTTTTTTGTGACCAGCCACGGATCGGGCAAAGGCGGTGACCTTGGCGGTCTTGCGGGCGCCGATCAGCTCTGCCAGACGCTGGCGCAATCGGCCGGGGCGGGCGCCAAGACCTGGCACGCCTATCTTTCGACGCAAGGCGCAGGCGCGGTGAATGCGCGCGACCGCATCGGCAAGGGGCCGTGGAAGAACGCCAAAGGCGTCGTCGTGGCGGCCAGCGTTGCGGACCTGCACAGCGCCAACAACAAGCTCAACAAGCAAAATAATCTTTCCGAGAAGGGTGAGGTCATCAACGGCCGTGGCGACAAGCCCAATCGTCACGACATCCTCACCGGCTCGCAGCCGGACGGAACGGCCTTTACCGACAGCGCCGACCACACTTGCAAGAACTACACCAGCAGCACGCAAGGCGCGGTGATGCTCGGCCACAACGATCGCGAAGGATTGCGCGACGATGCCGCATCGCATTCGTGGAATTCGGCGCATCCGTCGCGAGGGCCGGATGGCGGCTGCTCGCAGAAGGACTTGCAGTCGACGGGCGGCGACGGCCTTCTGTACTGCTTTGCGATAAATTGAAATTCGTCGAATCCCCGGCGGGCGCGCTTTTACGGCGCGCCCGCTTGCTTTTTGGATCTTGTCATGGCCGGGCTTGCCGCGGCCATCCACGTCTTGCTTGACTAGTCGATGCCGGCGACCCGCCGCCGCTCGCCGTGCGAGCTATGGCGGGCCCAAGTCCGCCGAAGCGCACCGGCGCGAAAGTGGGCAAGCGCGGGCATGACGATTGAGAGGTTTTCCATGCGTTACTTGCTTTATTACTGGCCGCAGATCCAGGGGCGCGGCGAATTCGTCCGCCTCGCGCTGGAAGATGCCGGCGCGCCTTACACCGACGTGGCGCGCGGAAAGGGCGGCACCGACAAGATGATGCGCATGATGGAAGGCAAGGGCGCGAGCACGATCCCGTTCGCCCCGCCGTTCCTGAAGGCCGGCAAGCTTGTCATTGCACAAACCGCCAACATTCTTTTCTATCTTGGGCCAAAGCTGAAGCTCGCGCCGCGTGAAGAAGCAGGACGCTTATGGGTGCACCAATTGCAGCTCACGGTGACTGACTTCGTAAAAGAGATTCACGATACGCATCATCCGATCGCCGGCAGCCTTTATTATGAGGACCAGAAAACAGAGGCCAAGCGCTTCACCGAACACTTCCTGCGCGACCGCGCACCGAAATATCTGGG
Source organism: Pseudolabrys sp. (assembly GCA_035701545.1). GTDB lineage: Bacteria > Pseudomonadota > Alphaproteobacteria > Rhizobiales > Xanthobacteraceae > Pseudolabrys. Next base: position 19,127 of record DASSRW010000204.1, read on the forward strand.
CTACTTCGATCGCGTGATCGGCAAGAGCAGGGGGCCGTTCCTTACCGGGCGGAAGGCCACGTATGCCGACTTGTCGCTGTTTCAGGTCGTAGCCGGACTGCGCTATGCGTTTCCGCAGGCGATGAAACGCATCGAAGAAAAAGTGCCACGCGCCGTTGAGGTGCACGATCGCGTCATCGCGCGGCCGAACATCGAGCGGTATCTCAACTCCAAGCGCCGTCTGCCATTCAATAAATGGGGCATTTTCCGGCAATATGAGGAGCTGGACGCGTGAGCCGTCAACTTGTCGCGGCCATCTCGCTTAGGGGCGCAGTGTTTTTCTAATCGGGGTCACATCGGAAGTCGGGTCTGCCCGACTTCCGCATTTTAACGCCGCAAATCGGGTAAACCCGACTGGCGGTGACAAGCCCGGTGATGACAGAAAAGGTTACCCATGCGCGGCCAAGGCTTTGCCGCCAACCGTCACCGGTTTCGACGAAATCAGCGTGAAGGCAATGATGCAGGGCTCCTTGCCGTTGTTCACCCAGTTATGAATGGTGCCGCGTTGCACCAGCACGTCTCCAGCTTTCAAGTGAACGACAACGCCATCGTCGAGCTCCATGTCGATCTCGCCGGAGATGATAACCGCATAGTCTATGGAGTCTGTGCGGTGATTGCGCGGCGTGACACCCGGTCCATAGCTAATGACGCGGAAGACGGTGCCGTTGTCGATCGTGGTCGAGATCGATTTGTGCGACGGGTCGGCATGGCCGTCGTTGCTCACCGGAAAGCCTTCGCTCGACCAGATCACCGATGAGTTCAGGCCGGGCCGGGTCGAGATCACGTTGCCGACCTGCCCGTCGATCAGCACCTTGGCGCGGCCTTGCGCGTCGTGGCCGGTGACGACGCGGCGAACGTTCAGACTCATCGTTTCATTCTCCTTCGTTGGCGATTATTGCGGCACGCTTGCGGTTGCTCTCGTGCCACAGCAGAAAAAGACCGGAGCCGACGACGATAGCCGAGCCGCCGAGCAGGCCGAGCGTCGGAATGTCGCCCCAGAAGACGAAACCGAGCACCAGGGCCCAGACCAGCGAAAAATAATAGAAGGGCCCGACGGCCGAAGCGGGCGCGAGCCACAGCGCGCGCGTCCACCAGTATTGCCCGAACACGTTGAAGACGCCGTTGATCAGCATGGCGCCGAGATCGCTGTTGCTCGGCCACACAAAGCCGAAGATCGGCAGCGCCAGCGCAAAAAACGTTGCCAGAAAAATCATCTGGTACATCGTCAGCGTTTCGACCGACTCCGTCGAGCTCATGCCGCGCACGGCGGCGGTGACGCAGCCGAGCAGCACGGCGTTGCCGAGCGCAGCGAGGGCGCCGAGGCGGAAGCTGTCGGCGCCGGGCGCGGCCACCAGCAGCACGCCGGCAAATCCGGCGATCAGCGCGAACGTGCGCGCCGGGCCAACTCTTTCGCCAAGCCACAAGGCTGCAAACAAGGCCGCGAACAGCGGCGACGAAAAATTGATCGCAACGGCGCCCGCAAGCGGCATCAGCGCCAAAGCGATGACGATCAGGCTTTGCGCGACCGCCTGCGTTGCGCTGCGGCCGATGTGATCGCGTATGCGCTTGGTCCGGAATACGGCGAAGCCGGTGCGCGGCAGAATGAGCACCGCGCAGGTGATCAGCGAGGCGAGCGCGCGGAAGAACAGCACCTCCGCGAACGAATAGCCGGCGACCTGCCATTTCGACAGCGCGGTCGAGATCGCGAACATGACGGTCGCCAGCATCATGTAAAGCATGCCGAGCGGAATGCGGTCCGCGCGGCGGGCGGCGGGGGCGCGCTGGTCGAGACTGTCGCTGGTCAAAGGGCGGGGCTCCGTCGGCGGGCGCCGTTTGCTAGCACGGGACGAGCGGCGCGGTCAGGTGGGAAAAGGCCGCCGGCGGCGGCGCAAAATGCATAGCCAGGCGTGCCTCGTTCAGAGCGCGAAAGCTGGTTTCCTCATATTACTGTGTAGTGGACGCGCAGGAACGCGGCATTTGCACAGACGTGCTTTTCCGGTGGTCCGGGCACCACGCCGAACATACGACGTTTTGCATCGCGTATGGCGAACGCAGGTCGGACGATCAAAGAGGAGGACACATGAAATTTCTGAGCATCGCCACCGCGGCTGCGCTGCTGGCGGGTGTCACCATTGCCGCGGCGCAATCGCCGCAGGCGGGAAAATCGGCCGACGAGCTCAAGGGATCGCAGGCGCAGGAGCGCAATCCGAATGGAAGCCCGGGCGGCTCGATGAAGAATCTGTCGCCCAATACCGGCATGACCACCGGCAGCGCGACGTCCGGCGGACGCCTCGTGCCGAAGAACCACACCGGCGCGGCGCCCGGCTATGATGTGAAG
>DASSRW010000205.1:0-11800 GCA_035701545.1 Pseudolabrys sp.
CCTTCGGGTTTTGATCGGAGCATATCGAGAGCAAATTTGATGAGAGCGACGCCGCGATCGACGGTCTTGGGCTGCTGTTGTGCCATGCCGATTTCGCACGGTCGACGGCCCGCAATTCAGCCGGCGGCAGCATCGCGATCCCCCTCTTCACATCGAGAATAACCGAGGGGCCGCGAATTACAATCTATAGCTGCAAGGAAGTCCTAATGCCCGCCAGCTTCAGCAATAGGCGCGGGCCGTTTCATGATGATGCCGACCGCCGCGAGACCGAAAAACAGCACGGTCAGCATCAGGAACACGTCGGCAAAGCTCATCACCGCCGCCTGCCGGCGCACCATCGCCATCATCTGCTTGAGCGCCATCAAGTGCGCGTCCGAGCCCTGAAAATGCGTGGTGAGATTATTGAGCATCTCCATCGCCGGCTCGCGCGACCAGGTTACCGCCTCGTGCAGCCGCGCAAGATGCAGGTCCATGCGGTTGTTGATCACCGTGTTGATGGTGGCAAGACCGATGGCGCCACCCAGATTGCGCATCAGGTTGAACAGGCCGGAGGCGTTCTTCATGCGCTCCGGCGTGAGCGTGCCGAGCGCGGTGTTGGTCACGGGCACGATCGAAAACATCAGGCCCAATCCGCGGAAGATCTGCGGCCACAGCAGTTCCCAGAAGTCCCAGTCGCTCGTCACATAGGTCATCTGCCAGGTGCCGATGGCGAACAGGACGAAGCCGCCCATCAGCATGAAGCGCGGATCGAGGCGCTGGCTGAGTTGCCCGGCGACGGGCGCCGCTGCAAACATCGTCAGTCCGGACACGAACAGGGTTTCGCCGATCATCAGCGAATTGTAGCCGCGGATCTGCGCGAGATAGACCGGATAGATATATGTCAACCCGTAAAGACCGATGCCGAGCACGAAGGAGAACAGGCTGCCGATCGCAAAATTGCGGTTGAGAAAAGCGCGCAGGTCAACGATCGGGACCCGCGCCGTCAGCACGCGCGCGAAGAACGCCACAGCCGACAGCGCCGATACACCGGCGAGCAACGTGATTGTCCGATCGTCGAACCAGTCGTAACGCGGTCCCTCCTCCAGCACGTATTCGAGCGCGCCAAGGAAGCCTGCCATGCTCAGCAGGCCCCACCAGTCGAAATTGTTGAGCAACGAATGGTCGGGCTTGTCGAAATCGACCAGCACGAACGTGGCCACCGTCACGATGATGCCTGGTACGATGTTGATAAAAAACAGCCAGTGCCACGACAGCGCCTCCGTGACATAGCCGCCGATCGTCGGACCGATCGTCGGCGCGAGCGTTGCGATCAGCCCCACGACAGGCGCGACGTATTTCTGCCGCGGCCCCGGAAAGATCACGTAGGCCGAGGCGAAGACCGTCGGCACCATGCCGCCGCCGATGAAGCCTTGCAGCGCGCGCCACACCATCATGGTGTGGATGGACGAGCTCAGGCCGCACATGATGCTGGCGAGGGTGAAACCGGCCGCCGACACGGTAAACAGGACTCGTGTGCCGAGCGCGCGTGACAGAAAGCCGGAAAGCGGAATCGCGATGACCTCCGCGACAAGATAGGCGGTCTGCACCCAGGGGATTTCATCGGCGGAGGCCGAAAGCCCTGCCTGGATTTCGGCGAGCGAAGCCGAAACGATCTGGATATCGAGAAACGCCATGAACATGCCGAAGCACATCGCTACGAAGGCGAGCAGACGCCGCGGCGACAATTGATCCGCGCCTCCGGCGCCGCTCGTCGGGGACCGAGCGGCGACCGGAAGCGCGTCCATGGTGGTGGCCGAACTCATGGCCGATCACCAGCGGAAAGAATGATTGGTGTCTTGCGCGAGCCGGGCGTCGCGGTCGGCAACCGAAGGCTGCGGCTTGGTGTTCACGCTCACCACGACCGACATGCCCGGACGCAGCACGCGGCGGACGGTCACGTCCGGGGGCAACTGGATGCGCACAGGAAGGCGCTGCACGATCTTGGTGAAGTTGCCGGTGGCATTGTCCGGCGGCAGCAGCGAGAACACCGCGCCGGAAGCGGGTGAGATGCTGGCAACTTCACCCGTGATCTCCTTCTCCGGCAAGGCGTCGACGCTCACGCTGACCGGCTGGCCCGCCCGCAGGCGTGCAAGTTGCGTCTCCTTGAAATTGGCGTCGATATAAACCTCGTCGAGCGGAACGAGGCTCGCGAGCCGCGTGCCCGGCTGCACGTAATCGCCGACCTGCATGGCGCGATTGCCGAGCACGCCGTCGATCGGCGCACGAATCTGCGTGAACGACAGATCGCGCTCGGCCTTCGCCAGCGCCGTCTTGAACTCCTGAAGTTGCTGTGCGGCTTCATCCCGCTGCGCCTTTAGAACCTCGACATTGGCGATAGCGGCATTCACCGCGGCCTTGGCGCTCTGTACCGCCGCGATTGCCTGATCCCGGCTTGCGCGCGTCTGCTCGAGAGTTTGCTGGCTGGCGAATGCTTTTCCGGCAAGCGCCTGTTGGCGCCCGAGCTCCGACTGCCAACGCGTCGCCGACGCCTGAGCAGACGTCAGTTGCGCCTTCGTCTGCTCGACCGCCGCCTCTTGCGCCGGAATTTGCTTGCCGATGCGGTCGACGGCGGCTTGCTGCGTCTGCACCTTGTCGCGCGCGGAGGCCACGGCGAGCCGATAGTCGCCGTCATCGATCCGCGCAATTACCTGCCCGGCGTGGACGTACGTATTATCCGCGACGTTGATGGCCGAAACATAGCCGGCGACCTTCGCGGCAAGCGTGGTCGCATCGGCGCGCACATACGCGTCGTCCGTCGTCACCATGAAGCGGCCGATGGTCACGTAGTCGTAGCCGAACCACCCGGCCGCGGCGATGGCGATAGCGGCCCCTGCCCCGATCAGCGCAAGTTTGCGCCGATGGCGGCCGGCAGAGGACTTCGCTTCGGTCGGGACGACGTCGGGTGCCGGCCGCTCCGTCTTGCGCGCCTCGGGAGCATCGACGTCCGGGGCAAACGATCGCGCACCTTCGGAAGAAGGGCCGTTCGGTTCTTCACTGTGGCGTTCCGCGACCGCTGCAAGACGGACGGCCCGAGCGCGCTGAGCGGCCATGGCCCCGCGCGCGCCGACCAGCTGCGTGCGGCGCGAGGAAATTTCTTCTTTTGTGACGCCTTGTGATTGCATAGGTTAGCTCCGAATCGAACCGGACGGTCATTGACCGAACGGTTCGGTCAACATATATTGGCCAGCGACGGAGTCAATGATTTTTTGACCGAACGGTTCGGTCATTAGTCGAAAGTGTAAGGCCGAGCTGCCCTACGGGGTCGGGCTCGAATGGGCGGCTGAGAGGGAGCGTCCAAAATGGCTGAATTAGCTGAACTGGTTCCAACGGCCTCTGCTGAGGCCGACGACAGCGCCAAACGCCGGCAGATCATCGAAGGCGCGCGCGCCATATTCCTGGCGCGTGGTTTCGACGCGGCCAGCATGGGCGACATCGCCAAGGCCGCCGGCGTGTCCAAGGGCACCCTCTACGTCTACTTCAAGGACAAGGATGAGCTGTTTGCCGCAATCGTGCGCGGGGAATGCGCGATGCAGGCGGAGGGGGTTTTTGATTTTGACCCCGGCGACCACGACGTCGAGGCCGTCCTGTTGCGCCATGGCAAGGCCTTCGTACGGGCCATCGCCGATCCCGGGCGCCTCTCTTCCTTCCGCACTGTCATCGCGGTCGCAGAGCGCATGCCGGACCTCGGCCGCAAGGTTTACGAGACCGGGCCGGCGATCAGTATCGCCAAGCTCGCTGCGTATCTGCGCGCCCAGGTCGACGTGGGCGTCTTGGCCATCGAGGATTGCGAGGTCGCGGCGGCGCAGTTCATTGAATCCTGCCACGCCACGATCTTGAAACCGATGCTGTTCAATTTTGCGGCTCCGCCGAAGCCCGAGCGGGTCGACCACGTCGTCGGCATGGCCGTCCGCGCTTTTCTCGCCGCTTACCGCAAATAGCATTTGTGCCGCCTTCCTCGAGGCGGACCGCTGACAAGCGCGCGGCTGAAAGCGTAAAGTCCCTGGTAGAGGGGCACCGCAAAGGCCCCCAGACCAGGGAGGGTCGTATGAAAAGCATTCTCGGCCTCGCGGCCGCCGCCTTGCTGGTGTCCGCCATAACAGGGCCGGCCCGCGCCGCCGACGTGAAGATCGGCGTCATCTATCCGCTCACCGGAAACGCTGCGGGCGCCGGCCAGTCGGCCAAGGCTGCCGTCGATCTCGGCGCCGAGATCGTGAACGGCAAATATCCGCAACTCAAAAATCTTCCGCTCGGCGCAACAGCCGGCCTGCCCAATCTCGGCGGCGCCAAGATCGTGCTCGACGAGGCCGATCACCAGGGCAACCCGCAGGTCGGGCAGCAGCAGACGCTGCGCCTGATCACGCAGGACCACGTTGCGGCGATGCTCGGCTCTTACCAATCGTCGGTGTCCCTGGTCGCGACGGCCGTGGCTGAGCGGCAAGGCATTCCGTTCGTGGTCGCGGACTCCGTCGCCGCGAACATCACCGGCCGCGGATTCAAGTGGACCTTCCGCGTCACCCCCATCGCGCCGGACTTCGCTAAGGCCTACACCGAATTTCTCGACGACATGAAGAAAGCCGGCCGCAAGATCGACAGCATCGCGGTCGTGAACGAAAACACCGATTACGGCACGTCAGTCGCGGCCAGCATCGTCGATGCCGCGAACAAGGCGCACATCAAGGTCGCCGCGCGCATTCCGTACAATGCGAACAGCTCGGATGTGACCGCGCAGGTGTTGCAGCTCAAGACCGCAAAGCCGGATGCGGTGATCTTCGTCAGCTACACCGCCGACGCCATCCTCTACATGAAGACGATGAAGAATCTGGATTACCTGCCGCCGATCATCATTGGTGACGATTCCGGCTTCTCCGACCCGGCCTTCATTCCGAATGCCGGCGCGCTGGCGCAGGGCGTCATCAATCGCAGCGCGTTTGCGCCCGGCAAGCCCGGCACCAACAGCTACATCGTCAATGAGATGTTCAAGGCGAAGACGCACCGCGACCTGGACGACACCAGCGCGCGCTGGATGCAAGCCTTCTTCGTGCTGGCCGACGCCATCAACCGCGCGGGCTCCACCGATCCTGCGAAAATCCAGGCCGCGCTGAAAGCGACCGATCTCAAGAAGGATCAACTGATGATCGGCTACAACGGCGTCAAGTTCGACAGCACCGGGCAGAACATTCTGTCGTCAACCTACCTGATCCAGCTGCGTGGAAAGGAATACGTCTCCGTCTGGCCCGAAGACCGCGCGGTCGCCAAGATCGAATTACCGATGAAGGGCTGGCGGAAGTAGAGCCTAACGAATTGGAGCCGCGCCGGTCCGGCGCGGCTTTTCTTTTCCAGCGCGGCAATGCGTTTGCGGGGTCAGTTGCGCGCGATGATCTCGCGTTCGCCGCGATGCACGGGCGTGGCGGCCGTGAACTTTCCGGGCGCACGGCGCATCAAAATCGACGGACGGCGGAACTTGAGCGCCGTTCGCCGCCGGCGGCGCGGACGCGGACGTTCGATGCGCAACCGGCCCAGCCGCACAAACGGTTCGCACAATTCGCCGTCGGCTGCCGTAATCAGCAGCGGCAGGCCCAGCACATTTCCCCACGCATGCCATTGCGCCATGACCTCGTCGGTCTCGGTTGCAACGTGCAGCGGGACGGCAAGGGAAGGATCCTGGTGCTCGAGGATGACGGCGATGGCCGCCTCGCTGACGCCCTCGCGCGGAATCATGCGGATGGCGACGCCGGCGAAGGCGGAAATCGGCATATTGAGCGCCATCAGCATGCCGCGCAGCGCACGCCGCAGCACCACGCGCTCCCGATGCAGCTCGACGTGGCGAACGCGCTCGTCGGCCGAAGGATCGCTCGCCGCGAACTGCACCGGCAAGGCAAACGGGTCGAGCCGCAGGACGCGGCTCGACCCGGCGGGCATTCCGCCACTTCGCATTTGACGCCTCGAAACTCTCCCGCGCCGGGCTTATCGCGCCCAGTCGACGGCTGAGAGCTTCGCAAAAATCCGCCGGAATCCGCTTAAGGTTCTCGGTTAACCGTTTCTGCGCCGGGCACGTTCACGCCGCATGATTGACGCAAGCTTGAAATCCATGATTGACGGGATATTTCCACGTTACAGCAAATTGCGGCGTCTGCGGTTGCACATCGCGCGCAAACGCGTCATTTGAAGGCTGTTTCATCATGCGCGCTCCTTCCTCCCCTCTTTTCGACCAGTCCGCCCTCACCGATCGCGCGGAGCGGCTGGTGGCGGCCGCCCGCAAGGCGGGCGCCGATGCCGCGGATGCGGTGGCGGTCCGCAGCATGTCTCTTTCCATCGAAGTGCGCGACGGCGCGGTCGAGGAATCGGAGCGCGCGGAAGGCGATGACCTTGGCCTGCGCGTTCTGGTCGGCCGCCGCCAGGCGGTCGTTTCGACCAACGATCTGTCCTCCGATGGAAGCACGGGCCTCGCCGAGCGCGCGGTGGCCATGGCGCGTGCGGCGCCGGAAGACAGGTTCGCCGGCCTCGCCGAGGCCGATCAGCTGGCGCGCGATTTTCCCGATCTCGATCTGCTCGATCCCGACATGCCGGCGGTTGCGCAACTTGAATCAATGGCGCGTGCGGCGGAGCAGGCCGGGCTTGCGGTCAAGGGCGTGAGCAAATCCGGCGGCGCCTCCGCCTCGGCCGGAATTGGCGGAATGGTCCTGGTGACCAGCCACGGATTTCACGGCGCCTATCTTGCGTCGCGTCACGGCATCTCAATGACCGCGATCGCCGGCGAAGGCACCGGCATGGAACGCGACTACGACTTTTCGTCTGCGCTGCATCTCGCCGATCTCGAGAGCCCGGAAAAGATAGGCCGCACCGCGGGCGAGCGCGCGGTCGAAAGGCTTGGCCCGCGCAAGGTCGCGACTCGCAAGGTGCCGGTCGTGTTCGATCCACGCGTTGCGGGATCGCTGGTCTCGCACCTGGCAAGCGCGGCCAACGGGGCGGCGATCGCGCGCAAGACCAGCTTCCTCCTGGACAGGATGGAAGAGAAGCTGTTTGGCGACGGCATCGGCATCGTAGACGATCCCTTGCGCAGGCGCGGGCAACGCTCGCGGCCGTTCGACGGCGAGGGCATCGGCGGGCGGCGGCTCGCCCTTGTCGAGAATGGCGTGCTGCGTTCCTGGCTCCTTGACTGCGCCACCGCGCGCGAGCTCGGTCTCACCACCACGGGACATGCGCAGCGCGGCGTCTCCTCGGCGCCCTCGCCGGGCCCCACCAACCTGCATCTCGAGCCGGGCCGGCAAACGCCCGACGAACTCATCGCGGATATCGCCGACGGCTTTTACGTCACCGACCTGATCGGCATGGGGGTCAACATGGTGACCGGCGACTACAGCCGCGGCGCGTCCGGATTCTGGATCGAGAATGGCAAGCGCAGTTACCCCGTCAGCGAAGTCACGATCGCCGGCCACCTGCTCGATATCTTTCGCGGTCTCACGCCCGCCAACGATCTGAAGTTCCGCTACGGCGTCAACGCGCCGACGGTTCGGCTGGAGGGCCTCACCGTTGCCGGCCAGTGACCGCGCCGCATTGCGCGAACGGCTCGAAACGATCATGCGCGAAGCCGGAGAGCTGGCGCGCGCAACGGCGCGCGGTCCGCTCAAGCGCTGGACGAAAGGCCTCGATGAATCGCCGGTGAGCGAAGGCGACATCGCCGTGAACGATTTTTTGCGTGTCCGGCTGGCGGATCTCCTGCCGGAAGCCGGCTGGCTCTCCGAGGAAACCGAAGACAGTCTGCCGGATCGGGCAAGGGCGGCCACATGGGTCGTCGATCCGATCGACGGCACGCGCGCCTACATCCTGGGCCGCGCGGACTGGACGATCGCGGTTGCGCTGGTGGAGGACGGCCGGCCAACGCTCGCGGCACTTTTTGCGCCGGTGACCGACGAAATGTTCCTGGCGACGAAGGGAGGAGGCGCCAGGCTGAACGGCGCGCCGATCCACGCCTCCACCGCGGCCTCGCTCGACGGCGCATCGCTCGCGGGGCCGCAACGCTACCTGAAGCAATTCCACGGCATGAACCCGCGCATTCAATCTCAACCGAAGGTCTTTTCGCTGGCCCTGCGGTTCGCGCGGGTGGCCCACAGCGCGCTCGATGCCGCTTTCGCCTCGCGCGGAAGTCACGACTGGGACCTTGCGGCGGCCGATCTAATCGTGCACGAAGCAGGCGGCGCCTTGACCGATTTCGCGGGGCAGTCGCTGCGCTACAATCGACCCCATGTCGTGCACGAGCCGCTTATCGCAGCGGGCCGCGCGCGTCATAAAGTCCTGATTGAGCTTGCGCGGGATCGTCAGCACGATTTTGCGTGAAATCGAATGACTGCTGAACGTGGCAACCAGGATCGCCTGATGACGCAACGAGTTCCCGGCAAGCAACTGCTGCACCTCGTTTTCGGCGGGGAACTGAGCGAAATCGGCGGCTGGGAATTCAAGGACCTCGACAAGATCGACATCGTGGGAATTTTTCCCAACTACGCGTCCGCCTACGCCGCCTGGAAGGCGAAAGCGCAGCAGACGGTCGACAACGCCCAAATGCGCTATTTCATCGTCCATCTGCACCGGCTGCTCGATCCCGAGAGCGGCGGCGGGGTTGCGCGCTAGGCCCTTATCGCACCATGGCGGCGCTCAAGCGTATCCTCGCCTCACCACCCGTCCAGGACGCCATCGGAACGGCCGCGGCGTGGTATCTCCGGCTTGTGTGGAAGACGTCGCGGGCTACATTCGAGCCTGCCGCGATCTATGAGAGAGTGCAGCTTCCGGCGATCATCGCCATGTGGCACGGACAGCATTTCCTGATGCCGTTCATCAAACGCAACGACCCGAACCACCGTGCCAAGGTGCTGATCTCGCGCCATCGCGACGGGGAAATAAACGCGCGTGCGGCGGAAAAGCTCGGCATCGGCACGATCCGCGGCTCCGGGGCGCACAGCGGCGAGTTTCATCGCAAAGGCGGCGCGGTCGCGTTCACCGAGATGCTGCAAGCGCTGCGCGACGGCTACAATATCGCGTTGACGGCAGACGTTCCAAAAGTTGCGCGAGTGGCGGGCCTGGGTGTCGTCAAGCTTGCACAGATGTCGGGGCGGCCTATTTACGCGGTCGCGATCGCAAGCCAGCGCCGCATCGAACTCGATAATTGGGACCGCAGCGCAATCAATCTTCCGTTCGGGCGCGTGGCCTTGGTTGCGAGCGAGGCGATTAGTGTTCCTTTCGATGCCGACGATGCGGCTCTGGAAGCTGCCCGCCGCAAGGTGCAGGATGAGCTGAACGCGGTAACAACGCGCGCCTACGAAGTCGCCGACGCGCGCAAGAGCGGCGCCCGTGGCTGAAGACTTGCCGGCAACCTTGCGCGCTTACCGGCTGTTGTCGGTCGCGGCCACGCCTCTTGCTCCCCTGCTGCTGGCGCGCCGCCTCAGCCGCGGCAAGGAGCACCGCGCGCGCATGGCAGAGCGGCGCGGCGAGAGCTCAATCGCGCGGCCGCCGGGCTCGTTGATCTGGGTGCACGGCGCAAGCGTGGGCGAATTGACCACCGCCTTGCCTCTGGTCGAGCGCATTCGCGCCCGCGGCTTCAACGTGCTGGTGACGACCGGGACGGTCACGTCGGCGGGGCTGGCGGAGCAGCGCCTGTCGCGCGGCGCCGTGCATCAATTTGTTCCCCTCGACAGCCCTCGCTTCGTCCGCCGCTTCATGCGGCACTGGCAACCGAACCTCGCCTTGTTCGTCGAATCCGATCTGTGGCCGAACTTGATGTTGGAGGCGGCCGATGAGGGCGTGCCGCTCATTCTGGTGAATGGACGCCTTTCGGAGTCCTCCTACCGCCGCTGGCGGCGCTTCCCGCGCACCATCGCCAATCTGCTCCATCGCTTCGATCTTTGCCTCGCTCGTACCGCATCGGATGCCGCGCGCTACGAGGAACTCGGCGCGCCGCGCGTCGTGACGGCCGGCAACCTCAAGCTCGACGTGCCACCGCCGCCGACCGATGCCGATGCGCTCGCGTCGCTGCAGAAGGCCATCCGCGATCGGCCGGTGATCGCAGCCGCCTCGACGCATGGCGGCGAAGAAGCGATGATCATCCACGCGCACAAACGCCTGCGCGCACGCTTTCCCGGTCTGCTGACGATTGTGGCGCCACGGCATCCGGAGCGCGGCCCTGCCATCGCCGAGCTTGCCAGGAGCGCCGGCATGACCGCCGCGCTGCGATCGCTGCGCGAGAAGCCGGAGCGAAAGACGGCAATCTACATCGCCGACACCATGGGAGAACTGGGTCTGGTCTATCGGCTGGCACCCATCGTTTTTGTCGGAGGCTCGCTGGTGCCTCATGGCGGCCAAAATCCGATTGAGGCGGCCAAGCTCGGGGCCGCCATCCTGCACGGTCCGCAGGTCAGCAATTTCGAAGAAATCTATGCGGCCCTCGACGCTGCGAACGGCGCCCGGGAGATCGCGAATGCCGACGAGCTAGCCGACAGAATCGCAGGCTGGCTCGCCGATCCCGCCGCGCGCGCGGCGGTCGCCGACTCGGCCGGCAAGACCGTCGAAGGCCTCGGCGGTGCGCTCGAGCGAACCATGCGGGCGCTCGATCCTTACCTGCTGCAACTGCGGCTGGGTCAAGTCCGCCATGCGTGAGCCGTCATTCTGGTGGCGCGACCCCGGACTGACGGCGGCATTTTTCTCCCCGCTTGCGGCAATCTACGGCGCCGTCGCTGCCGGCCGTCTGAATCGACCAGGGACGAGCGTCGCCGTGCCCGTCATCTGTGTCGGCAATTTCACCCTCGGCGGCGCCGGCAAGACGCCGGCCGCCATTGCCGTCGCCCGCATGCTGATCGACGCAGGCGAGCGGCCGTTCTTTCTCAGCCGCGGCTATGGCGGCTCGCAAGCCGGGCCGCTCGCGGTTGACGCCGCCACGCACACCGCACGCGACGTCGGCGACGAGGCGCTGCTGCTGGCCCGCAGTGCACCGACCATCGTTTCCCGCGGTCGCGTCGCGGGCGCGCATGCCGCGATCGAGCGCGGCGCAAGCGCCATTGTCATGGACGACGGCATGCAAAATCCTTCGCTGGCGAAAGACTTGACAATCGCCGTCATTGACGGCCGGCGCGGGATCGGCAACGGCCGGGTGTTTCCCGCCGGACCGTTGCGGGCGCCGCTTGCCGCGCAGATGGATCGCATCAACGCGCTGCTGATCGTCGGACCTGCACCGGGCGGCGCAGGCGTGACTGCGGCAGCGGCGGCACGCAGCCTGCCGGTGTTCTACGGACGTCTGGTGCCCGATCCCGGTGCAATTGCGGCGCTCAAAAACCGGAAGGTTCTTGCTTTTGCCGGTATCGGCGACCCGCGGAAATTTTTTGAAACCATCCAGGAGGCCGGCATCGAGGTGCCCCTTCGCAAGACCTTTCCGGACCACCACGCCTTTACCGCCGAGGAAGCGGCCGCGCTCGTCATGCAGGCGGAGCACGAGGGGCTGAGCCTTCTGACGACCGAAAAGGACCACGCCCGCATGGGCGGCGATCCGGCGCTCACGGCGCTCTGCGCGCGCGCGCACACCCTGCCAGTGAATATCGACATCGGCGAGCGTGACGGCTTGCGCCGATTGGTCGTTGCAGCGGCGCGCAAACAGCCGCGCTAGGATTGCCCGGTGTGGCGCTGCAAGACGGCCTCCGGGCTGGCGTAGGCCTCCTGCAAATCGACGCTCCAGTATTTCAGCTCTTCGAGCGGGATGGGCACGCCGGTCACGGCGCAACGT
>DASSRW010000206.1:0-6402 GCA_035701545.1 Pseudolabrys sp.
TCGACCAGTTCGAACGGCGCGTCGACGCGATGGCGGCGCGGCACGCGAGCGTGGCGGAAGGCTTTGCGCCGTTCCGGGCCGCAACGGCGCGCAGCCGCACGCTTCCGGAACCGCAAGCCGCCGGCGAAAGGCCCACTCCCAGCAGAAACACCACGCCGCCGGTGTCCGGCGATGTATCCGGCGTGGCGGCCAGACTGCCGAGCGTCACGCCAGGTTTTTCCGTTCCGGCCGGCGCAGTGCATGGCCAAAGGCCGCTGACGGAAGCAGCGCCGGACGCGCGGGCCCCGGCGACAAGCGGCGCGCAAGCGATGGGCGGCGAGAGTGTCTACGTGCCGTTCGAAGTCGAACCTCATGTCGAGGCTGTTGCTGCGGCGGAGCCGGTCACGGCCGAAGACGTGCATGCCCCGGCAACGCGGATGCCGAAGACGGCGCATTCGGTCGCGCAACGCATGGCGGCCGCAAAGGTACTCCCGGCTTTGGCGGACCTGACGGAAGAAGAACGGCTGGCGCTGTTTACGTGAGCTGGCACGCCATGACGTCAGCAAATCGACGCACGGCTTTGATCAGGCCGAAATCAGACTTGCGAACGTGTCGGCATCGACATTGCCGCCCGACAGGATGCCGACGACAATTTTTCCTTTGACGTCGATCTTGCCGGCGAGCAGCGCCGCCAGGCCGATGGCGCCGCCCGGCTCGACCACCAGCTTCAGCTCACGGAACGCATAGGCGACTGCGCGCGCAACGTCGGCATCGTTTGCAGCAACGCCTTCGCCGATCAGCGCCCGGTTGATCGGAAACGTCAGTTCGCCGGGCGTGACCGTCATCAGCGCGTCGCAGATCGTGCCGCTCATGCGCGCGTTGCGCTCGCGCTGGCCGCTCTTGAACGAGCGCGCAGTGTCGTCGAAGCCTTCCGGCTCCGCGGTGTAAAACTTCGCTTCCGGCACGCGCGATTTCACGCCGAGCGCGATGCCGGCGGCAAGCCCTCCGCCCGAGGCGCCGACGACCACGATCTCCGGCGTCAGATTCAAGCGCGCCAGGTCCTCGACGATTTCCGTCCCGATCGTACCCTGCCCCGCGATGATCATCGGATCGTCGAACGGCGGCACAATCGTTGCGCCGCGTTCGTCCGCAATTTTGTGCGCAATTGCCGCGCGGTCTTGCCTGTCGCGGTCGTAAGGCACGACCTCGGCGCCGAGTGCCGCCGTACGCTCGCGCTTTGCCTTCGGCGCGTCGCTCGGCATCACGATGGTCGCGCGCAAGCCACACAGCCGCGCGGCGGCAGCAACGCCCTGCGCATGATTGCCGCTCGAATAGGCGACCACGCCCGCCGCGCGGCGTTCCGGCGGAATCGCCGAGATTTTGTTGTATGCACCGCGGAATTTGAACGAGCCGGTGCGCTGCAATGTCTCCAGTTTCAGGAAAACGCGCGCGCCCAGCGTCTCGTCGAGCACCGGCGCGTTGATAAGCGGCGTGCGCACGGCGACGCCGGCAAGCCGCTTTGCCGCCGCCTCGACGTCGGCGGCGGTCGGCGCTTTGATGTTTTCCATGAGGCCCATCGCGCGAGGCTAGCGCCGATCAATTCCGCTGTCATGCCCCGCGAAAGCGGGGCATCCAGTAATCACTGCGCCCATGACGAATACTGGATTCCCCGCTTTCGCGGGGAATGACGGCCGTGGGTTGCCGCATGCGGCCTGATGCGAGACACTGACATCCACCGGAATTGCTGCGCCCGTTGAAGAAAGGACTCCCATGGATCTCGGAATTTCCGGCCGCAAGGCCGTCGTTTGCGCGTCGAGCCGCGGGCTCGGCAAGGCCTGCGCAAAGGCATTGGCCGAAGCCGGATGCGAGGTCGTCATCAACGGCCGCGACGCCAAAAGCCTCGAGGCGACAGCCAGCGAGTTGAAGGCGGCGACCGGCGGAAAAATCATTCCGGTCGCCGCCGATGTCGCCACGGCAGAAGGGCAAAAGGCGCTGCTCGCCGCCTGCCCCGCCCCCGACATCCTGGTCAACAACAACGCCGGCCCGCCGCTGCGCAATTTCCGCGAGCTGTCGCGTCAGCAACTGATCGACGGCGTCATCGCCAACATGATCACCGCGATCGAGCTGATCCAGAAGGTGATCGACCCCATGGCCGAGCGCCGCTTCGGCCGCATCGTCAACATCACCTCCGGTTCCGTGAAGGCGCCGCTGCCCGGCCTCGATCTTTCCTCCGGCGCACGCGCAGGACTGACCGCCTTTCTTGCCGGCGTCGCGCGCACGGTGGCGGACCGGAACGTCACCATCAACAACATCCTGCCGGGAGCGTTCGATACCGACCGCCTGCGCGGCACGCTCAGCAAGGCGGCGGAGCAAAAGAAAAAGAGCATCGATGAGGTCGCGGCCGAGCGCAAAGCCGGCATCCCCGCGCGCCGCTTCGGCGACCCGGCGGAGTTCGGCGCGGCCTGCGCGTTTCTCTGTTCGGCGCAGGCCGGCTACATCACCGGACAGAACCTGCTCATCGACGGCGGCACGTTTCCGGCGGCGTTCTAGCGCCTCACCATCACCTGAGAGTCAGACCGAAGATTTGGCGCGTTATCCTCCCCCGCTTGCGGGGGAGGATCGGCGAGCGAAGCGAGCCGGGGTGGGGGCGACAAGGCGATCAAAATGACCCCACCCGACTCCTCGTTCGCGGAGCTTGTCATCGGGGCGCGCTTCGCGCGGACCCGTTGGCTCACTCGGAGCCACCCTCCCCTTTCGGGGAGGGATTCGCGTCCGCCGTAGGCCCGCCGCTTGCGCAGCTCGCACCTCAGGATGACGGGCAATCTGTTAGGCCGCCTGCTTTTCCGCGTCGAACTGCACGCCCATGCGCGTCGGCTTGCGCCAGATCACATGGCACGGACGGCGGAAGTGATCGTGGTCGATCAGGAGCAGGAATTCGTCCGGTATTCCGACCTGGCTTGCCACTTCGAGGCAGGCGCCGATGGGCGACACGTTGCGAACCTGGCAATCGATGGCGCCGGCACGGTTGAAGGCGATGCTGCCCCGCTTGAACACGCGGTGACGCTGGAGTCTTCGTCGTTCTTCCATGACATCCTCCGTCGCGGCCGGCGTTCGGCTCGTTTCGCCAGTCAATGCCGGCAAAGGTCAGACGGTTGACCGATGCGAAGAACCTACGCCGCGCCGTTTATCGGGCGATGAAAGTGATCATAGAAACGGAGGCGATCCGGCAATGCTTTGCTAACCATCCGCCCGCGGCACATATCCCGGGTGACACCGCTGCGGCGAGGTTAGGCTTTAACCTTCGGATTTTATTCGCAATTTACGGGACCGCGCCGCAGCGGACGCGTTAGCTTTGCGCCGTCCGCAACGGGGAGGCCATGCGCGTGCCGCATATTGGCAACGCCGTTCTCGATTGGCTGACCGCCGACTTCCAGGCCTTTGGCCTTACCGGCCAGAACTGGATGCTGGCGCTGACCGGCGGCGCAGCCGCAATCTTCCTCATCCTCGCGCTGGTCGCGCACATCTGCGAGAAGCCGACCCGCCGCATTCCCTGAACATCGACAGCATGGATGACGGGGTTGCCCGCGGGGCCTCCGCCATCGCATAGTCCGCCGCGACCTGCATGGCGCGATAAGCTTGCCGGCTCGTCATTCCGGGGCGCGGCCGACAGGCCGCGAACCCGGAATCCATAATCCCGGCGCTGCGGAGTATGGATTCCGGGCCCGCTTCGCTTCGCGAAGCGTCCCGGAATGACAGAATTGGCCAAGTGAATCGGCCGGCACACCAGAACATCTGCCCCTGGGGAGGAAGAAAGAAATGAAGCTCGTTCGCTATGGCGCGCCCGGCCGCGAGAAGCCCGGCATCATCGACGCCGATGGAAAACTCCGCGACCTCTCGCGCGTGGTCAAAGACATCGACGGCGACATGCTCGCCTCCGGCGGCCTGGCGAAAATCAGGAAGGCGAACATCAAGCGGCTCAAGCCCGTGTCCGGCAAGCCGCGGATCGGACCTTGCGTCGCCAACGTGCGCAATTTCATTGCCATCGGGCTCAACTACCGCGACCACGCGGAAGAAGCCGGCATGCCGATCCCGAAGGAGCCGGTGATCTTCAGCAAGATGACCACCTCGATCTGCGGCCCGAACGACAACACGCTGATGCCGAAGGAAGGCTTGAAGCTCGACTACGAATGCGAGCTCGGCATCGTCATCGGCAAGCGCGCGCGCTACCTCACCAAGGAGAATGCCAAGCAGGCGATCGCCGGCTATTGCATCGGCAACGACGTCTCCGAGCGCGCCTTCCAGATCGAGCGCTCCGGCAGCCAGTGGTTCAAGGGCAAGAGCTGCGAGACCTTCGGGCCGATCGGGCCGTGGCTGGTCACCCGCGACGAGATCAAGGACCCGCAGAACCTCAACATGTGGCTGAAGGTGAACGGCGAGCAGCGCCAGCACGGCAACACGCGCACGATGATCTTCGGCTGCGAATATCTCGTCTGGTACTGCTCGCAATTTTTCGTGATGGAGCCGGGCGACGTCATCATCACCGGAACGCCGCCGGGCGTCGCACTCGGCATGAAACCCGAGCCGAAGTTTTTGAAAGTTGGCGACGTGGTGACGCTCGGCATCGACGGCCTCGGCGAGCAGAAGCAGAAGGTGGTGGCGGGGAAGTGACCGCTCTTGCGGTCATCCCCGCGAAGGCGGGGATCCAGCTTGCACGTGTCATTCCGGGGCACGCGCGCAGCGCGTGAACCCGGAATCCAGGCTCGTCGGAAAGACCGCCTGGAGGAGACAGGTCCGGCCATGACGAGATGACGGTGCGCGCGATTTACATTGACCGCAGCCGCCGATGCGCGTATGGGCTTCCCGTGAAACGATGTTTTTTTGGCTCGGCTTGCTGCGCTGCCCTCGAGTGGCCGCTTTTCAAGACACCCTGAAAATCCGGATGTTTCGATCGACGAGGCGGGAAATCGCTTCGGCGAAAGCTCACTCTCAACGCAGTTCATGCAAGGAATAGCCACTATGGCAACAGGTACCGTAAAGTTCTTCAATACCCAAAAGGGCTTTGGCTTCATCACGCCGTCCGACGGCTCGCGCGATGTGTTCGTTCACATCAGCGCGGTGGAACGGGCCGGAATGCACACGCTTAACGAAGGTCAGCGCGTGACGTATGATGTCGTCACCGAGCGCGGCAAGCAGGCCGCGGGCAATCTGCAGCTCGCGTGATGGCGTGTCACGCAAGTGCACGCAATTGACCGATGAGCGCCCGGCCTCTGCGCCGGGCGTTTTCGTCAGAAACGGGGCACGGGTCAGGAGAGAGTGATGACACACAAGTTCGCTGTCGGCACCACCGTCCGCTATGACGGCGGCACGCTCATGCCCGGCGCGCCCGGCGACTACAAGGTCGTGCGGCAGCGGCCGGTCGAGCGCGACAATCGCATCCTCTACTGCATCAAGAACGCGGCCGAGACATTCGAGCGCACCGCCGAGGAATTCCAGCTTACCCGCAGCGAGTGAGGCGAAGCGGCACGCGCGCGCAAATCCTCCAGGCTGTCGGTCCAGCAAGGTCGATCTTCCGCAGGCTTCGCGCCTGCCAAAGATCGTCGAAAGGCAAAGTCGAAGCCAGTTCGGTCGGCATAGCGCCTGTTGACCGTCAGCTGCCGCTTGATTTTGCCCGCCACAGCGGCGCGAGCGGCGGGTCCCACAGGCTCCTGATCCGCGGGCCCGGGCGCTCGCTGCGCGCCATCAATTCCGTCACCGCCCACACCAGCGCGTCGAGGCGGTCGGGCGAGCGGCCCGACGACAAGCCGCCGAGCCCGAAGTCGCACATCTCGTCTTCGAGCGCGGCGAACGCGGCGCCGACGTGCTTCACCTTGCCCTGCGCGTACATCGCCGCGACCGGCTCGGCGCGCAGCCACTTGCCGCGCGTCGCATGCACGCTTTTGACCGGCACGCGCGCGTCGATCTGGCGGATGACCGCCGCCACCATGTCGCCGCCCTGGTTGACTTCGGCGACAATCGCATCCGCCTCGCGCCGCCGGTAAAGCGCGACCGCCCTCGCCGCCCAGCCGGCGGGCGCCAGCCCCTGCACGCTCGCATCCTCCAGCACATAGACGATGCCGCTTTCGGCCAGTCCCGCCGCGACGATGCCGCAGGCGTCCGAATTCGTGCGCGACGACGCGGGCGGATCGATGCCGATAACGATGCGCTGCAAGGGCGGCGCGCTGTCAACGCGTGCCTGTTCGATCGTCGCGCGCGACCACAGCGCATCGGCGCGGTCCTCGATGATCTCGCCGTCGATTTCCTGGCGGCCGAGCCGCGTGCCGGCATAGCGCGCGAGGATTTCGTCGATGAAGGCGGGCGAGAGATGCGCGGCGTTAGCCTGCGTCGAGGCGCGCGTCACCGCCGTACGCGGATCGGCGACCAGCC
>DASSRW010000207.1:0-2852 GCA_035701545.1 Pseudolabrys sp.
ATTGTCGCCGCGCAGAATGCAGCTCGGATATTTCCAGGTGATCGCCGAGCCGGTCTCGACCTGCGTCCAGGAAATCTTCGAGCGCGGGCCGCGGCAATCGCCGCGCTTGGTGACGAAGTTGAAGATGCCACCCTTGCCCTCGGCATCGCCCGGATACCAGTTCTGCACGGTCGAATACTTGATCTCGGCATCGTCGAGTGCGACGAGCTCGACAACGGCCGCGTGCAACTGGTTCTCATCGCGCATCGGCGCCGTGCAGCCTTCCAGATAGCTGACGTAGGCACCCTTGTCCGCGATGATGAGCGTCCGCTCGAACTGGCCGGTGTTCTTCTCGTTGATGCGGAAATAGGTCGAAAGCTCCATCGGGCAGCGCACGCCTTCCGGCACGTAGACGAACGAGCCGTCGGAGAACACCGCCGAATTCAGCGTGGCAAAGAAGTTGTCGGTGACCGGCACAACCGAGCCGAGATACTTCCTCACGAGTTCCGGATGCTCGCGGATCGCTTCCGAAATCGGCATGAAGATCACGCCAGCTTTCTTGAGCTCCGCCTTGAAGGTCGTGGCGACTGAAACCGAGTCGAACACCGCATCGACCGCCACGCGCGAGCGCGTGCCGTCGCCCTTCTCGACGCCGGCGAGAATTTCCTGTTCGCGAAGCGGGATGCCGAGTTTTTCGTAGGTCTTGAGAATCTCCGGATCGACATCGGCCAGCGACTTCGGCGCGGTGAATTTCTTGGGCGCCGCATAGTAGTAGATGTCCTGGTAGTCGATCTTCGGATATTCGACACGCGCCCAGGTCGGCTCGCGCATGGTCAGCCAGCGGCGATAAGCCTCCAGCCGCCACGCGAGCATCCAGTCCGGCTCGTTCTTCTTGGCTGAGATAAAGCGGATCGTGTCCTCCGAAAGGCCCTTGGGAGCCTTGTCGGACTCGATCAACGTCTCGAACCCAAATTTGTATTGATCAACGTCGATACGGCGGACCTGATCGACGGTCTCTTGTACGGCCGGCATTCTTCCCTCCGCTCACGGTTTCAAGGACCGCGGGTTGGATTTGTCGGTTATGGTCGTTCGCTTCTCGCGCCGATCACCCTTATTTCGCAGCGCCGCATCATGCGGCGATGCCTTGTTTACCTCTGTTCTTAAGTAATGACGATGCAACCTTATTCCAAGCAATCAGCAGCGTTTCGACGTCGTCATCGGTGGTTTCCCAGCCGAGGCTGACGCGCACCGCCCCCCGCGCCAGCCCGTGTTCCATGCCCATTGCCGTAAGCACATGCGAGGCCTGCACTTTTCCGGACGAACAGGCCGAGCCGGACGACACCGCCACGCCGTTAAGGTCAAAGGCAATGACGGCTGTCTCGGCCTTCAGGCCGGGAACCGTGAACAGCGTCGTATTCGGCAAGCGCGGCGCCTTGGCGCCGAAGATCGTCACGTCCGGCGCCAGCGCCTTCAGGCCCGTTTCGAACTTCTCCCGCAACTTGGCCATGCGCCCGGCCTCAGTGCGGCATGACGCGCGGGCTTCCTCGGCCGCCGCGCCAAATCCGGCAATAGCGGCAACGTTTTCGGTGCCGGCGCGCTGGCCGCGTTCCTGCCCGCCCCCTTTGATCAGCGGTTCGCCGGTACGGATGTTTCCGCGCCAGATCAGGGCGCCAGCGCCTTGCGGACCGCCGATCTTGTGGCTGGAAACCGTGAGCAGATCGGCGCCGAGCCTCGCCATGTCGAAATCGATCCGGCCCGCCGCCTGCACGCCGTCGACGTGCAGAACACCGTCGGCCGCATGCACAATCTCGGCGATCGCTGCGATCGGCTGGATGACGCCGGTCTCGTTGTTCGCAAGCATGACCGAGACGAAGGGCCGCTCGGATGCCGCAAGCCTTTCCGCCAGCGCCTCGAGATCGACAACGCCTTCTCCGTCCACCGCCAATGTCTCCACCGCGTTCGGTGCGAAGCGCCCGCCGCCGAGGACGGAAGGGTGCTCGATGGCCGAGACGAACAAGCGATCACGCGGGCGGCGGTTTCCGCCGACGTCAATGGCGGGGGTCAGGGCAAGGGCGTTGGCCTCTGTGCCCCCGGAGGTGAAGGTGACGTTCTCTCCTTGGTCGCCAACCAGCTGTGCGACACTCTGCCGGGCCGCCTCGACCAGTTTGCGGGCGCGCCGCCCCTCGGCATGGACCGATGACGCGTTGCCGGTCAGGTCCAAAGCGGCCACAAGGGCCGCCCGCGCCGCGGGCCGCAGCGGAGCTGTGGCATTCCAGTCGAAATAAACGCGCTTGGTCATCCGTTCGCGATACCTTGCGGCGCTAGACCCACGAAAATCCTTGCGTTTTGCGGGGGAGATCGTGCTAGAAGCCGCCATTCTTGGCCAGCTTATAGCCTGCGCCGAACCAAAACGCAGCGGAATTCTCTATATTTAGAATAATTCCAAACAGATGCCGACTCCGCTTGCGGTGGCGAAACGCCATATAGACTTTGGCCCGGCGGGTGCCGCCGCGGCTTTGAAAACCGGTTAAGGTTGAGAACCATGCCTGAGGTCATCTTTACGGGTCCGGCCGGACGCATCGAGGGCCGTTACCACCCGGCACGGCAGAAGAATGCCCCCATCGCCATCATCCTGCACCCGCACCCGCAGTTCGGGGGCACGATGAACCACCAGATCATCTACCAGCTCTACTACGCCTTCGTGCACCGCGGCTTTTCCGCCTTGCGCTTCAACTTCCGCGGCGTGGGCCGCAGCCAGGGTAGCTTCGACAATGGCGCGGGCGAACTCTCCGACGCCGCCGCCGTGCTGGATTGGATGAACACGCTTTATCCCAATCCCTCCAATGTCTGGGTCTGCGGCATCAGCTTCGGCG